>JAZPZL010000156.1:0-20026 GCA_045544655.1 Eubacteriales bacterium
ACAGAACGACATGGCTACGATCCGACTTCGTCGTCATAGGTGGTTTCGGTCTGAGAACCGAGGAACATATCTTCTCTTGCACCGGTGAGGTTTGCCACGTGGAGAAGCTCGCACTTGTCGTTCTTTTCACACTGCTGGCACTTCATAGAGTGGTTGGAAAGAAGGAGCTCTACGGAAGCGCGGCGGGCTGCGGTAGCCTTGGGGGAGGAGATGATCACCTTCATATCGGGGGTGATGGGGTAAACGCAGGAAGCAACCAGACGCTGAGGACCGTACATAACCTCGCCGGCCTCATTCTTTCTGCCTTCCTGAACCTCTACCAGACAAACACGGCAGGAGCCTCTGTTGCACTCACCGTGGTTGAAAGCGCAAAGGGTGGGAATTTCGTAGCCGCAAAGACGGGCGGCTTCCAGAACGGTAAGCCCTGCTTCAACCTCGTAGGGGATACCTTCAATAATCAGATTAATTTTTGCCATATCCGCTTTCCTCCTTATTTCTTTACGATTGCCTTGAACTTACAAGAAGAGAGACACATACCGCACTTAACGCATTTGTCAGAGTTGATCTGGTAGGAAGGAAGCTTCTTACCGGGAGCGGTGTAATCGGTCTTCTGGATGGCGTCAACGGGACATGCTCTTGCACAAACGCCGCAACCGAAGCACTTATCCTGCTCGATGGTATACTTCATCAGATTCTTGCAAACCTTTGCGGGGCATTCTTTTCTCTCGATGTGAGCGATGTACTCGTCACGGAAGGAAGCCAAGGTGGAAAGAACGGGGTTAGCTGCGGTCTGACCCAGAGCGCAGAGAGAACCGATCTTGATGGTCTGTGCAAGCTCTTCCAGCTCTTCCAGATCCTTCATAGTTGCCTTGCCATCGGTGATCTTCTGCAGATACTCAAGAAGTCTCTTGGTACCGATACGGCAGGGAGAGCACTTACCGCAGGACTCGTCGCAGATAAATTCCATATAGAACTTCGCAACGTCTACCATACAGTTGTCTTCGTCCATTACGATGGCACCGCCGGGGCCCATCATAGAGCCCTTTGCTACCAGGTTATCGAAGTCGATGGGGGTATCCAGATCCTTTTCGGTCAAGCATCCGCCGGAAGGACCACCGGTCTGGATCGCCTTAAACTTCTTGCCACCGGGGATACCGCCGCCGATGTCATAGATCAATTCGCGCAGGGTGGTACCCATGGGGATCTCTACCAGACCAACGTTGTTGATCTTACCGCCCAGAGCAAATACTTTGGTACCTGCACTCTTCTCGGTACCGTACTGCTTTACGGAGTCAGCACCGTTGCGGAGAATGTAAGGAACACAAGCCAGAGTCTCTACGTTGTTTACGATGGTGGGGCATTCCCACAGACCCTTTACTGCAGGGAAAGGAGGACGGGGACGGGGCATACCGCGCTGACCCTCGATAGAGTTGAGAAGGGCAGTTTCCTCACCGCATACGAATGCACCTGCACCCAGACGGATGTGTGCGCGGAAGGAGAAGTCGGTGCCCAGAATGTTGTCACCGAGAAGACCGAGCTCTTCAGCCTGCTTGATGGCGAGCTTCAGACGGGTTACGGCGATGGGGTACTCGGCACGAACGTAGAAATAACCGTTCTGTGCGCCGATGGCGTAAGCGGCAATTGCCATACCCTCGATGACTGCAAGGGGGTTGCCTTCCAGGATGGAACGGTCCATAAATGCGCCGGGGTCACCCTCGTCACCGTTACAAACCACGTACTTTTCACCGTCGGGCTGGTTGTAAGCAAAGGTCCACTTCATACCGGTGGGGAATCCTCCGCCGCCTCTTCCGCGAAGACCGGAAGCCAGGATCTCGTCGATGACTGCCTTGCGATCCATCTTCAGAGCTTTGGCAAGACCCTTGAATGCATCAGCACCCAGAGCCTCGTTGATGTCCTCGGGGTTGATGGAGCCACAGCCGTGGAGAGCAACTCTCACCTGCTTCTTGTAGAAGGTGATGTCCTCCTGCTTAGCGATCTTTTCCTGGGTAACGGGGTCGATGTAAAGAAGTCTTTCGATGGTCTCGCCGCCGATCAGATCCTTTTCAACGATCTCTTCTACGTCTTCCAGGGTAACCAGTCTGTACAGAGTATCTTCGGGATAAATCTTAACGAAGGGACCCTGAGAACAGAAGCCGAAGCAACCTACCTGGTTTACGCTTACCTTATCTGCGATGCCTTTTTCCCGGATCAGATCAACAAACTTCTGCTGAATTTCGGCAGAGTTGGAGGACAGACAGCCGGTACCGCCGCAAAGTACGACGGATCTCTTGCCGCTTTCACCCTTAAACTTGCCGTCCAAACACTTGGCACACTGTGCCTGTTTTGCTTCGAGTTCTTCAAAATTCTTAATCATGCGTTTGCACCTCCCTCAGCGCGCAGTTCCTCGATGATACCGGGGATTGCATTGATCTCAACCTTGGGGTAAACCTTACCGTTAATGGATACTGCGGGAGCAATACCGCAGGCACCGATGCAACGAAGTGCATCAATGGTGAACAGACCGTCTTCGGTGGTTTCACCGGGGGCGATCTTCAAAATCTCGGAAAATTTGTCAATAACCTGCTGAGCGCCTTTTACGTAGCAGGCGGTTCCGAGGCATACGCCGATGATGTACTTTCCCTTGGGCTTGAGAGAGAAGAAGGAGTAGAAGGTAACTACACCGTAGATCTCGGCAACGCTGACTCCGGTTTTTGCGGAGACCAGTTCCTGAACCTCCAGGGGAATATAGCCGTATTCCTTCTGGATGTCACTCAGGATCATCATCAAGGGTGTTTTTTCGTCGGTATAGCGATCGCAGATCTCATTGATCTTCGCTACAGCCGCTTCGCTTAAATGAGCCATGATAGCCCTCCTTATGTTTTTTTCCGCACCGATGGGGCGATGCGGGATTTGATAATGAGTACCCAATCAGCTATATCATTTTAAATATAGCCGTACCTTATAAAGTATATATGTAAACGGAAGAAAAGTCAAGTTGTATTCGCAGGAATTTGAGGAAAAAAGATCAAAAACGGAAGAATTTGTTAAAAATAGTCCTCCGAGGATAAATTTTCCTCAGAGGACTTGCTAAGCGGCTCAATAACGCTTTCTTCTTCCCAAAATCAGGATCATTCCGACTCCGCAGAAGACCAGTGCGCCGCAGCCGAAGGCAATGAGATACAGGTCTTTTTTTCGTTCCAGCTCAATGGGAGAGACGGCAGAGGGGGGCAGTGTGGTGGTGACGGTGGTGGTTGCGGTGGGGATGACCGGCTCTACGTAGGGACGGTTGACCAGTGCGAAAACAACGCTGTCGTAATCGAAAAAGACAGAGCTTTCCTCAATCTCAAATTTTGCCTGGGCGGAGCCGCCTTCCGTCAGAGCGTACAGGACCGTTCCCTCGGGCAGGGGATAATCGGAGGAAAGGCGGATCCTGCAATCACGGGCGGGGATATAATCCTCTCCGTTTTTGGTGAAGCGGATGCGGAAGGTGTAAAAGGTATTTTCGCCCAAAAGCTCCCTTGCTTCGCGGGCTTCCTCGGTGCCGTACAGATCCTCCAGACGGATCTCTACCGTGTCCGTATTGGAAAACTCTCCCACGGATACGTCCGCGCCCACTCTTCCGTCACAGCTGTTTACCGTAGGGGGAAGGGGCGAGGTGGTGACGTTTTCGCAGGCGGTGCAGGTCTTTTTCAGGATGCCTTCCGTTTCAAAGGTTGCCTCCTGCTCGATGGAGGGGGTGGTTTGCTTATGGGGGCAAAGCAGGACGAATTTCAGATCCGTGGTATCGAAGGGGACGGAATCTCCCGCCTCGTTTTGGGCGTCGTACAGATTCTCCGCAACGTTCAGGGTCACGGCACTGTCGCCGAAAATGGCGTCCTCCTTTACCCGAAGGGTGACGCGGGCAAGCTCCCCCGTTGCGGTGAGATCCTTATCCGAGCCCCAACGCAGGAGTACGCCCCCCTCCTTGCCCTCCAGACTGAAGTTGGGAAGAGTTTTGGTTTTCTCAGCTTTAACGAATTCCAGCACCTGCGGATCAAAGCCAACGGTACAGCGAAGGGTCTTGACGCCCGGGTTTTTGTTCAGCTCTACCGTAAGGGTCACCGTTTCACCGTGCTTGATGGCGGTCATATTGCCGCTCAGGGTCATTTTTCCCCGCTCCGCACCAAAGACACCCGTGGATAAAAGAACGCAGAAAACAGTGGCAAGAAGAAGGGAAAGTAAGGCTTTTTTCATTGGTTTTTCTCACTTTCATAAGGGGAAAGGCTCTTTCTGGCAAGGTCGCAGAATTCCTTTTGTACCCACTCGGGGGAAAGGATCTTCACGTCGCTTCCGAAGCCCATCAAAAAGGAATAGAAAACGGGACTTACCATCAGGCGGTGAGAGGAGATGAAGCCGTTTTCGGCTTTGCGAACCACCTGGTCGTTTCCGAAGCGGTCGTAAAAAACGCCGCTGAGGCTTTCACGCCACCAAAGGGTGACCCGCTCCTCCTTGCCCCCGTACATTCCGAAGGAACGGTTTTCGTAGTCGGCGGGGGAGAGATCGGCAAAAAGCTCTTTGCCTTCACGCAGGGCATCCGTTTCTCCGATATTCTGCATTTTATCTACGCGGAAATGCCTTTTTTCACCGCTTTTTTCATCGACGGCGATGAGGTAATAATTCTCGTTGTCCCAAATCAGAAAGAAGGGGGAAACCGTGTAGTAATCACCGTCGCGGCGCAGACGCTTTTCTCCGGTGGGGGACCACTCGAAGTAGCGGAAGCGGATCTTGCGGTTGCTTTCGATGGCGCTTCCGATGGCGTCCACGTTGCGGTAAATACTTTCGTTCATGGTCTTGATCCGCCCCGCAACGGAAACGGTGTGACTCAGGGTGGAGGACTGATGGCGGGAGGTGAGGGAGCGAAGCTTTTTGATCAGCTCTTCGCTTTTTTTGCGGGTTAAAAATCGGGAGGATTGGACTGCATCCACCAAAAGGCGTACCTCGGGGAGCTGGAAGGCACGTTCACCCAAAAAGTAACCGCCGCCTCTGCCACGCAGGGTCACGATGTCCAGCCCAAAGAGGCTTAGCTCCTCCAGGTCTGCGTAAATGCTTTTGCGCTCGGCTTCAATGCCGGCGCGGGAAAGGTAGGCGAGAATGTCCGCCATGGTAGCGGGATGATCCTCGTCGGTCTCTTCCAGAAAGAATTTTGCAAGATACAGTATTTTTTGTTTTTGTCGGGATGATCTGGGCATAAAAATCCCTCCTTTACGAAGATATTGTACCATAAAGCGTACAATATTTCAAGAGGATTTTTTTGGTGCCGTACTTGACACTCCTTCTTCGCGGTTTTATAATGATAGAAGAAACTTAGGAGGTTTTTGAGATGAAGCTAAACGAGGCAAGAGCCTGTCTGAAAGAGAATCAATGCGGGGAGCTTTTCCATCGGCTTTACGGGGAAAAGGCTTCGGCGCAGAAGGCGAGATATCTAAACGCGCTGGATCGCTTTGAGGAGCTGTTCGGCGCTGAAAAAGAGGTTGCGGTATTTTCCGCACCCGGCAGAACGGAGATCGGTGGAAATCATACGGATCACAACGGCGGCAGAGTGCTGGCGGGCAGCGTGGATTACGACGTGATCGCCGTGGTGGCAAAGGAGGAGGGGGATACCGTTCATATCCACTCCGAGGGCTTTACGCCGGACACGGTCTGTCTTTCCCGACTTGAAATTGATCAAGAGGAATTCGGAAAAAGCTCTGCGCTCATTCGGGGCGTTGCCAAGGGCTTTCTGGACCGCGCCTTTTCCGTGGGCGGCTTTACCGCTTATACCGAAAGCTGTGTGCCCAAGGGAAGCGGTGTTTCCTCCTCGGCGGCGTTTGAGGTGCTTTTGGGTACGGTTTTCAATTACCTTTACAACAACGGACGGATCGGCGCCGTTGAAATTGCCAAGATCTCTCAATTTGCGGAGCGTGAATACTTCGGCAAGCCTTGCGGTCTGATGGATCAGGCGGCTTGTGCCGTGGGCGGGATCAGTATGATGGATTTTGCCGATGAGAAGGATCCCGTGATCCGTCCCATTCCCTTTTCCTTTGCCGATGCGGGGCATAAGCTTTGCCTGGTGAAGCTGGGTGGGGATCACGCCGATCTGACCCATCTGTACGCCGCGATCCCTCAGCGTATGAAGCAGGTGGCGGCTCTGTTCGGAAAGGAAAAGCTGTGCCGCGTTTCCTATGAGGAGCTTTTGGCAGATCTTCCCCGCGTGCGCCGCGAGGCAGGGGACGAAGCCGCTCTTGCCGCTTTGCATTTTTGCTTGGAAACGGATCGCGTGGTAGATCAGGCAAAGGCTTTGCAGGATGGGGATTTTGACCGCTTCCTGACTCTGGTCAACCGTTCCGGGCAGTCCTCCTTCCAGGCACTGGGCAACGTATGGATCCCCCAGGAGGGGGCGGATCAGGGGGCGGCGGTGGCTCTGAACCTTGCCGCAAAGCTTCTGGACGGGGAGGGCGCTTGTCGGATCCACGGCGGCGGCTTCGGCGGAACCACCCAGAATTTCGTTCCCGATGCAAAGGTGGAGGAATTCAGAAGCGTAATGGAAGGCGTATTCGGGGAAGGGGCTTGTATGGTGCTTTCCATCCGTCCCGTCGGTCCCGTAAAGGTATTGTAAACGAATAAGAGAAAAAAAGAGGCGGACCGATTCGGTCCGTCTCTTTACTTATGCATCGTGGGAAGCACTTGCAAGCTTTTCCAGCTTTTGATCGGCTTTGAGAATGAAAGCGGTGTGCGGCATCAGGTCCAGATCCAGGTATGCGCTTTGCTCCAGATCCTCCTTTGCCCATACGTCCCGCAGGTTGGCTTTGTCTGCAAAACGACCCAAAACCGTTTGGCGGGTCTCCCCCATATTGAAGACCGCGTAGGCAAAGCTTCCGTCCTCCAGCTGCTTTTCAAACACGTCCAGGAGAGAGCCGTCCTTTTCCACGCGGTAAACGGGAAGCGCGGTGTGAAAGGCACTGTCCTGATTGATGGCGAGGATCTCCTCGTTGCAGTATAGGGATAATTCGAATGCATCAAGATGCTCCAGGGTACTGCTGATCTGAATGGGAGAGCCTAAAAAGGCACGGACGGAAAAGGCGCAGACTGCCTCGTCCTCGGTAAAGCTGCCGCGGACTGCCTCGCAACGGCAGGTGCCCAGATCCAACAGATCCAAGTCGGGGTAATGCCCTTTCTTTACGTAGGGCATAAAATCAAAGTAACTGCGGTATATTTTGATCAGATTCGGCCACTCCCGATGGGTATCGGGACAGCTGCGGTAGGAGGATACGTAGCTTGACCAGTATTCGTGATATTCCTTGAGGGCGCGGATGGTGACGCAGTATCCGAAATCCCGATCCAGCCGGATCAGCTCGCGGCGCATCAACTCCGCGTTATAGGGATCGGTGGGCTTCCAGTCGTATTTCAAATAATCAAAGCCCCAGGCGTTCCATTGCAAGGCGTTTTCCCGCTCCTTCCGCACGATGCCGATGCCGCCGTTTTCCGAGGTGAAGCGGGGGTCGGGCGCGCCCGTGGTGCATCCCGGGATGGAATCGAATTCCTTGGGACAGCCCCACGCGGTAAGCATCGGGGTGGAATAGATCCCGGCTTTCAAACCCAAAGCGTGGATCCTGTCGGTCATCTTTTTCAGATCGGGGAATTTTCCGTTGGGCATGACCGCATCGAATTCACCGCCGTACTCGTGTTGCCAGCCGGAATCCAGATTGACGTAGCGGTAGCCGTATTCCGTAATGCCAAGCTCCACCAGCTTCTGTGCGATCTTTTCCACATCCGCCTGAGTTACCTCAGATCCGAAGGCGTTCCAGGTGGTAAAGCCCAGAAGGGGAGTGACCAAAACGTTTCCGGGGTGGATCTCGAGGGTGATCTCCTTTTTTGCTTTTCCCAGGGCGTTTTCCGCCGTCAGGGTAATTTTGTAATCTCCTTCGGCAGGGACTTTTCCCGTAATGACGTTGTTTTCCAGTACCAGTCCGTTGGGAAGGTTTTCCGCACCGTAGACCAGGGGACGCGCACCGGTGACGGGGATCCGCAAAAGGAAGGGCTTGTTGGGGGAAGCGCCGAATACGGAAGCAAGATTGATTTTCGGCGCACCGCTGAAGGGGTGGGCGGTGGCGATCTTTACGTAACCCATAGCAATCTCCTAAATCTATGAAAATAGCAGGGGGCGGATGCCCCCTGCCGTTTTTTTAAGCGTTGAAGTAGTCCAAAATGAGACGGGCTGTGATGCGAAGACCCACGGGAATGGAGGTGATCTCCAAATATTCCTCCAGGGTGTGTGCGCCGCCGCCCTGATAGGTGCCTACGCAAATGGCGGGGATGCCCATGGACATAGGGATGTTGCAGTCGGTGGAGCCGGATTTGGAAACGCAATCAATGCCGGTCTCCTCGGTGCAGACCTCTTTTACGCGGGCAACCATTTCACCGAAGATCTTTTCGTCGATCTCGCCCTGGCAAGGACGGATACCGACGATCTCCACGGAAAATTCACCGTAGTTCTCTGCTTTTGCGGCTTCCATTTTTTCATTGAAGGTCTTTTCCATAACGGCAAGACATTCCGCATCGTCGGAGCGATACTCGAAGAGCATTTTTGCCTTTTGGGCAATGGTATTCACGGAGGTGCCGCCCTCGATCAAGCCTACGTTGTAGGTGGTTTTGGTGCCTTCCTTCTCGGGAACCTGAATGGTGTAAAGGTCGGTGATCAGACGGGACAGCGCGGTAATGGCGTTTGCATTGCCGAAGGCGTTGAAGGAGTGACCTCCCTCGGTGGTCGCCTCAATCACGTAGCGGTGAGAGCCTACGCAGTGATCGTTGGTGTAGAAATATCTGCCATCGAAGGTGTAGAATTTGCCGATTCTGCCCTTGTAATCCTCAAAGAGACGGCGGGTGCCGCGAAGATTGCCCAGACCCTCTTCACAGGCGTTTGCCACGAACAGAACGCCCCCTTCGGGCTTGATCTTGTTTTTGATGATATACTTGATGACCATCAGCATCATCACGAGGCAAACGGTATCGTCACCTACGCCGGGGCAATAGAAATTCTTTTCATCCTTGGTGAATTTCAGCTCGGTTTCGGCGGGAAATACGGTATCGGTATGAGCGGCAAAGACGGTAAGATCCTTCTTGCCCTCGCAGTTTACGGGGTAGATGACGTTCTTTGCTTTATCGGTATAAACGCCCTTTGCACCCTGCTCCTCCAGCCAATTCTTGACGAATTCGGCACGCTTATCCTCAAATCCGCTGGGAGCGGGAATGAGGCAAAGCTCCTTGAGCAGCTTGTGTGCTTCGGGAATACAATTTTCCAGATAAGCTTTCAGATCCTTATTGAGTTCTGCCACGGTAGTACCTCCTTACCAAGTGCAGACGGCAAGACCGTCTTTCATTTCAATGTTGACGCCGTAGGGCTTGGAAAGACCTGCCAGCTTCTCGATGAAGGCTACGTCCTTGGAGGGCTGGGGGAGTCCTTCCAGATGCTTGCCCTCACGCAGGCTTGCGGTCACGGGCATCAGGACGAGCTTGGTCAGATTCTTGTTTTCGTCGGTCTCCCAGTAGGGGATGATGGATTCCCGCATTTTCGGATCCTCCATCAGACCGCAGGAGAAGTCGCGGCTTCTCTTTTTCAGCAATTCGATCACGGCGGAATTGGAATCCATACCGTAGTTCTTATAGAAATCCTCGGGAGCGATGGGCAGCTGATACAGCTGAATCAAAAAGTCGCCCAGGGAGTAGAAGATCGGCTTCTGATTGTAAACCTCAATGGCGCGAACCAGGTGAGGACCGTGACCCACCACGGCATCTGCGCCTGCGTCGATGAGGGTGTGGCACAGCTCCTCCAGAATTGCGGGAACGGTGTGCTTGTCCGAGCCTACGATCTGATGTGCGTGGAGGGATATCATCACGTAGTCTGCCTGCATCGCCGCTTCGCGGATGGATGCGGTCACACGCTCCATATCCGCTTTGTTCAGGGTGTTGACGATCTTGAAGTCGTCGCCCAGGACGAAATTCATTTCGCCCAGCTCGGCGGTGCCTTCCTCGGGCCAGGGGGAATAGCCCTCTGCGCGGGTGATGTTCTTGGGATCGTTGATATGGGTCTTTTCACCGATCTCCTTCACGGTATCGAAGGCTGCCTGAGGAAGCATCAGCTTCTGTGCGATGCGGACACCGTTGACACCGGGACGACCGGGAATGCGGCGGCTCTGCTCGCCTGCCATCATGGGAGGCTTGAAGCTGGTGCTGATTCCGATGAGGGCAACTCTGCCGTTTTTGGTCTCCAGGTAAGCGGGAGCGGCTGCCTGATGCAGGTTCATACCCACACCGGACTGGATAATGCCCATCTCCTCTACGTATTCCACGGTTTTGATCAAGCCCTCGTGGGCAAAGTCCATGGCGTGGTTGTTGTTGATATTGGTCATATTGAAGCCGTAATCCAGCATATCCTCGGCAACCTCGGGGGTACAGCGTACCCAGGTTCCGCCGGAGAACTGGTTGGCGTAAACCTCGCCCTCGTAGTTGAGGGTGGTTTCCAGATTGAAGAATCTGCCGTCACCCTGCAGAATGAAATCGCGGATCTGGGCAAAGCCTTCGTAATCCTGAGGGAGTCTTCTCTGGCACAGAGCGTCTCCTGCTGCGGTAAATTTCATGGTAGGATCTCCTTTTATTCTGTATTTTTATGCTTCAAACAATTTGTTCAGCTCAGTCAGGGTCTTGCGTACCAAAAGGTCACCGCCCTCGTGACCTGCAAAGCCGGAGGAAACGTAAGCGGAGTAGTGACTGCCTTCCTCTGCCTTCTTGGTGGGAAGATATCCCCAGGAGCCGCAGCAGAGCTGGATGAGGAAGGTCTGACGGGCGGGGCTTCTTGCACGGATCTTGTTACCGTAGTCCAAAAAGAGCTCGTAGGGGTTGGTGGCAAAAGCGATGTTGCCCAATTTCAAGAAATGCAGCTCGTTGGGGAAGGTATCAACCTCCTGCTGCAAATTGTAGCGGTTTATGGTGCCCGCGTGAATGTGCATTCTCGCCTTGTCTACAAAATTGATGGTTTTTCCGTCGTTGGCTTCTCCGAAGAGACGGATTGCCTCTCTTGCCGATTCCATTTGGGCGACGGTTACGCGGCGAAGCGGCACGTCCAGCACACAAACGGTGTGGTCGAGGGTGGTATCGGAAACGTACTCGCGGACCTCTTCCAAAGCGTAGACGATTTCGTCTTTAATGCGGCGGGCAACCTTTTTGCAGCCGGAGAGATCGAACATAGAGGGGTCTGCACCGCGTTCCACGGGATCGTTTCTTATGATATTCGGGTCATTGATGGGGGTTTCGGGCTGTACCCAGCGGATCATATCCCGGGGGCACTGGTCGCCTGCGGCAGAGCAAAGTCCCAGAAGGAAGATCTCCTCGCCGTATTTTTCTCTCAGAAGCTTCTTCACCTTGCCCCAGTAGTCGGAGGAAATGAAGCTGCGGTGCTCCAGTACCTGAGCGGGGCATGCTACGTTGGCGATGACACCGGTCAGGGCCTTGTCGGGGGTATAGGTGAAGATCAATTCAATACCGCTGTCGTTGCCTGCTTCCAAGGTCTCGAAATTGGCAAAGGAGGTATCACCCCACATTTTTGCGGATCCGTCGTCGTATACGACTCTGCGGCACATACCGACGGCTGCTCTTCCGAAGCCGGTAGCGTACATTCCTTCCTTGCGGTTGTCCCAAGCCAAAGCGGCAGCCTTGGCAATGCGGGTAGCCAAAAAGTCGTGTGCTTCTTCACCCTCGAACAGATCATCCCCCTCATATTTTGCAAGACGCTCGTATTTTACGTTGGGCAAAAGATCGGTAAGAGCCTCGAGTCCTCCGCGGGTCTTTCCCTTAACGGAATCGGAGCGACGAGCGAAGCCGGGACCCGTGTGGGTATGAATGGCGCTGACGAGGATCTTATCTGCGGGGATATCGGGTCTGTCCTTCAGCTTTTCACGGACGGTATCAAGGAGCTGGTGACCGGTGGAAACCAGATCGCAAGCACAGAAAATGGCGGAATCCTCTCCGCATTCCATGGCGAGAGCGGTGACGGTGATCTCATCCTCCACCACGTCGGTGATTCTTTCGTAAAACTGGCCTGCAAGGTCTACTTTTTTTCCTTGAGGAACAAGGCTGACCTCGCTCCATCCGAATTTGATTTGACTCATAAAAATCTCCTTTTCAAATAAAGAGGGAATCTTATTCGTATGATCCGTTATCATCAAATTTTATTGTACATTTCCGCCTTTGAAAAGTCAAGGGATTCGGGAAAAAACGAACGGAAATAAATCCGAATCCGCTTCAAGAAAATCTTTAAAAAAATTTACCGCGTTATTGAAGAAAATCAAAAGCTGTGATAAAATAAAAGAAAGGAGTGTGATTCCGATGAAGATTTGCGCGTGTGAGTGGAAAAGCGTTTGCGGAGACGATCTTTCCTTTAAAGAGATCGAAGCGTTGGGGGAGGTCTCCTATTACGGAAAGCCTTCTCCCGAGGAGCTGCCCGAGGTGATCGGTGACAGCCAGGTGCTTCTTTGCAGTAAGATCGCAGTGACGCCGTCACTTCTGGATGCCTGCCCGAAGCTGAAATATATCGGCGTGATGGCAACCGGGTATAATAATATCGATCTTGCCGCTTGTCGGGAGCGGGGCGTGACGGTGACCAATATTCCCGATTATTCCTCGGATGCGGTGGCGCAGATGACCATGACCTTTCTTCTTGCCTTTGCCACGAGCCTGGGGGAGTATACCGCTTCCACTGCGCGGGGAGACTGGACCCGCTCGGAGCTGTTTTGCTATTATCCCTATCCCTTGTCGGAGCTTGGGGGAAAGACCCTGGGGCTGGTTGGTATGGGCAGTATCGGTAAAAAGGTGGCGCGTCTGGGAGAAGCCTTCGGAATGCGCGTGATCTATCATACCCGCAACAAAAAGGACGTACCTTGGGAATACGTTTCCACGGACGAGCTTTTTGCACGGAGTGATTACGTTTCCCTTCACCTGCCTCTTTCCGCAGAAACGGAGCGTCTGATCTGTGGGGAGAGCCTGAGAAAAATGAAAAAAACGGCCTATCTCATCAATACCTCGCGGGGCGGTCTCGTGGACGAGGCGGCGCTGAGAGAGGCACTGGATCAAGGGGTGATCGCAGGATTTGCGGCAGACGTTCTGACCGTAGAACCGCAAAGAGAGGACTGTCCTCTCATCGGGGCGAAGAACTGTATCCTGACCCCTCATATCGCCTGGGCTCCCAAGGAGACCCGAGCAAGGCTGATCGGCATTTTGCGGGATAATTTGGCGGCGTTTTTGCAGGGAATTGCGAAAAACGTGGTCAGTTGACCGTTTTAGTGAAAAACAAAACGAAAAGGAGATTTTGTGATGAATGCAATGAATTCAAAGAAAAAAGGCGTAGGAATCGTCGTGGGTGTGATCGTGGCGGTGGCGGTTTTATTCGTGCTTGCCAACTGCTTTACCATCGTGCAGGCGGGTCATACGGGTGTGGTTCTGACCTTGGGAAGAGTCAGCGATAAGGTTTTGCAGGAGGGCTTTCACCTGAAAGCACCCTTCGTTCAGCAGGTGGCGCAGATCGACAACCGCATCAGCAAGCTGGAGGTGAATACCGAGGCGTTTTCCAAGGACCTGCAGACCGTTTCCACCACCCTTGCCATCAACTACCGCGTGGATACGGGGAAGAGCTACAGCATTTATAAGAACATCGGCAGAAATTACGAGGACGTTTTGGTAATTCCCGCAGTGAACGAGGTTCTGAAGGCGATCACCGCCCAGTATACCGCCGAGGAAAGCGTTACCAACCGCGCCATCATTTCCAACGGACTGATCAGCGGCTTGAATGAAAAGCTCAATGCCGACGGACTTTACGTGACCGACGTGAATATTCTCAACTTTGATTTTTCCGAGGCGTTTATCAATGCCATTGAAGAGAAGCAGGTTGCACAGCAGCAGCTTCTGAAGGCGGAAACGGAAAAGCAGACCGCCATCACCAACGCTCAGGCAGAGGCGGAGACCATCCGCATTAAGGCGCAGGCGGAAGCGGAGGCAAACAAGATCGTCAGCGAGTCTCTCAACGAGCACGTGATCGAAAACAAGAAGATCGAAAAATGGGACGGCAAGCTTCCTCAGGTTCAGGGAGATGCAGACCCGCTGGTAACCATCAACTGAATGAAAAAGCCCGCTTGTCGGGCTTTTTTTATTGACAAAAGGCAGAAAAAGAATTAGAATAAAATTGTATTTTTGTCCGCATATGCAACGTGCGGAAAAGAGATCATAATAATTTTTCTGAAAAAGGAGAATAGCAATGAGAATTACGAAAAAAACGGTTGCTTTTCTTTTGATACTTCTCGTGGGGCTGAGCGGTGTAACCACGCTTTTTCTTGCGACGGACGGCATTGCCGCCGATGAGATCGTTTTGAATGCAAAGGTGGAAAAGGAGACGGTCACTGCCGGCGAAAGCTTTGACGTGACCTTTTCTCTGAATCAGGCGGTAAAAACGCAAAGCTTTGGTCTGGATTTTTCCGAAGCTTACGACCAGAGCGCCTTCACGTACGTGGAGGGAAAGTGGTCCTCACAGATCTTGACGCATGCCGCGCTTGCATCGTCAAAGGTCGACGGGGCTGTTTTTTTGCTCAATGAAGAGCTCGAGGTTTCCGGTGATATTTTCACCCTTACCCTGAAGCCCACCGAAGCGGTAAAATGCGGTGTTCCTTACGAGATCAAGCCTTTGCCCGGTGACCGTCTGAATGCGACTCCCGTTGGCGTTACCGTCACGCCGGATCATTTCTTTGACAACGATTGCGACCAGATTTGCAACTCCTGCCAAAAGAAGGTTCGTCCTGCGAAGCACACCTACGACGATCCCCGGGATACGGAATGCAACCTTTGTAAGCTTGTTCGTGAGCTTCCTACTTACGTTTACGCTGTTCATCGCGGTGATACCGTGACCGTATCGGTTTCTCTTGCCGAAGAGATCCGGGTCCAGGGTCTCGGTCTGGATTTTCTGACTGCCTACGACCACGAAGCCCTTGAGTGGGTAAGCGGTACCTGGAGCAACTCCGTCAAGAGCGTTGCCCTGCTTGCGGAGATCAATCCCGGCAGTGAGGCGGCTTTTGGCGCACCTGAGGAGAGTGCGCTCTCCGGTGAGATCTTCTCCTTTGAGCTGAAGGTAAAGGAGGATGCCGAGTTCGGTGATTACGACGTGGTAGTAGGGATCGTCGGCGCGGGCGAAGCCAAGCTCTCCACCACCGTGATTACCGTACACCAGTGCGCTCCTTCCGCGGAATTTTCAAAGGATAAAAACCTTCACTGGAACGCTTGTACCACTTACGCCTGTCAGAATCGCCTGAATGAAGGGACTCACGCCTTTGACGGTGAAGAGGATGCCGTTTGCGACACTTGCGGCTATACCAAGTACGTCCTCGGCGATATGGACGAAAACGGAGAAGTAGATCTGGACGATGCCATCTATCTGCTGTATTACATCAACTTCCCCGGAAAATATCCCGTAAGTCAGTCCATTGATCTTGACTGCAACGGAGTAGAGGATCTGGACGATGCCATCTACCTGCTGTATCACATCAACTTCCCCGGAAAATATCCTCTTATAGCTCCCGCCACCCCCGTGGCTAATAAAAGCGGCTCCTGGGATGCAAATTACCTTTGCGGAGAAGAGCTCCATCAGGTATCTCTTTCCTTGAAGGGCGAAGTGATCGGTATCAGCGTAGGCTGCGGCGATCCGTTCAGCTCTCTTCCCTCCGAAGCTTATGAGGATTTTCGCCAAAGCGATGGGTACGTGGTTTATGAGGAAAACGAATACTACGTTGGCCGCGGTGACGGAAACGACGTGGCAAGCGTGGCAGAAAACGGAAAAACCGTAAGTGTTACGGATACCTACGGAAACACGCTGGTTTTGAACCGCAAGTCCGAGGATCAGCTGGAGGTGGTGACGACTGTGGCAGATTTTGCGGACATTACCACGATTCCGGCAGGAACGGTCTTTACCTTTCACGCTGAATAAAGATTAAAAAACTGCAATCGTCGATTGCAGTTTTTTCTTTGCAAATGGGTGGATAAAGCAGTCTTTTCCGTGGCATACTATGGAAAAAAGGAGGCTTTTCCATGATTGAACAAGATACGATCAAGCTTTTGAGAGAGTGCGATGCAGGCGTGCAGATGGGGATCGAGTCCATTGACGACGTGCGGGATTCGGTGAGAAATCCGGATCTGAAGGAGATCTTGGTAAATTGTAAGAAGGAACACGAGGATCTGTGTGAGGAGATCGAGGGGGCGCTGGATCGCTTCGGGGATGACGGCAAGGATCCCAATCCCATTGCCGAGGGAATGAGTAAGCTGAAGACCGAGTGGAAGCTGAGAATGAAGGATTCCGATTCTACGGTGGCGGATCTGATGCTGGACGGATGCAATATGGGAGTCAAATCCCTCAGTCGCTATCTGAATCAGTATAAAGCGGCGGATGAATCTGCCAAGGATATTGCAAAGCGCCTGATCTCACTGGAGGAGCGCTTGGGGAAGGATCTGCGCGCCTGGCTGTAAAATTCTCTTGAATATGTGGGGGAACTGTGGTATAATGAAAGAGACCACAGTCCCCATTTTATTATTTTGGAGGAAAAAATGAAAATGAACCGTTTGATTGCCCTTTTCTTATGCCTGGCTCTTTTCGTGACCTCTTTTGCCGCTTGCAGCAAAGCTGAGACCGAAGAGACCGCTGTCTCTGAAACGACCGAAGAAAAAACAGAAATTGAAAAAGAAACGGAAGAATATATGCCGGACCGTTTGCGCAAGGCGGACGTAGAAGCGTTTCCCGTCGTCACGGAGAATATGCCGATCTCCGAGCGAAGACAGCTCGCCATTGATCTGTTTCATTTACAGCTTACCTTCCAATGGAAGTCCAATATGGAGATCAAGGACTATCATATGACCTATGCAAAGAAGAGAAAGACCATTTCTCCTCTTTATATCTACGGCGGAGTGCCTTACCAGAGCAAGGGAACGGGCAATCTTTACCGCTGGCTGGAATATTACGATGAAGAAACCGGTGTGATGGATCTGGAGCGTGCCTTTGCGGAGAACGGCGGCTACGGTGAAGAAGTGGGCGCGATGATCGACGAAGAGTATCGCGGCGGTTATCTTTATAAAAAATACCGCTGTATGATGACCTTTTTCAATCAGTGCTCCTGGGGCTCCTTCTGGGGCTGGGGAAGAACTGTCAATTCCGCCAATTTTAACGGCACTGCCTATATGACCGCCGCCAATGGCTTTATTCCCGTGGGATACACCTATCCGAATATGGATAAGCTTGATTGCTTCGGTATGGAAACTGCCAACAATCCCACGAAATACGATACGAAGGACGTGATTGCCGATTGGAATGCCCAAAACGGTGAGGACGGAATGTACAAGTGCTACGCAAAGACGCGCCCCGCGGATCTTCTGGTCAGCGGCGGACATACGATGATGGTGCGTGAGGTCCAATTGAAAAAGCTTCCCGACGGCTCGGTGGATTTGGCAAACAGCATCGTGATTTGTCTGGAGCAGCCGGAGGCGTGGCGTCCGGAGCAGATCCTTCACGGAACCTATTTCTATTACCAAGGTGAGTGGGAGATCCCCTATACCTTTGCCAAGCTTCAGGAGGAGACCTATATTCCTTATACTTTTGCGGAATTTCTGGATCCCAACGTTGAAGAGGACAAGAAGCTTCTGGATCTTTACGACACCTACGCCGCAGCACCTTTGGAAAGCCGCTACAAGCTTTTCGATTTTTCCCGGGAAGAGCTCCGTGCAATGAGCGGGCCTGCCGTGGAAGAATCAAGGATCTTCACCAATCTCCCGGAAGGTATCACGGAAATGACCTTTGCCCAGCTGGATGAAATGATCCTGGGCTCTAACTACACCATATCCGACGTATTCGTTACCGTAAAGGATAAGGATGGAAAAGTGCTGAAGGAAAACGTATACCGTTCGATGAGCGCCGCCCTGCGGGAAATGAAAATGAAGGACAACAACAGCACCTGGACGAAGGACGCTGATGGAAATTATCTGACCATGACCGAAGGAATCAAGGAGCTTGCCACGGGAGAAAATACGTTGGAGATCCGCGTACAGCTTTCCAACGGCGAAAAGCCTACCGTATTCAGCGGAGCCTTGCTTCCGTAAACAGGAGAATCTGATGCATACTTTACCTTGCGACGGACGCGCCTTTGCAGAGATCCGCGCCGAAGCGATTTTACGTAATTTTGATACCCTTGCAAAGCTTTTACCACCCGCCGTGAAAAAAATGGCGGTGGTGAAGGCGAACGCCTACGGACACGGCGCGGTTGCCGTTTCTAAGCTCCTTGCGGATCGGGCGGATTATTTTGCCGTTGCCTGCTTGCAGGAGGCAAGGGAGCTGCGGGCGGCGGGTGTGACCAAGCCCATCCTGATCCTTTCTTATACTGCCCCCGCCCTGTACGAGGAATTGGTGGCGCTTGACGTTTCCGCTACCCTTTGGGAGCTGACCGAGGCGCGAATGCTTTCCGAGGTCGCCCTTGCTATGGGAAAGCGGGCAAAGGTACACCTTGCCGTGGATACGGGAATGGGGCGGATCGGTGTGACGCCTGATGAAAAGGGAGCGTCCCTTGCCGCAAAAATTGCGGAGCTGAAGGGGATAGAGCCGGAAGGCGTATTCAGCCATTATGCCACCGCCGATGCCGAGACTCCGGATTCCGCTCTGGTGCAGGAAGGGAGATTCGACCGCTTTCTTTCGCTTTTGGAGGCAAAGGGGGTCCATCCTCCCTTGCGCCATATCTGTAACAGCGCGGGAACGCTTCGGATGGAGAAAAAATACGATCTGTGCCGCTTTGGGATCTCTCTTTACGGCTACGCTCCCGATGAGGCGATGAAGCTGTCCGTTTCTCCGGAGCGGGCGATGACGGTGAAAAGCCGCGTGATCTGCGTCAAGGACGTGGAAACGGGAACGCCCATCGGCTACGGACACACCTATACCGCTCCCTCTCCCCGCCGTATTGCCACCTTGGGGATCGGCTATGCAGACGGCTATAACCGCTGTGTTTCGGGGAAGGGATACGTGCTTCTGCACGGAAAGCGCGCAAGCATCGTAGGCAGGATCTGTATGGACCAGATGATGGTGGACGTAACGGAGATCCCCGAGGTAAAGGTAGGAGATGATGCCGTGCTTCTGGGAAGAGACGGGGATGAGGAGATCACCGCTGACCTTTTGGGCAAGTGGACAAATTCCTTTTCCTACGAGGTGTTATCCACCTTTTTGCCCCGCGTGGAGCGGATCTATTTATAAAAAATAAAAGCGACGGAAGTGATCGGCTTCCGTCGCTTTTTGTATGGTGTAAAAAGCCTTCTACGGGATTCATTTTCTTTCCCGATTGAAGTTTTTTGGAGTACAGAACCTTTTTTTCAAAAAAGGTTCTGCAAAAACACTACTTTCTGAATTTTGCTTGATTGACCGTATCCACCAGCTCCCGCAGGGGCAGATCCTCCTCGGAGGAGATCAGACGGATGGCGACCTCGATTCCCTCGTCGGTAAAGACGGGAGAAGCGATGCGGCGGAATTTATCCGCCAGCCAGGAAAAGCCGATGTTTTCGTGGGCTTCACCGCGAGGCTCACATTCGGGGGAGATCAAGGTGCGTCCGTCCCGAGTCACGATCTCCGCGCGGCAAATGCGCTTGGCGGGGAATTGAGCGTCCAGCAGGGGATCGGTCTCAAAGGAGAGCTTTTTCATCATTTCCACCACTCTCGCCTCACCCAGATTTTCCTTGCAGACCTGAGCGTAGCCGAAATCCTTGTAGATCAGAGCGGCGGCAACGGGATAAGCAATGTTGTACTGGGCTTCGTCCGCAGTTTTGGGAACGATCTTGGAAAGCTGAGTAGCCTTGTAGAAGGTCTTGACGGTGACCTTTTCGATATCCTCGTAGCTAAGCTGATGCTCGTTCAAAAGACCGATGCAGGCATCAATGGCGGGGTGTCCCCAACGGCAAC
>JAZPZL010000157.1:0-3320 GCA_045544655.1 Eubacteriales bacterium
CCGCCGAAAATATTGGTCAGCTGGCTTCCTGTTACGGGATTGGGATCCTCGGGAAGGGAGCGGAAATTGCTCAGATTTTCGATCAGACCGCTGATGCCGCCTACGTTTTCGTGCCCCAACACGGCGATCACCAGGCATACCACGCCCACCAGCATAACGACGCCTTGGATCAGGTCGGTGTAGGCGGTGGCGACGTAGCCGCCTACCACCAGGTAAACCGCGGTCAAAGCCGCGATGAGAAGCATCCATACCCAGGTCTCAACGCCGGGGAATACCGCGCTGAACAGAGAGCCAAGACCCTTGTATACGGCGGCGGAGTAAGGAACGAGAAAGACGAAGATGATGACTGCCGCCAGGATCTTCATTCCCTTGGAGCCGTAGCGCTTCTCAAAGTAGTCGGGCATGGTGCGGGCGTTCAGCTTCTTGGTCATTTTTCTGGTGCGGTTGGCAAAGAGGAGCCAGGAGAGCAGGCATCCCAGAACTGCGTTGCCGATGCCGATCCAGATGGCACCCAGACCGATATTCCAGCCGTGCTGACCTGCGTAGCCTACGAAGACCACTGCGGAAAAGTAGGTGGTGCCGTATGCAAAGGCGGTCATCCACGCGCCGATGTTTCTGCCGCCGATCAAAAAGCCGTCCAGGGTTTTGGATTTTCCGAAGCTGAAGCAGCCGATCAGTGCCATGGCAATGGCGTAGACTGCAAGAGCGACGAGGGTGAAAAGTTGCGGTTGTGTCATAGTCATATCCTCCAAGGGTGATTTTTTGCAAAAGGGGGAAAAGTTTTTCTCTGTCTCTTGCATTTCGATGGAACAGATTATATAATGAGAACCAGGATCAGTCAAACGAATAGTTTTGATCTTTACCATCAATATTTTCGATTTTGGAGAAAACAGAATGGAATTGCGGAATTTAATTACCTTTACCCACGTGGCGGAGCTGGGGAGCTTTACCCGCGCGGCGGAGCTTTTGGGTTATTCTCAGTCAACCGTTTCCTTTCAGATCAAGCAGCTGGAGGACGAGCTGGGCTGCCTTTTGTTTGAAAGGATCAACCACACCATCAACCTTACAAGGCGGGGACACGAGCTGATCGCCTACGCCAATCAGGTCCGCGCCCTGACCGAGGAATTCAAGGAAAATATGGAGCGGGAGGATGAGCTGTCGGGAGATATTCACATCGTCACGCCCGATTCGGTTTGTGACGGTATGATCAATGCCCACTATCTTGATTTTCATAAAAAGTATCCGAAGATCTCCATTAAATTTACCACGGCGGATACCCTGGTGATGTTTGATATGCTTTCCCACAACGAAGCGGATCTCATCATTACCCTGGACGCCCACTCCTATAACAAGGATTACGTCATTGCCAAGGAGGAGCGGCTTTCCATGCACTTCGTGGCAAGTGCTTCCTCCGAATTTGCAGGGGTGAAGGGGCTTTCGGTGAGGGATCTTGCCGACCGTCCCTTTATTCTGACGGAGCACGGTCAAGGCTACCGACGGGTTCTGGATAAGGAATTGGCAAAGCGGTCTCTGGAGATCACGCCCGTGCTTGAGATCGGAAGGACGGATCTGATCACGAAGCTGGTTGCCAAAAGTGATATGATCTCCTATCTGCCCGATTTTGTAACGGAGGAGCTGATCGCTTCGGGCAAGCTTTGTTATCTGGACGTTTGCGATATGGAGCCGGAGATCTGGAAGCAGCTGATCTATCACAAGAATAAATGGATCTCCAAAAGCACGAAGGTCTTTATTGATTATTTGAAGGAGAAGGAATTCTCCGATCTGAAAAAAAGAGGTGTATGAAGTGGAAGACAATAAAAAAGAAAACGCCTTGATACGGGCGACCTTGTTCGTATTTTTCGTCAGCGGTACTTCCGCGGTACTGCTGGGCAATCTGATGCCCTTTTTGCGGGAGCTTTACGGGATCGACTACGCCCGTGCGGGGCTTCTTCTGAGTCTGCCCTCCTGGGGCAATATTGCTTCCCTCTTTCTCTCCGGGTATCTGCCCGGCTTTGTGGGACGGAGGAAAACCGCCCTGCTCCTTTCCGTATGGATGGCGGTGGCGTATCTGCTTATCACCTTCGGCATCGGCGGTGCGGCGCTTCTTTATCCCGCCTGCGTGATGATCGGCTTTGCCCGCGGGGGGAATACCAATTTCTCCAACACCATGATGTCCACTCTGCCCGGTAAAAAATCCGCCGTAGGCTACAATCTGCTTCACGGCGCCTTTGCTCTGGGCGCGGTGCTTTCTCCTCTGGTGCTGATCGTTTGTACCAAGGAAAATGCTTTCGGAGGGCGCATCACCACGGGGATCATTCTCTTCCTTTGCATCCTGCAGATTTTGGTGTACTGCCGTATGGGACTGCCCGAGGAAAGGATCACCAAAAGCCTTCGCAAGGTGGATCGCAGCTTTCTGAAAAACAAGAGCTTCTGGTATGGCACCGCTATTTTGTTCTTCTACATTTCGGCGGAATACGCCATCGTAAATTGGCTGGTGACTTATTTTAAGGATTCGGGCGTGCTCAGCGACGAGCTTGCCCAACTCATGAGCAGTCTTCTTTGGGTGGTGATCTTCATCGGGCGGATGCTGGGAGCGGTCCTGGTGGGGAAGGTTTCCCACAAGGCGATCCTGGTGGCAGACGGCGTTGGGCTGACGGCTTCCTTTTTGTTGGTATTCTTCAGCCGCAGTGAGCTTCCTATTTTCATCGGGATCATGGGAGTCGGTCTGTTTATGGCAACCGTATACACCTGCGCCCTTGCCATCGGCACGGAAAGCATCAAGGGGAACGACCTGGGCGTGAGCACCATGGTACTGGTGGCAACCGCGGGCGGCATCATAACTCCCGCCGTGGTGGGCTTCGTTGCACAGCGCGCAGGGATCCGTATGGGGATGCTGGTGGTGGTGGCGGTGACGGTACTGCTTCTGACGGCGATCCTGGTCACCGTGTTCGATCCCTTTTCCCGAAAAAAGAAGGATCGTTGATACGAAAAAAACACTTTGGCGAAAATCTTGCAATCAAATTCGTTCTATGATATGATGAAGACAGAACCCGATTACAAAAATTTTTACGGATAAAGGAGAACGGTTATGGGACTGATTAAAGCAGGCATCGGCGCATTGGGCGGAGTTCTTGCAGACCAGTGGAAGGAATTTTTCTACTGTGACGCGCTGGATATGGACACCCTGGTGATCAAGGGGTCCAAGCGCATCGGCTCGAGAAGCTCCAACACGAAGGGCAGTGATAATATTATTTCCAACGGCTCGGGCATTGCCGTGGCAGACGGACAGTGTATGATGATCGTGGAGCAGGGCAAGGTGG
>JAZPZL010000158.1:0-2754 GCA_045544655.1 Eubacteriales bacterium
GAACGACATGGCTACGATCCGACTTCCTTTTGTTCTTCTTCGGTTTTCGCACCTTGCCGAAGGAAGCGATCCCGAAAAGCATTGCGGGGATCCTCTTTCTCTCATTCTTTTTAGAGCTGTTTGAAGGACTTGTTTTCACAGAGGGAGATCTTCTTCTGGGTGCTATCTTCGGAGGCGTTTTGGTGGGTGTTGGTGTAGGACTCGTGGTGATGCGGGACGGCTCCACCGGCGGCTCTGATTACGCCGCCTTGATCCTGAACCGTCTGTTTCCCCATATCTCCATTGCCACCTTTATTCTCGTCATTGATACGGCGGTGATCCTTCTTTCCGGTATCGTATTCCGCAATTTTTCCATTATGCTTTATTCCGTCATCTCCCTCTACGTCAGCACCAAGGTGACGGATTTTCTCCTTATCCGCGGTGATTTTGCAAAATCCGTTACCGTCATTTCTCCCCAAAGCGAAACGATCGCCTCCGAGATTATGGAAAAAATGGAGCGGGGCGTTACCGGCTTCTACACCCACGGCTTTTATACGAAGCGTGACGGAAAAAGCCTCCTCTGTATCGTCCGAAGCAGGGAAGTGGCAACCGTTCTCAGCATCGTGGAAAAGCACGATCGCGATGCTTTCACTTACGTTTCCGATGTGAGAAAGGTAAGGGGTGAAGGCTTCTGATCTGCTTTTCTGCGTCGCAAATTTGGCTGCAACTTCGTCAGGACATCAAAAAAAACTCAGTTATTTGCGTTTAGCACACGCCTTCGTTTTTTCCTCGCCTTCCTTGTTTCGCCTAAATTTGCTTAGCAGAACTGCTTTGTAAAATCGGCTGCGGCTTCGTCAAAGTTCGATCAATTGCTCAGTCATTTACTGGATGTAAACTCCATCGCAATTGTCTCCTTTTCCTTGCCTCGCTCGATTTTACTTCGCAGAAATGTTTTGTAAATTTGGCTGCGGCTTCGTCAAAGCTCAAAAATAAAATGATCGGCAAGTGTCAAATGCTTTGCTTTGACGCTTGCTTTTTTTGAAATTCCTTGTGTTTTTCTTGTACTTTTGCCCGTGATTTTCTTGCTTTTTCCTTTGTAAAGTGTTAAGATGGAAAAAACTGCTTTTATCTTAGGAGGAAAAAATGGGAAGAAAGCTATCATTTGAAAAGATCGACTCTTACGCGGGAGACGTTTTACCCCTGCGTTTGTTGGGCGATGAGGATTATACCAAAGAGGATATTACCTGGAAGACCAGTGACCCTTGCGTTCAGATCAAGACTTACGCCGGCAAATATGAAGCCAGCTTTACCAACGGTGTATTGCTCACTCTTTTGTACCCCGGTACGGCAACCGTTACCGCTACCTTTCGGGGCGAGGAGTATTCCTGCCCCGTAAGCATCCACGAAAGAAAGACCCATTCTTCCGAGGAAGAATTCAATTATTACATCGGTGATTTTCACGATCACACCTGTAACATTCACAACCGCAAGGATTTCTCTGCCAGAGGACCTGAGATTTATCCCGCAGAATACATCAAGAAGATGAAGTCCGGCGGTCTGATGGACTTCGGCGTTGTTTCCGATCACGCAGGATGCCTGAATCCACGGGAGTATTTTCGCGGCTTTGCCGATGCGTACGATGCCGGTCAGGATGAGCTGATCCTGTTCCCCGGTGCCGAGGCGGAGGTTGCTTCTCATGAGGAGGATCGCTTTGGCGTCTTTCACAAGAATTCCGGTGAGATCGTTACGGTCAACGCGCAGACCTGCGCTTCCGTTCATAGCTGGAAGGAATTTTTTGATGCTTATCATACTAGCCCTTACGCCATTTCCTGTTTGGCGCATCCTCAGATCATCGGACATTCCTGCAAGGGTGTATGGAATTTCCGTTTGACTACCAATACCTCTCCCCGCTTCCGTCAGATGGTAAGACTTGTGGAGATCGGTGACGGCACCGACCGTCAGGCGAATCTGCTCAACGAGTTTACTTATTCCTACGCTTTGGATGCAGGCTTTAAGGTTTCCCCCACCTGCTCCAGTGATGCCCACGGTCCCATCTGGGGTTTTGAGCGTTTCCCCGGCAAGACCATCATTATGGCTACGGAAAAGACCAAAGAGGCCTTCTATGACGCCATCCTTTCCAACCGTTTGTACGCTTCCTCAACGGGCAACGTGAAGATCCGTTACACCGTCAACGGCAAGACCGCGCCCACCACCTTGCCCTTTGCCCTCTCTTACGATATTCACGTAGAGATCGGCTATCTTCGCGATGAGCCTGATACGATCATCAAGCATTGTCAGGTCATTTCCAACGGTGGTATGTGCGTTGCCGAGGCAGAAGGAGAGGACCTTCGTTCTCTGGACTTCCACGTGGATAGCGACAAGGCTTGCTACTTCTTCCTGCGTATGTGGGATGCAGAGGGCAGAAAGACCTGGTCCTGCCCCGTATGGACCGGCAGAGAGCCCGTTTACTATCACAACGAAGACCTTCTTCCCATGGAGAAGAACGGCTTTACCGCAGTAGAACTGCAGACCGGCAAGGATGCAGGCAAGCTGCTCAACGGTGACGTATTTGATTATTGGCAGTCTGAGGGTACCACCGCCACCATTCTTCTGGATCTGCAGGAGGAAAAGGACCTCAGCGCTCTCGGTGTATATCACCGCATCCTCAGCCAGAAGGAGATCAAGGCGGAGGGACTCATTCCTCCCGATAAAAACAGCCAGTTCCCCTCGGAGTATATTCTTTCCGCAAGTGTGGATAACAAGGAATTCAAGGTG
>JAZPZL010000159.1:0-3913 GCA_045544655.1 Eubacteriales bacterium
GTCAAAAGCACATCAAAAAAGCCATACTATGGCTTTTTCTCGGCTTTCGCCCCTTCTCCCACTGGAGAAGGCAAATATACCCGCTATTTTGCGGATACAAGGCGGGACTACTTGATTCGTCCGAAGCAGGTGGGAATGAATCATGAATAGGTGAAGTTTTTACACCGCTTCTTACAAAAAGCGGGCGGGGGTTGGGGCAGTGCCCCAAAAAAGGAAAGCTGCGGTGAAGGGGCGATTTTCTTTTCAAAGAAAGAGGAGAAAAGTCCCGAATATTTGTTGCATTTTCGGAGAACTCGTGATATATTGATATGAGAAAAAAGAGGCAAATTGCCTTTCGTTTGGAGGATGGGGCTATGACTACCGGACTTTTGGGATTCGTACTGGAATCTACGGGTGATACGCAGGATCGCAGTCGGGAGATCGAAGAAATTCTGGCGCAGAAGGGCTGCTGTATTCTGGGCATCGGAGAATTTTTCGTCAGTGGAGTAAGTATGCCCGCCAAAAGCACCCTGATGGGTCTGGGCGAGGGGAGCGTTCTCGTGCTTGCCCCTGAGATCGAGGAAGGGTATGCGGTGAAAATGGGCAGCTGGTGTCGGGTGGAAAATCTTTCCATTGCGGGCAGCACGGAGGATCTGGGGAGACCTGCGGCGGTGGGAACCCGTCACGGACTTGGCTTCGTGGGAGATGGCGATCCCAAGACCCGCCTGCCCCAGATCAAATACGGAATTGCAAGCAATTTGCATATTTACAGCTTTTCCGGCGGCGGTGTGACCTGCAACGCTACCGGCTTTTCCTGCGATTCGTCCCTTGTGGCAACGGGTCTCAGGATCCATTCCTGCGGTGTGGGAATCAACATTCCCTTCTTCAGCGAATATCATAAATTTACGGGTGCCCTTTGCACCCGCAATATTTACGGCTGTATCAACAACGGCGGCAACAACGTGTTCACCGCCTGCTCCTTCGACGGAAACAAAACCGGCTTTTTGATGGATAACAGCGATAAAAAGGCTTGTAACAATACCCACGGCACGGCGGTGGGATGCACCTTCAACCATTCCGACAGCAATAAGGGCATCGGAATTCAGGTTTTGGGCGCAAGTCACGGCTACGTATTTTCTGCCTGCCAGCTTTTCTTCTCCCAGATCGTGGTGGAGGATTCTCTGGGCATCCAGTTCGTGGATTTCAACTGCGGTAAGGACGAGAAAATTACCGTCCGCGGCGGAGGAATGGTGCGCTTTTCCGGATGCAGCTTCTCCAAGCCGCCCCTTGTGACCGTGGAGGACAATCCCTTCGTGCGCTGGGAAAATTGCTTTGACAGACACGGCGGAGAGCTGAAATTGCACGACGTTTTGGTGAAGGCGTGAAGCGGCTTGCGGTATGGCTTTTTGCCCTTTTCTGCCTGTTTCTTGCCTCCTGCTCCACGGGGCTGACCCTTCCCGAGGAAAAGACGACGGAGGACGCGGTGACGGCGCAAGAGGAAAGGAAAACGGAAAAAACAAAAGAGAAGAGAGAAACGGAAGAAGGGGTCTTTGAGGATCCCGCGGAGGACGAGGAATTGAATATACTTCTCATTGGCAACAGCTACAGCTATTATTGGTGTGACGAGCTTTACGGAATGCTTGCGGCGGCAGGTCACGAGGATGCCAAGGTCTATAACGTGTACTATTCCGGCTGTAAGCTGTATCAGCATTGGGACTGGCTTGTAAACCACGAAAACAACTATCAGCTTTTCTGCAACGATAAAAACGGCAGAAGAAAAGAGGAGGGCGTGGGGATGACCTACTGCCTCTCCCGTGAAAACTGGGACGTGATCAGCTTCCAGCAAAGCGGCTCCTACGTGTACGGCACCAATGGCAGTGAAGAGAAACTGCGAAACAGCGTGGCGGAGCATCTGCCCCTTTTGTACGACTACATTCACGACCGCTTCCCAATGGCGAAATACTACTGGCTCCAAAGCTGGGTTCACGAGATCGGTGAAGGCAGTAAGGGGCTTGGTACGATGGAAGAGCAGACTGCCATCACCTCCTGGCATCGAAACGTGGCGAAGGAGGTCTGCTCCAAGTACGGCTTCACCCGCGTACCCTGCGGGGATGCCTGGGAAGCGGTTCGCCACCATCCCCTGATCCGCGAAAACGGCTATACCCTCACCGCCCGTATTCAGAAGGGCAAGCAGATCGACGACCTTTCCCACGACGGGGATATCGGCGGCGGTCAGTACCTGAACGCCTGCGTCTGGTTTGAAAGGCTCACGGGTCAAAGCTGTGTGGGCAACTCCTTCCGCCCCAAATATGAATTGGACGGCAAGGATCTGAGCCTTTCCCAGGCGAAGATCGCACTTTTGCAAAAAACGGCCCACGAAGCCGTATTGACAATGGAGAAGAAATGACTCAATCCCAAATCCGCAGGATCCGATATGCTTGCTACAGTGCCAACGTGACCATGTCGGGCACCTCCTGCCTTTCCCCCATTTTATTTTTGACCTTCCGTGAGCTTTACGGAATCTCCTTTTCCCTTTTGGGATTTTTGGTGCTGGTCAACTTTTTTACTCAGCTTCTGGTGGATCTGGCACTTTCCTTTTTCTCCCACAGAATGAACCTTACCAAAACGGTCAAGTGTATCCCTATGCTTGCGCTGGTGGGCTTCGTCGTGTATGCGGCTCTGCCCTTGCTTTTTCCCGCATACGCCTTCGTCGGGCTTTGCGTGGGAACGGTGATCTTTTCCTTTGCCGCGGGACTTGCGGAGGTTCTCATCAGTCCCGTGATCGCCGCCTTGCCCTCGGAGGATCCCGATCGGGAAATGTCGGGGCTTCATTCCGTGTACGCCTGGGGCTGTGTGGCGGTGGTGATCCTGGGCGCGGGACTTTTGGTTCTGGTGGGGAGCAAAAACTGGTTCATCCTTCCTCTCGTGATCTCCATTCTGCCCGCCGTCAGCACTGCTTTGTTTGCAGGTGCGCGGATCCCCGAAATGGAAAAGCCGGCGCGGGTGATGGGCGCCTTGAAGCTCCTTTGCAGTAAAAAGGTACTCATCAGCGTGTTTTGCATCTTTTTGGGCGGTGCTTCGGAATGCACCATGGCGCAGTGGTGCTCCGGATATCTGGAAAAGGCGGTGGAGATCCCAAAGCTTTGGGGGGATCTGTTCGGCACCGCGCTGTTTTCCGTTGCTCTGGGTGTGGGCAGAAGCCTATACGCCAAATACGGCAAGCACATTCATAAAATTTTACTGTTTTGCTTTGGAAGCACCACCCATTGCTATCTGGTGGCGGCGGTATCTCCCGTTCCCCTCGTGGGACTGGTTGCCTGCGCCCTGACGGGTCTGTGCGCTTCCATGCTGTGGCCGGGGAATCTGGTGGTGGCGGCGGATCGGAATCCCACCGCGGGTGTATTCATTTACGCCATTATGGCGGCGGGTGGTGATCTGGGTGCCTCCGTGGGTCCCCAGCTTATGGGCATCGTTGCGGACTTGACTGCGGGCAGCTCCCGCGCCGCAGAGCTTTGCGAGAGACTCTCCGTTACCCCCGAAAGCCTGGGAATGAAGGCGGGAATGCTGGTGGGAATGCTATTCCCGCTCCTGGGCTTCGTGGTGACCTTGTTTTTGGGAAAGGGGGAAAAAGCCAATGACGCAAAATAAAAAAGAATCCTTATTCCTGCCTTTGTTTTGTGCGTACCTGGGGCATATTATCTGGGGTGTTTCCAACTTGTTTACCAAGGTGGCTTTGGAATATACCACACCCAACGTGCTTCTTTCCATGCGATTCGGAATGTCCACTCTTCTGATGCTTCTGTGGATGCTGATCAAGAAACGGAAATTTACTCTGCGCGGGAAGAAGGTGGGGCCTGCCCTGCTTCTGATTTTTATGCAGGTATTGTATTACGTATTTGAAAGCTACGGAATTCAGTATACCAACGCAACCGTT
>JAZPZL010000160.1:0-6288 GCA_045544655.1 Eubacteriales bacterium
TATTTTGTCATATTGTTCTTCAATATCCATTTTAAGCGAAACCTCCCTTCATAATGTTTAACGGATTATGACTGTAAAATGTGCGGCTATTCAAAAAAAATTTATATAAACTTGATAGCCACTTGTAACCATTCCTTTTTATAAAATTCACACTGCGTGTTGCAAAAGTGTTGCAAAGGCATTTTCACTAAAACATAAAATGTCCGAAAGCCCTTTGTTTCAAAGGGTTTTCGGGCACTTGTAAGCCAGTAGATATTATTCCCACTCGATGGTGGCGGTGGGCTTGGGAGTGAGATCCAGGAGAACGCGGTTGATGCCTTCTACCTCGGAGGTGATTCTCGCAGTGATCTTGTGGAGGATGGGGTAGGGGATCTCTTCGATGGTTGCGGTCATAGCGTCTACGGTGTTGACAGCGCGGATAATGGCAGGCCAGCCTTCGTAACGCATTTCATTGCGAACGCCTACGCTCTTCATATCGGGGATAGAGATGAAGTACTGCCAAACCTTTTCAGCAAGACCACAGTTGTCGAATTCCTCGCGGAGAATTGCGTCAGCCTCTCTGAGTGCTTCCAGTCTGTCACGGGTGATGGCACCGAGGCAACGTACGCCCAGTCCGGGACCGGGGAAGGGCTGACGGTAAACCATTGCGTGGGGGAGACCTAAGGCTTCTCCGACAACGCGAACCTCGTCCTTGAAAAGCAATTTAATAGGCTCAACGAGTTCCATCTTCATATCTTCAGGCAGACCGCCTACGTTGTGATGGGATTTTACGGGCTTTCCGCTTTCCTTCGCTTTGATGCTTTCGAGGATATCGGGATAAATGGTGCCCTGGGCCAAAAATTCGATTCCTTCCAGCTTTGCAGCCTCTTCATCGAATACCTTAATGAATTCGCCGCCGATGATCTTGCGCTTTTGCTCGGGATCGGCAACTCCTTCCAAAAGACCCAGAAAACGGTCGGTAGCGTTGATGTAAACGAGATTGGCATCAAGCTCTTTGCCAAAAATATCAATTACCTGTTCGCTTTCGCCTTTTCTCATCAAGCCGTGATTGACGTGAACGCATACCAACTGCTTGCCAATGGCTTTGATCAGAAGTGCAGCAACAACGGAGGAGTCAACACCACCGGAAAGAGCCAGCAATACTTTTTTATTTCCTACCTGTTTGCGGATTTCAGAAACCTGCTCAGCGATAAAGGCATCAGCAAGTTCTTTCGTGGTGATTCTTGCCATAGATTCGGGGCGAACGTCTGTACTCATTTTTATTCCTCCTAAAAAGTTTAAGTATGATAGAATAGTATAATTGATTTTTTTCACAGTTGCAAGAGTTTTTTGAGTATTTTCAGAAAAAATCTGCATTTATTGACAAGATCGGTCGTTTGGATTAACATAGTTGCCAAGAGGTGAGAAAATGATACGTGAAATTTGCTACGAAGAGCTGAAAACTGCTTCTGAAATTTTGTGGAAAAGCTTTTATGAAGCGGAGAAAAACAACCACAGCATCGAGGGAATGGAGCTATTCCGTGATCTTACCGATCCGGTGTCCCTTTCCATCAATACGTATGACGGAAAGATCGTTCTTTACGGCTATTTTGAAAATGAGAGACTTTTAGCGGTTGGTGCCTTGAAAGAGAAAAAGCACATTTTGATGCTCTACGTTTCCCCGGCTGAGCAAAAGAAGGGGATCGGTGTGAAGCTTCTTGAATATATGGAAAAGAAGTGTGAAGGCGATCATATTACCTTGAATGCCTCTGACGTAGCTGTTTCTTTTTATCAAAAAAACGGTTATCGCACCGTTGGGGAGCGCAGAATTACGGACGGCTTGATCGGTACACCGATGCAAAAAAATTTATAATTCTTCAGACTTCGGCACATTGCCGGAGTTTGTTTTTTTGTGGAGTTTGATATATTCTCTGGGGGATTGCCCATAGTGCTTTTTAAAAGCCTTTGAAAAATGATAGATATCCGAAAAACCGCAGGAAAGCGCTGCGATGGATGGGGACATTGCGTGTTTGGTTAAAAGCTCAGCGGCATTCGATAGCCTGATCTGTGTAAGATACTTTCCGGGGGAGATTCCCATTTCATTTTTAAACAAATTGGAAAAATAACTTCTGTCTAAGCTTAAACGCGCGGCGATCTCCGAAATGCTTATGGGATTCATATATTCACTTTTCATATATCGGAGCGCGGTTTCCACGTATCCGGTCAAAGCATTTCCGTCATCTGAGAACAAAGAAAATAATTCCCACAATTTTGCAAGTAAAAATTCGGTTTTACCGTTGGTTTTCTTGCTGCAAAACTTCATTTCCTTAAAAATATGCTCGGCTTCCGGACAATACACTGCGGGAGAAGAAAAAGCAGTCGGCAGGTTGTTTTTGGCAGTAAAGCCGATCCAGATATACGTCCACGGCTCTGAGGAATCTGCTTCGTAATACGTTTCCAGATACGGTGGAATGATAAACATTGATTCCTTCGTGATTTGGTGTGTTTGCCCATTTCTTGTGAAATGTCCTTTTCCCGATACCACGTAATGCAAGAGCCAATATGATCGGACTGCAGGTCCGTAGCTGTGCTTCGGCTTACAGGATTCGAAGCCGAGGGTAATGGGGTTCAGATCGCTTAATTCAAGATCCGCAAGTGTCTCCGTGTGTCTCATAGTATCCACCTCCTATCTCACATTTTAACAAGTTAATATTACAAATGTCAATTCCTTTTTTAGATTTTTTATGATACTATTTTCTCAAGGAGGCGATGAATATGAAAATTACGTTTATGGGTGCAGGAAGCACGGTTTTTGTTCGCAAGGTGATCGGTGACTGTATGTTAAGCTCCGTTTTATCTGACAGCACCTTTGCACTTTACGATATTGATCCCGTTCGTTTGCGTGAAAGCAAAGAAATTCTGGAAGCGATGAAAAAGGTCATTGGTGCAACGGGTGTTATTGAATGTTATCTCGGTCCTGAACAGCGCAAAGACGCTTTGCGCGGGGCAAGCTTTGTTATCAATGCAATCAACGTCGGACTTTACGAGCCTTGTACGGTGATCGATTTTGAGATCCCCAAGAAGTACGGGCTTCGACAAACGATTGCGGATACGCTCGGTATCGGCGGTATTATGCGCGCCCTTCGTACGATTCCCGTTCTAGAGGATTTTGCCCGCGATATGGAAGAGGTTTGCCCGGATGCTCTCTTTTTAAATTATACCAATCCTATGGCGATGGTTTCCGGCTATCTTCAGCGTTATACCGGTGTTCGTACCGTAGGACTTTGTCACAGCGTTCAGGTGTGTTCCAAGAAGCTTTTGACCCAGCTTGGCTTGGAGGAATACCTGGAGGGTCGCAGAGATCTGATCGCGGGAATCAATCATATGGCGTGGCTGCTTGAGATCCGTGATAAGGACGGTAACGATCTGTATCCTTTGATTCGTGAAAGAATCCCCGTGAAGATGGCTGATCCCGAATTCAAGGATAAGGTCAGACTGGATTACATCAATCATTTCGGCTATTATTGTACCGAGTCCAGTGAACACAATGCGGAATACAATCCCTTTTATATCAAGAGAAATTATCCGGAGCTGATCGAGCGTTATAACATTCCCTTGGATGAATATCCCAGACGCTGTGTGAATCAGATTGAAAAATGGAAAGCGGAGTATCACGATCTTCTCAAAGCTGGGGAGAAGGAATACGCTCGTTCTAACGAATATGCATCCCGCATTATTGAGGCGGTGATCACCAACATTCCTTATCAGATCGGTGGAAACGTTTTGAATACGGGACATTTGATTACCAATCTTCCCGAGGAGGCTTGTGTAGAGGTTCCTTGTCTGATCAACGGTATGGGCGTGAATCCTTGCTTCGTCGGCGCTCTCCCCGTACAGTGCGCAGCGATGAATATGACCAATATCAACGTTCAACTACTTACCCTTGAGGCGGCGAAAACGCGGAAAAAGGAGCATATTTACCAAGCGGCAATGCTGGATCCTCATACTGCTGCTGAGCTGGATATTGATTCCATCAAGGCAATGGTGGACGATCTCATCGAAGCCCATGGTGACTACTTACCAACCTATCATTAAATAATAAATATCACACCGGTCAGTGACGTGAACCCCAAAGTTAGACACTTTGGAGGTGCGTATCACAGCCGGTGTGATATTTATTTTTCGCGGCTTTTTTACAGCCCCTTTTGTCTTTTATTTGATGAGATATTTACCGACCGTTCCGTCAAAGCTTGCCGCAAAGAAACAGTTTTCTCTGAAGATTGGTGTGGTAAGCGTGGGGAAGGGAAGCTTTATCTTTTTGTGAAGCTCGGGTTTTGTTTTATCGTAGAAATAAACGTATCCGTCGTTTGCGGGGAAAACGATTTCGTCACCGATCAGAACGGGGGAAGCTTCAACGGTTTTTGATTGTCCTACTGCATAAGAACAGGTATAAACAATAGCTCCTTCAACCGGATATCTCCATTTTTCCTCCAGCGTGTTTTTATCCAAAGCTACAACACCCTGTTTTCCCGTAGGTAGATAAAGGGTCTCACCATCGATCACGCCGTGTCCAACAACTTCTGTTTTGTACGGGATCTTTACGTGGAGAAATTCTTCTCCCGTTTCTGCATCAACGATGGCTCCGTGATTGTAGCCAAATGCATAGAGCTTTCCCTCGTGCAAAAGCGGCGTATTGGTCCTGTACCAGAAAGCGCCGTGATTGGAAAGCTGACCTTTTTGAGAGAAACGTTCCCATTTTATTTTACCGGTTTCCGTATCCAGTGCGCAAAGCTTATACCACTGGGCATTGAAATATGCGGTTTTTCCGTCCTTGCTGATTACGGTCTTTCCGGGTGCAAGCTCGCCTTTTTTTGCAGGCTCGCCTTCAAAATGAATTTCTCCCGTGTACTTGTTGAAACATACGGGTCTGTGACCGGTTCCGGCAAAAACCTTATCCCCGCTTACAATGGCGCATCCTCTGGTATGGAAGGGGATCTCGTCCAAAGCTCTCCTCCAGAGAATTTTACCGTTTTCCGCTGAAATTGCATAGACGTTTGCCTGACAATCTTCGGCAAAAATTGTGTTTCCGTCTGTTGAGATCTCATTCTTGACGCTATTTATCGTTGGCGTAAACCATTTGATTGCGCCGCTTTCTCCATCGAGCCGATAGATACCGCACTGCTTAGGGTATCCGTCGTCGCAGGTTGCGACGATCAGGTCGCCGTTCACCTGGAGCAGAGAGGCAAAATCAATACTTCCCGGGAGCTTCGTGGTCCAAACTGCATCGCAGGTGGGATCGTGGGGAGGGATGTTAAACAATGCTTTCGTTGTTAGATCCGTGCCTTTTAAGGTACACAAACGAATGCTCCCCGCGGTGTTATCAATTCCGCCGCAATCCGGTCTGGAGGAACAAACGTGAAGAACACCGTTGGTTTCAAAGACGAAGTTGGTATGCGCGTGTCCCTGAATCCAGGCGATCAAGCCCATCTCAGGCAGATTATAGGTTTTCTCACCGAGCTCAACTACAAAATTTCTGTTCTCAGCACATCCGTCGTGACGGAAAATGATTACTTTCTGATCAGATGAAATGCTTTTGAGGTCGTTTTCCAGCCAGGAATATTGCTCTTCGACGGTGTAGCCGCTGGGGAAGCCCGATCCATTCGGAATGCTCATTATAACGTAGTGGATCTTTCCAATGTCAAAGGAATACCAGATCGGGCCGTATAATTCCTCGTATCTCTTTTCGCCGTAAGGACCGTCCAGAAAATCGTGATTTCCGATGGAATAGCGGACGGGAATTCCCACGGTTTCATAAGACATCTCGTCCCGATGACGGATCATTCCGTCTTCTCCACAGATATCGCCACCGTGCATCAAAAATGCGGCTTGATGAACTTTCGCTTGTTCTTTTACGAAGGGCAGAAAGAATTCACAGGTGGTATTCATTATTTCCGTATCGGATAAGTGAAGAAAGGTATGCTCGTTCGGGGTACTGTCTGCAAGATCCAAACGGAAAACGTATTCCTTTTGATCTTCCGTAATCGTTTGATACCAATCGTCGTGCTTTTTTGTCAGTACGTTGCAATAGACGAGAGAAGCTTTTTCCCACCCTGGAAGAGAAAAAAAGCCTTTTTCATCCGTTTTTTCCGTATGCATCCCGTCACATATAGAAATACCGGAGAGTGGATTTTGATTTTGATCGTAAACGTAGCCGGAAATTTTCATTGGATCACCTCTTTACCTTGATGCTTTCATTGTAAATGAGGAAAGCATAAAAGTCAATCAATTCAAATAAAAATCCAACCGCAT
>JAZPZL010000161.1:0-2423 GCA_045544655.1 Eubacteriales bacterium
TTTTTCTTTAACTGCGGAGATTTTTCTCGATCTGAGAGATCTTCACGGATGCGTGATGGGGAATGGGCTTCCATTCCACCTTGGTAAACAAGGCAATGATGAGGGAAAGCTTTCCGATCAAATCAAAAATGGGGAAGGTCAGGCAGTACCATAGCTTCTTATACCATTTGATAGGCATGATCCGCTTATACTCCGCAATGAAAATATACGCGGCAAGGATCATTCCCTTTACGTACGTATACACGGTCCAGGAAAAGAAAGCCACCGTCAGGAAGATCACCGCCTGTCCCGCCGTCTCGGAGACTTTGATGCCAAGCAGCTTCAAAACGGGCCAGCCCAAAAGCTTGGGACCGTAACCTGCGGTAACTGTTAGCCCCGCGCCAAAGATCAAAACCGTTTGCAATGCAAAAACGATCAGTCTGCGGGCAAGGGTAATGATGGAACGGGGATAAACTACCGTGAGCATATCAAAGCTCATAAAGCGCAGACGGATATTTCGGATCAGCTTGCGCCATTTCGGTGCCTCGGGATCATCCCGATTGGCGGCGCCGCCGGTGACGAACACGTGCTTGAGCAAGGGCCAGCCGGTTTCCACGAAGGCTTGCAGGTGTCCCTTTGCCCAGCGAATCCTCTGGCGCATGGCGATCTTCATATCCACGGGCTGTTCATCGTAAAAGATGGCCTCGTTCTGATAAGAGATCTTATATCCGTTGGCAACCGCGTCGGCACAGAAGGCTCTGTCCTCCGTCAGACTGGTGTAATTCCAACCGCCGCGGATCAATTCGTTGGCAAAGAGAAAGCCGGTTCCCTGAATACGGGTCGCCAAATGGTAAAAGGATCTTGCTCTGTGCTCCTGACGGACGGTGCGAAGCCAATGAAGTCCGTAAGAGGCAGAGATCCAGTTGTCGTCAAAATTCTTGGTATTGCGGTAAGAGGTAACGATCTTCTCACCGGCATCGAACGCATCGTTCATTTTGGCAATGAAATCTCTTTGCAGAAGGTTATCCGCATCGAAGATCATATACCCCTCGTAAGCCTCGATTCCGAAATCACGGCGAATACACTCTACCAAAAACTGCAAAGCAAAGCCCTTGGTACGGTGTTCCTTATCGTCACGCTCATAGCAATGGGCGCCAAGCTCCCTTGCCACGGCGGCGGTATGGTCATCACAATTATCCGCAACCACGAAAATATCCACCAGCTCCTTGGGATAATCCTGCCTGCGAATACTGTCCACCAGGTGACCGATCACCTCTTCCTCGTTGCGAGCGGGAATGAGAATGGCGTATTTATGGTTCTTTTTCGCCGGCTTGAATCTTCTCGTAGCAACCAGACCCGTGAAAACAAACAGCGTTTTATACTTATATATCTTAGAAACGATGCCTGATACAAGCTTGATAATTTTAATCAAAAAACTGATAACTTGCATTCAACGTCCTCTTTTTTCAATCATTTTATTGGATGGAAAGACGGGTAAATTATACCATAGCTTTCCTTGCTTGTCAATTGCCGTCGAAGATCGTCAAAAGATCCAGAGGCTTTTCAAGAAGATGCGCGGGGGAATACTCCTCCAGTGCCTCCCTTGTCCGATAACCCCACAAAGCCGCAACAGTCTCTATTCCCGCATTTTTCCCCGTTTGCATATCGATCTCCGTATCCCCTACGTAAAGGCAATCCTCAGCAGATACGCCAAATTCCCGCATCAAAGCAAAGGCCGCGGTAGGATCGGGCTTTGAAGGAACCCCCGCTTTCCCTCCGAAAATACGGTCAAACACACCTTTTCCAAAGGCGTTTTCCACAATGGGAATGCAGGATTCTTCATCCTTATTGGAAAGCACCGCAAGGCGCACGCCCTTCTCCTTCAGCCCGGCGAGAACGGCTTCAACTCCCTCGTAGGGAACGTTTGCCTCTTCGGTAAGAGTTCCGTTCTTTTCCAGATACAGTCTCCAGAATTCATCGTAATTCTCGCCTTCCGCGTCACCTGCAGCCGCAAGGGCGGCGCAGACGAAGGCTCTGACACTTCCCCCGGAAAAACGGGCGTATTCCTCGGGAGCAAGAAGGGGCAGACCCAAACGCTTCAAGGCGTAGTTGCCGCAGGCAGACATTGCCACGGTGGTATTAAACAGCGTACCGTCCAGGTCAAAAATCACAAGCTTTTTCATATTTTCCTCTTCTTTCCCGTAGTTTTTTGTGTATGCGATATTTTCGGTTTGGTTTTAACAAATTGCATTATACCATACTTTTTCAAACGGTTCAAGCTGTAGTATATATCGCCGAATCGAATAGCGCTTGTATAAAAAAAGGTCTGTAAAAAAGTCCAATTCAAAAAAGCCGGTAAAATAAAGGTTTTATAAAAAAAGAAATGCTATAGAAGCACAGATTTTGTGTAACTATAGCATTTTTTCGTTTTTGGGAGTAAAACA
>JAZPZL010000162.1:0-1820 GCA_045544655.1 Eubacteriales bacterium
CGTAAGTATCCGTTTCCCAATCGTAGGAACCTTCCGCCGTTGAATAATGGGAGATCACACCGTCGTTAATAAAGCTCCATCCGGAACGGTTTTCCAGGCTCTGCACCGCATTCCAGTCAAGATCCGTCTCGTAGGCGATAAAATTCCAGGAGGGATGCGCCTCGTGCAAGGCGACGAGTGCCGCTTTGTAATCCTCGGGAAAAGCCGCCAGCTGTGTTTCAAAATCAGGGTTTTCCGCCGGCGGGGTATCGGGAGTTTCCGCGGGTGGAGTATCGGGCGTCGGCTCGGGAACGATACGGACGTAATCACTGCGCATAAAGCCCGTATATTCCGTGCTGTTGTAGGTAAATCTGATCTGATACCAAGGAACGGAGCCACCCCTGGAATCGCTTGCTTCTCCGAAGACCGTAACAGCGTGTCCGGTACTTAGCTGAATCCCGATGGAATCGTGATTTGTACCGGGACCCGTTCGAACGTTTACATCATCACCCGTGACGACGCCTGAACGCGTGTCCCCTTCGGCAAAAGAGGTGATGGAAATGGAAGTCAGGAGCAATAAAAGGGAAAGAAAAAGCGAAAGCGCACGGAGAAAACCGATACCGCATCTTCTCATAGCAAAACACATCCTTTCCGTTGCATAGTTTTATACGTAACCATTGTTAATTTTATCATACTATCGTCTATTCGTCAAGAATTCGTATCCTTCGACACATTCCGCCGATCAGCCGATGTGGGGCATCTTTTTGATGAAAAAGCCGCTCGTTTGCTTTTCGGGAAAAGCCATAGCGTAGATCTCATCCGCAAGGTGAGCCGCCGAGGCCTGCCGCTGTACCGTTTTATCTTCACAGCGAAGAGCGTGAGACGGCTTGGTAAACACGGGAATCCCGCCCCGCTCCTTGATCTTGCCCAAAAGCTCCCTGCCCTTCACCGAAGATGCCAGCAAGATGGTATAGGATGGATCCTCCTTTTCCGCATAGCGGGGAATCTGAAGGAGCAAAGCGAGAAGCGCCCTTCGGATCCGTGAATCCGTGAAAGATGGATTCTTGATTTTTTCTACCAATTCCTCCACCGTTCTGCATTCCCCGCAATAGCGCACCGCACGGTCACACAATGCGGAGAAGCCGTAGACGGAGGAAAGCTCCTTGCGGCTTTTCGTCTTCAGAAGGTAAAAGAGAACAGACGAAAGAGCTTCCACGGTAACGGGGAATCTACCCGCCAGTTTTTCCTTTTCCATTTCGGAAAGGACGAATTCGGGAAGCTTTCCCGAAAGGCTCTCCCCTTCCCATACGCAGTTTCTCAAGGCAGTTGCCGAGAGAAATCCGCCTTCCTTATTCAAGGAATGAAAGCCTTCTCCCAGGCGCTTGATGGGGTAAAAGGAAAGCGTACTGCTCTGCTTTTTCGCGGCAAGCATATAATTGACTCCCAAGGAAGCGTTGGGCTGAGAAAGCAAGGGGCAAGCACCGAACAATTCCGTATACACCGCTTCTCGGGCGGCGGGGTATCCCGCGCCGGGGTGATGAGAAAAATAGGCTTTTAACGCCGCTTCAAATTCTTCGGATGCCAGATTACTGGAACATTCCTGCAATGCGGGCAGATCGTCGAATTCCGATCCGAAGGCTACGGTATCGCAAACACCGAGAGCAGACAGGATTTTGATTCCCGCAGAAGCAAAGCTTTCCGCAGAAAGGCAGGAAAAGGGAAAGGGCATTTCAAGCACAAGATCTGCGCCTCCCTGCAAGGCGCAAAAAGCGCGGCTATACTTCTCCTGAATGGCAAAGGATCCCCTCTGCACGAAGTTCCCGCTCATTACGCAAACGATT
>JAZPZL010000163.1:0-1958 GCA_045544655.1 Eubacteriales bacterium
CGAGGTTCAGGCAGAAACCCCCGGCGGTGCTCTCAAAATGAAAGTGCTTGAGATCCTTTAAGAAAGTCAGGTAAAGAAGAATGGACCAGAACGTACAGAATCAGGAAGAAAATTTCAGCGAACAGGTTGCGGTACGCCGCGAGAAGCTGTTTGAATTGCAGAAAGCAGGGAAGGACCCCTACAAGATCACCAAATTTGATTTTGATGCCTACAGCACCGAGATCAAGGAAAGCTACGTAGAAGGGCAGGAGAGAGAGGTCCGCATTGCGGGAAGAATGCTCAGCCGCCGTATTATGGGTAAGGCATCCTTCTGTAACCTTGCCGATGAAAAGGGCAACATCCAGCTTTACGTTAAGCGTGACGATGTGGGTGAAGAAGATTACGCCGCATTCAAAAAGTGGGATATCGGTGATATCATCGGTGTGGAAGGCTTTGTATTTACCACCCGTACAGGCGAAGTTTCCGTTCACTGTAAGAAGATCGTTCTTCTTTCCAAGTCTCTTATTCCTTTGCCCGAGAAATTTCACGGCTTGACCAATACTGATACGCGTTACCGTCAGAGATACGTGGATCTCATCGTAAATCCCGAGGTGAAGGACGTATTCTATAAGAGATCCGCCATTTTGAAGGAGGTTCGCGCCTACCTGGATTCCAAGGGCTTTTTGGAGGTAGATACTCCTATTCTGGTTCCCATGGAGATCGGTGCGGCAGCTCGTTCCTTTGCAACCCATCACAATACGCTGGATATGGATATGTATCTGCGTATTGAGACTGAGCTGTATCTGAAGCGTCTCATCGTTGGCGGTATGCACAGAGTTTACGAGGTAGGTCGTATCTTCCGTAACGAGGGTATGGATACCAAGCACAATCCCGAATTTACCACCGTCGAGCTGTACCAGGCGTTTACCGATTATTACGGTATGATGGATCTGGTAGAGGAGCTATATATCGGTCTTGCCGATAAGATCTGCGGTTCCCGCGTGATCACTTATCAGGGTAAGGAGATCAATATGGGCAAGTGGGAAAGAATGACTATGGTTGAAGCCGTTAAGAAGTATGCCGGCGTCGACTATCATTCCTGGAAGAGCGATGAAGAAGCAAGAGCTTGCGCCAAGGAGCATCACGTAGAGGTTCCTGCCGATGCTACCTGCGGTACTTGCCTGATCGAGTTCTTTGACGCCTACGTGGAAGAGAACCTGATCCAGCCTACCTTCATCTACGATTATCCCGTAGAGAATAGCCCCCTTGCAAAGAGAAAGCCCTCCGATCCTCGTTTCACCGAGCGTTTCGAGTACTTCATCAATGCTACCGAATTCGGCAACGCCTTCTCCGAGCTCAACGATCCCATTGACCAGAAGGAGCGCTTTGAATCTCAGGTAGCCGCCAAGCGTGCCGCAGAACCTGATACCAAAGCAGAAGTGGACTACGATTACGTCACCGCTATGGAATACGGTATGCCCCCCACGGGCGGCCTCGGCTTCGGCATCGACCGTCTGGTTATGCTCCTCACCGACTCCGCTTCCATCCGCGACGTCCTCCTGTTCCCCACAATGAAGCCAATCGACTGAAAAAAGTCCCAAAAAGCCTTATTTTATGCGGGTTTTTGAGAAACTGCAGATCTCAAAAAACGCTAACTTACGCCAAATTTACGCCAAACGATATCAGCTTACGGGGGTCTCGTCATTGTCCGTAAGTCTACCGGAGTGAATTTAGGCAAAATAGGGCGATGTTTAATAAAACAAGAAGTCTTTATCTCTTCAAACTGAGAATGATAAAGGCTTTCTTTTTAACATTTATATGTTAGAGCTAGAGTAATTATATACTATTATCAGAGGTTTCTATGCAACAATTTTTGAATAATATAAATTTTTATGAAATAATGTATGCAGCCATTGGTGCTTTTCTTGGATTCTTTTTTGCCTTTTTAGCTGAAAAGAATATTGATAAACATAGAAAGA
>JAZPZL010000164.1:0-5654 GCA_045544655.1 Eubacteriales bacterium
TGCAACGTATACGCAAAAAAGAAACGACAATTTTCAAAAGAAGACTGTCGTTTCTTTTATTCTTTTTCGGGGATAAGTTTCTTTGCTTCTTTCTTTTCAAAGAAAGAAGAAGTTTACAAATCCAGAAGCTTTTGGGAGAGGGCGAGGATGGCGGGGTCGGACTTGCTGTTGAAGAAGGTGACCTTGCCTCCCGTTTCCTTGGGGGAGAGGAGGGAGCATTCCTCCAAGCGGCGGCGGGTCTGCTTTGCCGTGCCGTAGCCACCGTCAAAAATTTCAGCGTTGGGGAAAAGCCTTGAAATGGTACTGCGGATCAGGGGGTAATGGGTGCATCCCAAGACGATTCCGTCGGCAGTATTTGGTTCAAAGGGAGCAAAACGCTCCGTCAAATAGTCCTCCACCTCCGCTCCGGATAAAATACCTCCCTCGATCAGCTCCACCAAGCCGGGGCAGGGAACCTTCACGATGTTGGCGTCATTTTCGTAAAAATGCATCATATTGGAGAATTTTTCCTGCTCCAGGGTCATGGGCGTTGCCATCACAAGGATGCGGGGGTGGTCACCTGAAAGCACGGCAGGCTTCAGCGCAGGCTCAATGCCGATCACGGGAATATCGCGGTAGGTTTCCCGCAAAACGGGAATGGCGACGCTGGTGGCGGTGTTGCAGGCAACCACGAGGGCCTTCGAACCTTTTTCCAGAAGAAGCTCCGCCGCGATCTTCGTGTAATTTACAACCTCGCTGACCTCCTTGGTGCCGTAGGGGGCGTGGGCAGAATCTCCGTAATAGAGAAAATCCTCCCCGGGCAAAAGCTTTACCAGCTCCCGCAGAACGCTGATTCCGCCTACGCCGGAGTCCATAACGCCTACGGGATCAAATCGTTTTTCGCGCATATCAGACTCCTTTAAGAGATTGGATCTGCTCCTGCAAAAGGGACAGCAGGGTTTCATCCGGCTCGAAGATCAGAAGGAGAAAGCCCCCTTTTTCCTCGGGCGCCAGTAGATAATAGGGATTCTCGGGAAACAGATTCTGGCAGTAGGAGAAGCGGGATGAGGCACGATAAGCGTGCTTTTCCTGTTTCCAGGTGTCCCGATCGAAAATCATAATTTCCGCCGTAATGGGGATCCCGCCCAGATTCTTTTCCCTCGGTCCCTGACGGTAGGAGAGAAGCAGGTATCCGTCCTCCAACGCATAGCGGTATTTGGAGAGGAGAAAACGGTTGGTGAGCTGAATGACGATCAGCAGAATGGCAGTAGAAATAAGCTGTAAAAAAGCCCTTCTGTTCGGAAAATGAATGGAAAAAACGAAGAGAAACAGAGCAAACGCCGCAAGGGAAAAGATCAGGTCAATGGTTCTCAGAAACTTCAGTTTCGGTTCGCATACATAATTTTTCATAGAGAGATCTCCAGCAAATTGACAATGTCTAAAAAAGCGGACGAGGAAAGATTTACCGGCAAAGAATTGGCTTTCAGAACCGCCTCTCTTCGACTTTTGGAGTCGTCCTTTCCAAAGTAGCCGAGACGGTACAGATCCGTTTTCGTGTAGGTAGGGGATGGGGGAGTGGCGTCGTCCAGCAGTCCGCTTTTTTGGAAAAGGGCAAGCAAGGTCTCGTTGTCGATTCCCTCCACCCCAAGCAAGCCCTCCTTGGAGCCTTGGACTTTTCTCCGTTCCTTGCCTGCTACGGGAGGGACGTAAAGATCCAAAACGCCTTTTCCCCCCGTGAGGGTGTGGAGATGTCCGCGGATCACCTTGCCCGCGCCGTCCGGGTCGGCAAGGATCACAAGCCCTCTTTTTTCGGCAAGGCGCTTGAGCATTGTACGCTTTTCGGGATTCTTAAAAATGCCGAAGCCTTCCGTGGTGAGAACGGTGGCATCCAGCAGGGATTCAATACGGATCTTATCGTATTTTCCCTCTACTACGATGACTTTGGAGCAGCGAGGCTTCATGCCGCACCGCCCAAGGTCCGTGTCATCTGAAGCACGTAGATCTCCGTAACGATCCAAACGTCACTTCTTGCGCCCTTCAGCTTTCCGTCCAGCTCCAGACAGAGCATCAACGCTTTTTCCACATTTTCCTTTTTCTTACCGTAGAGGGATCTGCGGTATTTATCGTATTGCCAGGGCAAGACCCTTGCCGCCTTCTGGCAATCGGCGGCGGAAGCACCTTCCGCGACCAGCATCGCGCCGGTGAGCATAGATGCCAGCGCGCCTGCGATCATAACGGGGTGTACGTCCTGCTTTTTCAGATTCGCCAGAATTTTTGCGACGGCGCTCGTCGCGCCCTCCAAAACTGCGTCGCAGAGATTGAAGGTGGCAAATTCCGCCGTATCCTCCGCAAAAAGAAGTACGTCCTCTTCCGTCACCTCGGTTTTCTTCTTGGCAATGGCGTAGGCGGACAGCTTTTCCAATTCACTGCGGATGATCTGCATTTTCGAGCCGGACAGGCGGAACAGAGTCCTTAAAGCCTTGTCCGAAGCGGAGAGGGAATCTGCGCTGAGGATCTTTTTTGCCCATGAAAGAAGGACTCTTTCATCCTGTAAGCAAAAATTGACGAAGGTAAGATGCTCACTGAGATTCAGAACGCTTTTCTTTTTCAATTCCTTCTTATCCGAGCCGAATTCCTCGTGGGTGGTGTAAAGGACCAAAATGAGATAAGGGGGGAAGTTCTTCAACAGCTCCAGAAAGCGCTTGCTATCGGAATCACTGATCTTAGCCGGGGAAAGACCGCGGCAGATCACGAGGCGCTTTTCTCCGCAAAAGGGGAGGATCTCCGCCTCACCCAAGAGGTCGTCCACGGTGTGATCACGGGTGAAATCCAGCCGCACGATATTGAATTCCGCCGTACCCTCTTTCTCGATCAGGGTCACGAATTTTTGCAGATAAAACTGCTTCAAAAGCTCTTCCGGTCCGTAAAAGGCGAAGGCGCCTATGGGATCATCCCGTAGGCGCGCTTTCAGTTGGGACACGGAGATTCCAAGGGAATTCTGTGCCATCAGTCCATTTTTTCGGAGAGCTGCTTTCCGCCTACCACGTGGAAGTGGAGGTGCTTGACGGATTGGCATCCGTGCTCACCGATGTTGGTAATGATGCGATAACCGTCCTTCAGGCCTTCCGCTTTTGCAATTTCGGGAATTGCCTCAAAGATGGCGGCAACGGCGGCGCTGTTTTCCCCGTTTACCGCGTCTGCGGAAGGAATGTGGGTCTTCGGCACCACGAGAATGTGAGTGGGTGCCTGAGGATTGATATCACGGAAGGCGTAAACCTTCTCGTTTTCATAAACCTTGGTAGAGGGGATCTCACCCTTGACAATGGAACAAAATAAGCAGTCCATAATTATCTCCTTAAAACAGTTTGAAAAATGCGTCCTTGGCTTCACCGATCTTTTCGGGACACTTGCCGCCGGACTGAGCGGAATCGGGTCTTCCGCCGCCGCCACCGCCGAGAATGGGAGCGATCGCCTTTACGATGTTTCCTGCGTGTGCGCCCTTGGCAACGGCATCCTTACCGCAAACGGTGAGAAGCTGTACCTTGTCCCCGCGAAGCTGGTAGAATACGGCAACTGCATCGGGGTGGCTGTCGCGGATCATATCACCGGTCTTTCTGGCGTCGCTGTCTGCGCTCAGCTCCTTGAAGATGAGCTTCATACCGTTCTTTTCCACTGCTCCGTCAAAGAGAGAGCCCATAGAGGCGGCGGCAAGCTTGGCATTCAGCGCGTCGATCTTGTCCTTTGCTTCCTTCAGCTCGGTCTTTAAGCCGCGGATCTTTTCGGGAAGAAGGGGAGTGGTGGTCTTGAGGACCTCAGCGCCCTCTGCAAGGAGCGCTTCCTTCTCGTATAGGTACTTCAGCAGATTCTTGCCGGTCACACCCTCGATACGGCGAACGCCTGCGGCAACACCGCTTTCGGAGAGGATGCGGAAGAGACCTGCCTCGGAGCTGTTTTTCAGATGGGTACCGCCGCAAAGCTCACGGGAGAATTCACCCATGGTAACCAGACGGACCGTAGAGCCGTACTTTTCTCCGAAGAGTGCCATTGCGCCCAGCTCCTTTGCGTGTTCAATGTCGGTTACGAGGGTTTCTACGGGGAGTGCGCGGAGGATCATTTCATTTACGATGGCTTCTACGCGGGTCAGCTCCTCGCTCGTCATTGCCTGGAAGTGCTTGAAGTCAAAGCGAAGACGGTCTGCATCCACGTAGCTGCCTGCCTGCTCAACGTGACTGCCCAGCACCTCGCGGAGTGCCGCCTGAAGGAGATGTACGGTGGAGTGATTTCTTGCAATGGCGTTTCTGCGCTGGGAATCCACAACGCAAAGCACCTCGTCTCCAACGGAAACGGCGCCGTTTTCTACGCGAACCATATGGAGGAAGATACCGTCGGGCTTCTTGGTATCCAGAACGGATACACCTCCGTTTTCAGCGGTGATCACACCGTTATCACCTACCTGACCGCCGGATTCACCGTAGAAGGGGGTGGTATCCAGAATCAGGGTAGCTTCACCCTCGGTCACTGTGGTGAGAGCTTCGTCTTCCGCAAAGATCGCAAGAACCTTTGCCTTGCAGGTGGTCTTCTCGTAACCGCAGAATTCGGTTGCGGCAATTCCTTCAGCCAGATTCTTTGCCGCGTCGGACCAACCGGAAATGTTGGCGCGGGCATCTCTTGCTCTCTGCTTCTGCTCCTGCATCAAAGCGGCGAAGCGATCCTCGTCAATGGCAAGACCTGCTTCCTCTGCGATCTCGCGGGTCAGGTCAATGGGGAAGCCGAAGGTGTCGTAAAGCTTGAATACGTCTTCACCTGCCAAGGTCTTTTCACCCTTTTCCTTTGCCTTTTCGGTCAGATCGGAAAGGATGGCAAGACCGGAGTCAATGGTAGCGTTGAATTTTTCTTCCTCAATGGAAATGATTTTCTTGATGTACGCTTCTTTTTCGCGAAGCTCGGGATAGCCGGCTTCATTTTCACCGATCACCACGTCGCAAAGACCGGCGAGGAAAGCGGAATCAATTCCCAAAAGCTTTCCGTGACGTGCGGCACGGCGCAGGATTCTGCGGAGTACGTATCCTCTGCCCTCGTTGGAGGGAGAAACGCCGTCGGAGATCATAAAGGTGGAGGAGCGGATATGGTCGGTGATGATACGGATGGAAACGTCCGTATCGTTGTCCTTGCCGTATTCCTTGCCGGAAACGGCGCAAACGGCATCCAGGATCTTGCGGACGGTGTCCACCTCAAACATATTGTCCACGCCCTGCATTACGCAGGCGAGACGCTCCAGACCCATACCGGTGTCGATGTTCTTCTGAGAAAGCTCGGTGTAGTTGCCGTTGCCGTCGTTGTTGAACTGGGTGAATACGTTGTTCCAGATCTCCATATAACGGTCGCATTCACAGCCGGGCTTACAATCGGGAGAGTCGCAGCCGTATTTTTCACCGCGGTCAAAGTAGATCTCGGAGCAGGGACCGCAGGGGCCCGTGCCGTGCTCCCAGAAGTTGTCAGCCTTGCCGAAACGGAAAATGCGATCTTCCGCAATGCCAATCTCCTCATGCCAGATCTTCCAGGCCTCGTCATCTTCCAGATAGACGGAGGGATACAGACGGTTGGGGTCCAGGCCGACCCACTCGGGAGAGGTGAAAAATTCCCAGGCCCAGTGAATGGCTTCTCGCTTGAAGTAA
>JAZPZL010000165.1:0-2023 GCA_045544655.1 Eubacteriales bacterium
TGTTCGGAATGACCCCTTACGCCCACAAGACGTCGGAGCAGGACCGAAATAAGCTGAACGGGCTGCAGAAGCTTTCCGTGGAAACGGATTTCGGAATTGGGGTTTATCGCAAAAAGCCTTGAAAAGCACCTTCTCGCAAAAAAATCTTGCAAAGGTGTAAGGATTGTAGTATAATACAGATGTTTGAGAACAAAAATGAAATGCAGGAGGAACGGTATGAAGCGTTCGTTACGTGATTATCTGGTGACTCTTATCCTTGGCATCGTGATCTTTTCCGTTGTCGGCGTTTTTTTGATTCAAGCTGCAGAAGGCTTGATGGAGGACGTGGTCATCAAAATCGGTTCTGATGCCGAGCCTGATGCGGAGCAGCTGCAGACCAAGGAGGAGCCTGCCCCGGATGACGGAGCTCAGCAGGAGCCCGTGACCGAGGAAAAGGATCTTTCCTCAACGTTTTTGCTGATCGGCTTGGATTACAATAAGCAAAATGCCGACGCCATCTTTTTGGTGGGGATCAACGCTACCAAAAAGCAGGTGACCGTCGCTTTGATCCCTTCCGATACGGAGGTATCCGAGGGAACGAGCAAGTACGAGCTCGGCTCGTTGTACGGCTCTCGCGGTGTGGGCTTTTATAAGACCTTCCTTCAGCAGGAAACCGGTGTGGACGTGGATTACTACGCGGCGATGCCTATGTCTGCACTTTCCAATCTGATCGATATTCTGGGCGGTATTTCCTACAAGGTACCCACTGCGATGTACTATTACGATCCCAGCCAGAATCTGAAGATCAATCTGAAGGCAGGGGAGCAGAAGCTGAGTGGAGATCAGGCTCTCCAGATGCTTTGTTTCCGTGGCTATTCCGACGGTATAGAGGGCAGAGAGGATACTCAGCTCGGTTTCGTACGTGCATTTTGCGTCACCTTCCTGAAGCCGGACAATCTGACCCGTGCAGAAGCCATTCTGAATAATATGTACTACAACTGCGAAACGGATTTTGACGAAGGGGATCTGAAGGAGCTGGGAGAAATGATGTTCAACGTTTCTACGTATACCCAGACCTACACGCGTATCCCCGGCGCGAAGAACAGCTCCTATTACGCCATCAGCACGAAACGCGCCAAGGCGATGTTTGAGATTTATCAGTAAAAGTAAAAAAGGAGGAAACCACCTCCTTTTTTCTTTACTGTTGAGAAAGGAACCGATTATGGATCAGGAACAAGTTCATTTGCTCTCGGAAGACTCCGCTTCGGAGAGAACCGAGGAGTTCACCGAGCCGCAAGCCCCGAAAAAATTAAGTCGCTTCTGGCTTTTTCTGGAAGAAAAGGGAAAAGGAAATCTGCCCCTTCTTCTATCTTTCCTGTTGCCCTTTTTGACCTTCTTCATCTGTCTTGCCGTTCAGGGACTGTATCCCTTCGGTGACAATCAGATCATCAACTACGACGGCTGGCATCAGTATTATCCCTTCCTTTTAAAGCTTTGGGATCATTTTCACGAGGGAAGCAGTCTTTTATACGATTGGTCTATGGGAATGGGAACCAATTTTCTTTCCATGCTTTCTTATTACGGCTCAAGTCCTTTGAATCTGTTGATCCTTTTGGCTCCCGCAAGGGATTTTCGTCTGCTGTTCCAATTTTTCGTGATCCTTCGCGTGGGACTGGCGGGACTTTTTATGGGTCTGTTTTTAAAGAAAACCGTGAAGAACGCAGGCTTTTCCATTGCCTTCTTTTCTATGGGCTACGCCCTCAGCGGTTATATGATGGGCTATTTCTGGAACAATATGTGGTTGGATACCGTCGCCCTGTACCCCCTCCTTTGCCTTGCTACCTTGAAGCTGTTCCGCGAAGGAAAAAGCAGCCTTTATATCTTTACACTGGCACTGAGCCTGTTTTGCAATTACTATATCGGCTATATGTGCTGTGTTTTCACGGTACTGGTATTTTTCATCCTTTGCGTGGTGGATCGCGTTCGCTTCATTGATTTTTTGAAAAAAGGCTTGCGTTTTGCCATTGCAAGTATTTGGGGCGCG
>JAZPZL010000166.1:0-7937 GCA_045544655.1 Eubacteriales bacterium
TCTGCCGTAGCTCTTTACATTGTTCTCGTAAGCTTCTTTGGGATCCTTGCCGTGGCGGATCGCTTCCATCATCTTTCCAAGGTGAACGAACTTGTAGCCGATGATCTCGTTATCTTCGTCCAGACCCAGGGAGAGGATGTAGCCCTCTGCCATTTCCAGGTAACGAACACCCTTCTCATTGGTGGCGAAAATGGTACCAACCTGGCTTCTCAGACCCTTACCAAGGTCGTCGAGGGTGGAACCGATGGGAAGACCGTCCTCGGAGAATGCGGTCTGAGTACGACCGTAAACCAGCTGGAGGAATATCTCACGCATAGCAACGTTGATCGCGTCGCAAACAAGGTCGGTATTCAGAGCTTCCAGAATGGTCTTACCCTGGAGGATCTCAGCTGCCATTGCTGCGGAGTGGGTCATACCGGAGCAGCCGCTGGTCTCAACCAGAGCTTCTTCGATGATACCCTTCTTAACGTTCAAGGTCAGCTTGCACATACCCTGCTGAGGTGCGCACCAGCCGATACCGTGGGACAGACCGGAAATGTCGGTCACGTCATAAGCCTTGACCCATCTGCCTTCTTCGGGAATGGGAGCAGGGCCGTGCTTGGGGCCTTTTGCCACAACGCACATGTTTTCTACGTCTTCAGTAAACATGTTCATTTCAAAAAAATCCTTTCTGATTTTTTATTTTTCGGATTAATCAACCAAAACGCCCATGGTACCGGGAGCGGCACAGGCGGCATTGGACTCGTCGGTGTCGATGTGCATAGCAGCAGCAAACTTATCGCTGACTCTTACTACGACCTCATCGAAGATCAGAGCTCTCTCGCCCTCAACGCGAACCTTAACGATCTGCTTATCAGCAACACCGAAAGCGGCTGCGTCTGCGGTGGTAAAGTGGATGTGACGCTTTGCAACGATCACGCCCTCAGCGCACTCTACGCTCTTGTCACCAACGCTGATGGTGCAAGCGCCGGAGCCTGCAACGTCGCCGGACTCACGGATGGGAGCCTTGATTCCCAAGGTTCTGGCATCGGTAGCGGACACCTCAACCTGAGAAGCGGGACGAGCGGGTCCGAGGATGATTACGTTTTTAATGGTGCCCTTGGGTCCGGTGATGTCAACTCTTTCCTCGCAAGCGAACTGACCGGGCTGGGACAAATCCTTCTTGTGGGTGAGCTGGTATCCCTTACCGAAGAGAGCCTCGATGTGCTCCTGGGTCAAGTGGACGTGGCGGGCGGAAGTTTCAACAAGTACCTTCTTTTCCATAATTTACATCTCCTATTATTTATTTTTTACGGCTAAACCGCTTTATTATACTACGAATCAGCCCCTTTTGTAAAGGGGAACGCGTGAAGAATTTGTAAAAACTAGCGTCTTTTTGTAATTGCAAGGAGCTTTGATACCGCAAACACGGTCAAAGCAAGATCTGCCAAAAGCGCGGTGGAGGTATACAGATCAAACTGGATGCGCTCCCCCATCATCGCGATCAGCTGGGGCAAACGGGCAGTCAGACCGAAAAATACCATAGCCAATCCGGAAAACGCATAAGCATTGGGACGGGAGATCTTTTCCTCTCCCAAAAGGATCTCTGCCTGATACAGGAAGAAAACCAAAGCGGAAATAACGAACAGGAACTGTCCCACGTAAAGGCTTTTGTTCAAAAAGCGGGTCAGATCCCGATACTCAATGATCATTCTGAGCGTCCCCCAAAAGGCCGGGATCAAAGCAAAAAATGCAAAGAAGCGACTGCGCTCGGCCGAGTTCCGAAATGCATAGAGCAGGAAAAAGGCACCGCTGAGCAGGGTAACCACAGCGTAGATCATCGCGTAGGTATCGGACAGGCTTTCTTTTTCCACCAAGAAGGAAAGACCGTGGGAAAGCAGACCAAAGCCGGGAAGAAGCGCGGCAAAGGCGGAAAAGGTTCCGAACCAAACCGTGCATTTTTTGGCAAAGCCGTGGAGGAAATAATCCGGATAGTCTTCCTCGACCTCGTCAAAAACCTCCTCTTCCTCCTGTCTTAAAAGATCGTCCTCTTCCGCGTAGGAAACGGAAGACTTGACGGAGGATTCTCCTACAAAGCTTCCTCCCTTGTAGCAGGTGAGCAAAAGACAAAGAAAGAAAACGACGAAACCGATGAGATTGAAAATAAAGCATCCTGCGCCGTTCCCGGAAAAGAAGCCCGTCGTGATCTCCAGCTCCTTCCAATAGGTAAACAGGCGCAAGATCAAAGCAAGCGGTGTCAAAACGCCAAAGGCGATCAGAACTTTTTTGAACAGTTTATAATCGAATTTCATAAATAACCTCTTTTCCTTCAATGTTTTTTCTCTTCCTTGAATACGTAACATACCGCAAGGATCAAAGACAAGACCGAAAAGACTGCCAACAGCCACTTGGTCAAGGTATTGTTTAAAAACGCCATGGAGCTATTCACCAGATCAATGCAGAAAAAGGTGAGCATCATCACGCTCAAAACGAGGACCGCGTGAGGCAGGATCCTCCCCAAAACCAAAAAAAAACGTTTCATTGCTCCTCCTTTTTCCCGGGCGCAAGATAGATGATATCGCTGATATCTCTCCCCTCCCCCTTGGAGGGAGAAGAAAAGAGAGCGCCGTTGTAAACCATTACGGCAGAATGTCCGCCGTCCAGATTGTAAGCCCGCTTACAGCCAAGCCTTTCAAACAGAGCGGACAGCTCCGCAAGAGTCATTCCGCGGGAATGGCTTTGTCTGCCGTCCACGGCAACCAGACAGTAATGCCCCGGCTCGTAATAGCCGATGGCGATACGGGGATTTTCTCCCGCAATGCCCGTTTCAAACTCCGCAATGGCTTTCCCGTCACGGTCCAGCAAGGCGGGACCGAAATCCCAAGCCTGCCAGGCACCGCCCGCAATGGCCTTTTCCACGTCAAATTCGGAAAAGGAATAGGTCTCCATCGTACCGTCGTAATAAAGTACACAGATCTGGTGCGCCTTGGTTTTGCGGAAGATCTCACCGTTTCGTATCACGATCCCCCGCTGACGGATGCCGAAGTAATCTCCGGAAACCGCAAGAAGCGCGTTGTTTTCCTTTGCCATATTCAAAACGGAATCCGCCACGCCCGTGGTAAACTCCTCCGTCGCCATCGCCGTGCGAAGGCTCGTAATGGAACGGATGTAAAAATCCGCCACGTAATAGGTGACTCCGTCCTCGGAGTGGGTGGAAAGAGTCAGGGAAAGATCCTCGTCCCGATAAACTCCCTCTTCCTGGACGACCTCGCCCGGCGCGGCAAATTTTTCGGGAAATTTTTCGCCGAAATCCACCGCTTCTCCCTTGCCGGTGGAACCGTAAAGATTGCCGATGCTGCGGGGAAGCACGTGATGAAACAAAGCGAAGGTGCAAAGAGCGATCCCCAGCACCGCAAGGTCAATGGCAAAAAAGACCAGGAGGCGCTTGATTTGGGGTGCGGTCATTTTTTCGCCTTGCCTTTCGGAAATACCACGTATTTCTGAGCAAAAAAGCTAATGGGGAAGCAAATGATCTGGGACATAAAATGAGAAACGAGGGGATGGATCCCCAGAGTCAGATAAAACAGAGCGTTCAGCTGATCGTTGGAAAGGAAAACGCCGACTACCAGAATAAAGTACAGGATCAAACTCCGAACGGGCTTTTCCATATTGCGGAACACCACGGTACCGTTGATGGCAAAATTTACCAGAGAAGAGATGACCCGGGCGCACAATAGGGCGGCAAAGACAAGGACCCGCTCCTCCTTCAGGAAAAGAGGAAAGAGAAAGCGAAGCAGCAGAAAATACGCCGTAGCATCCAACACGAAGGCGAACAAGGATGAAAACAGAAACGAAAGGATCTGGAAGAAGGGTCCCAAAGCACAGCGGATCAGAAGACCGTATACCTTCATAGCATCCTTCAGGGGATTGAAATGGCTGGATTTATTCTCCTCAATATAAACGGTACGGATCTCCACCTCTTTGATGGGAGTCTTTTTCCGCACTGCGTTACAAAGCATCCGCATCTCATATTCGTAGCGATCCTCCGCGATCTCCAGCATCTGAGGCAGGAGCGAGGGGGTAAAGGCACGCAGACCCGTCTGGGTATCGTACACCCGCTTTCCCATTAGAAGATGGAAGGTGATGCGGGAGGCGGTATTGCCGAAGCGGCTTCTGGCAGGCACGTCTCCGCGAAAGCTGCGGGAGCCGAGAACCAGGGTATCGGGATTTTTCTCCGCGCAATCCAGACAGCGCAAGATATCCTCGGGCAAATGCTGCCCGTCCGCATCGGCGGTACAGATCGCGCCTTGTTCCGCTCCCTCTTCCAGCAAATAGGAAAAGGCGGTTTTCAAGGCCGCGCCCTTGCCGCGGTTGACCTCGTGATTCAAAAGGATCACGCCGCGCTCCTTCACCTTGCAAAAAATATCATCATAAGCCTCCCCCGATCCGTCGTTGACCACGAGAATGCGGGCAGAGGTGCTTTTTTTCAGTTCATCCAACAAGCCGACGAGCTTTTCATCCGGCTTATAGGCGGGAATAATAATGGTCACGGGAACCTCCCAGCTCATTTTTTTGACTTATGAGCATAATGATGCAGAATAAGATATGAATATAATACCAAACAAAAGCAAGATTTGCAATAGTTTTAACGATATTCTCAATGGAACTTTTCCCGATTTTCTCCTATAATGGATGATGAAATAAAATGAAGAAAAGGAGTCTTCTATGAAAATCGGCGCACAAATGTATTCTCTCCGCCTTCAGTGCAAAACACCCGAGGATATGAGAGAAACACTCACTCAGATTAAAAATATGGGTTACGAAATGATCCAGGCAAGCGGTGCAGGCTTCGTAGAAAGCGATCCCGTATTTCTGCGTGATCTCAGCCAAGAGCTGGAGCTTCCCATTCCTTTGACCCACTTCCCCAATAAAATGCTGGAAGAGAATCTGGACGAGGTAATCCGTTTCCATAAGACCGCGGGAATCCCCGTTGTCGGTCTCGGCGCAATGCACTCTTCCCTGCGCGACGGAAAGGTTGAGACCTTCAAGGGCTTTTTGAATCAGTACAACACCATTTCCGAAAAGCTGAAGGATGCAGGGCTTCGCTTTGCATATCATAACCACAACTTCGAGTTCGATCCTCTGGACAACGGCAGATGCATCTTCGATTATCTGGTTGAAGAATGCGATTGGGATATCATTGCCGACGTTTGCTGGATCCACGTTGGCGGAGGAGATATCACCACCGAGCTGAACCGTCTGAACGGCAGACTTTTCAATGCGCACCTGAAGGATATGTACGCCCCCAACGAGGAGCAGAAGGCAAGAGCCCTTGCAGATCCCACCAAGCGCATTTCCATCGCTCAGGAGAATTTCTGCCCCGTAGGCTCCGGTATCATCGACCTTCACGCCGCAGTAAAGGCTCTGGAAGCAAACGGCTGTGTCAACGCCTTCGTTGAGCAGGACAACGCAACCAATAAGCCAGACCCCATCGGACAGATGCGCGAAAGTGCAGAGTACCTCAAGTCTCAGGGCTGGCTGTAAGCGAAGGAGGAAAAAATGGCAAAGTATTATCTTTCCGCTTTTGCGGATGAAGCGGGCAAGGATCTGGACGTACAGATCGCCGCTTTGAAAAGAAACCGCATTCGCTTCGTTGAGCTGAGAGGTCTGGCAACCGGTCCCATCGACGCTCAGTCCGACGCTTCCGCAAAGGAAGTAAAGGCTAAGCTGGATGCAAACGGCATCGGCATTTCCGCTTTGGGAAGCCGTCTGGGTAAGACCGACATCACCGCTCCCTTCGAGCATTCTCTGGAGTCCCTGCGCCGTCTGTGCGAGATCTGTCACATTCTGGGTGCTGAGCGCATCCGTATGTTCTCCTACTTCATTCCCGAAGGAGAAGATCCCCGTGCTTATCGCGAGGAGGTTATGGCAAGACTGCAGAAGCTCTGCGATTACGCCAAGACCCAGAACGTCCGTCTGATGCACGAGAATGAAGCCCGCATCTACGGTGAAAAGATGGAACAGGTCATCGACATTCACGAAAGCGTTTCCGATCTGGGCGGCATCTTCGATCCCTCCAACTACCGTATGGCAGACGTGGATCAGGCACTGACCATCAAGAAGCATATGCCCTACGTGGATTACCTCCACATCAAGGACTGCACCAAGGAGCACGTGATCGTTCCCGCAGGCTACGGTGACGGTATGATCGCAGAAGCCATCACCCATCACGATTCCCTTTTTGCAGGGGATTCCTTCCTGGTTCTGGAGCCCCATCTGAAGAAGTTCCAGGGCTACGGTGACATTGACAAGCACGAACTCAAAACCAAGTTTTCCTTTAAGGACAGCAACGAGTCCTTTGATTTTGCCGTAAAGAGCCTGAAGGAGGTTCTTACCGGCATCGGATTTAAAGAAAGTGAGGATATGGCATGGAGCAAGTAAGATTCGGTATGATCGGTGCGGGTAACATCGGTAATACCCACATCAAGAATTTTATGGAAGGCAAGATCGAATGCGGCGTTCTGACCGCAATTGCCGATCTCAACCCCAAGAAGCTGGAAGCAGTAAAAGCAAAGTACGCTGAGAATCCCCTGATGAAGGACGTTCAGTTCTTCGACAGTGACGAGTCCCTCATCGCCTCCGGCGCTTGTGACGTGGTAATCGTGGGTATCCCCCACTACGACCACCCCACCGTTGCCATCAAGGCATTGAAGGCAGGTCTGCACATCGTGGTTGAAAAGCCCGCAGGCGTTTACACCAAGCAGGTCAAGGAAATGATCGAGGAAGCCAAGAAGCATCCCAACCAGCTCTTCGGCATTATGTTCAACCAGCGTACCAACCCCCATTTCAAGAAAATGAAGGAAATGATCGCAAACGGCGAGCTGGGCGAGATCAAGCGTACCAACTGGCTCATTACCGACTGGTACCGCACCCAGACCTACTACGATTCCGGCGACTGGCGCGCTACCTGGTCCGGTGAGGGCGGCGGCGTTCTGATGAACCAGGCTCCCCACAACATCGACCTCTTCTGGTGGATCGCAGGCATGGTTCCCAGCAAGGTTCGCGCATTCTGCCATGCAGGCAAGTGGCACGACATTGAGGTTGAGGACGACGTTACCGCATACTTTGAATATGAAAACGGTGCGACCGGCTGCTTCATCACCACCACCGGTGACTGCCCCGGTACCAACCGCTTCGAGATCTGCGGTACGAAGGGTAAACTGGTTTACGAGAACGTGGTAACCGGTGACGGTAAGGATCAGAAGAAAAACACCCTGACCTTCTACAAGCTTTCCGTAGATGAGAGAGAGTACAACGTTTCCGGCGATAGCGGCAACGGTATGAAGAAGCCTCCCTTCGAGGTAGAAGAGATCGAGATCGACGCTCCCAATCCTCAGCACGCAGGCATCCTTTCCAACGTGGCAAAGGCAGCGCTGGGCATCGAGCCTCTCTACGCTCGCGCAGAAGAGGGTCTGTACGGCGTACAGCTCGCCAACGCTATGATCCTGTCCTCCTGGCTGGGCGAGACCGTTGAGCTTCCTCTGAACGACGACCTCTATTACGATGAGCTGATGAAGAGAGTCAAGACCAGCCGTCGCAAGGCTCCCGTTGCAGACAACGGAGTTGCCGCCGATTTGGACGGAACCTATTGATTTTTTTCGAGAGCTGATTTATAATGCAAATTGCCGGGCTGTCGTGAAACCACGGCAGCCCTTTTGATGAAAAAAGAGGACTGAGAAATGAAAAAAGCTGTTTTGATCGGTTGCGGTGCCATCAGTACCAACCACGCAGATGCATTAAAGAACCTGAAAGACGTAAATTTTGCCGCCGTTTGTGATCCCGATCCCGAAGCGGCAAAGGCTCTCCTTGACCTTCACGGACTGGAGCTGCCCGTCTATGCCGATTATAAGAAAATGATCGCGGTGGAAAAGCCGGATGCAGTGCATATTTGTACCCCT
>JAZPZL010000167.1:0-5224 GCA_045544655.1 Eubacteriales bacterium
AAATATCCTCGCGTCGTAGAATTCCGCGATGAATTACCTAAGACGATCAGTGGAAAAATTCAGCGTAACAAGCTTTGATGACGAAATTTGCATAATTTGCTTGACAGACCTGCAAAAAAGTGCTATAATCAATTATCTTTAAAGGCGTTGAAGAAGAGGGCAATGCAAAGACCTTTCAGAGAAGTGGCGGCTGGTGCGAGTCACTAAGGATCGATGCTTTGTTTGTAGCTTCCGAGCCGGGAGGAAGAAACCAAAAGGGAGTAGAACCTCTCCGTGATTGCTGCGTTAATGCATACGGATTGTTGGATCCTGAGTGGCAGTGTTACTGCAATTTGAGTGGTACCGCGGGTGTTAGAAATTTTGCACTCGTCTCAAAGTAAAACTTTTGGGACGGGTGCTTTTTTGTCCCGGATATGGAGTTTGTATGAATAAGATCACAGGACTTGAATTTAAAATTCAGGAAATGGCTGCGCGTATACGCGAGCTTCGCCAAATACAGGGGCTTTCTCCCGAGGAGATGGCGGTGAAGACTGACGTTTCGGTGGAAGAGTATCTGGATTGCGAAAACGGACGAAGTGATTTAAACTTTGCGTTTATTTATCGCTGTTCCTTGGCTTTAAACGTTAACGTGACCGATATTATTGAAGGTCATAGCCCGAATTTGAAATCCTACACCTTGACCAGAAACGGTGAAGGTCAAGAGGTTACCGATGCTCACGGTATGACTTATTACAATATGGCGTATTCTTTTCGCAACCGTATTGCAGAGCCCTTGTACGTTAAGATCCGTTATGACGAGGCAGCTCAGAATCGCGACATTGAATTGACTACCCATTCCGGTCAGGAGTGCGACATTGTAATTGAAGGTCATCTGATGGTTCAGATCGGGGAACACAGAGAGGTTCTCGGCCCCGGCGACAGCATTTATTACGATAGCTCTGCGCCTCACGGTATGATTGCCGTACAAGGCGAGGACTGCGTATTCTATGCAATCGTGCTGAACCCCACCGGTGAACCTATTCCTGAGCTTACCAGTCCCAAAGCAATTGCTTCCGGTACCATCGGTAAGAAAGATACCAAGCCTCGTATTTATCAGAATTTCATTGACGTTGTTGAAAATGAAAACGGTACTCCTACCTCCATTAAGTTTAAGAATACCGAAAAATTCAATTTTGCCTTTGATCTGATTGATGAGCTTGCAACCCGTGAACCCAACAAGCTGGCGATGCTTCACATCGCAAAGGATCTGACCGAGAGAAGGTTCACCTTCAAGGATATTCAAAAGGCTTCCAACCAGTGTGCAAACTACTTTAAGTCCCTTGGTATCAAAAAGGGTGATAAGGTAATGCTGATTCTGAAGCGTCATTATCAGTTCTGGTTTGCAATGCTTGGCTTGAATAAGCTGGGTGCCGTTGCAATTCCCGCTCCCAACCAGCTTCTTGAGCATGATCTGGATTACAGATTCGGAGCAGCCGGAGTCAAGGGGATTGTATGTACTGCAGACGGTGATCTTGCTGAGCACGTTGACCGTGCTGCCGCAAATCACCCCGAGCTGTCTGTGAAGCTGATCGTGAATGGAAAGAGGGAAGGCTGGCGTTCCTTTGATGAAGAGTATACTCTTTACAGCTCCCACTTTAACCGCACCGAGGATTCTCCCTGCGGAGACGATCTGCTTTTGATGTTCTTTACTTCCGGAACCTCCGGATATCCCAAGATTGCGGCGCACAATCATAAGTATCCTCTGGGACACTTCCATACCGCAAAATACTGGCACTGTGTTGATCCCGACGGACTGCACTTTACCATTTCCGATACCGGCTGGGCTAAGTCTATGTGGGGTAAGCTTTACGGACAGTGGCTTTGTGAGGCTGCGATCTTCGTTTATGACTTTGATCGTTTTGATGCTTCCCAGATCCTTCCTATGTTTGCAAAGCATCAGATCACAACGTTCTGTGCGCCTCCTACCATGCTACGTATGATGATCAAGCAGGACATTTCCCAATATGATTTGTCCTCCGTTCGCCATATGACTACTGCAGGTGAGGCTCTGAATCCCGAGGTTTACCGTCAATTTGAAAAGGCGACCGGTCTCCAGATCCTGGAGGGCTTCGGTCAGACCGAAAGTACGATGATCGTCGGTAATATGATCGGCGCTTCTCACAAGATCGGTTCTATGGGCAAGCCCGCTCCCATTTACGACGTTGAACTCGTTGATGCAGACGGAAACGCCGTTGCCAACGGTGAACCCGGTGAAGTGGTAATTAACCTGAAAAATGGCGCTCCTTGCGGTCTCTTCGTTGGATATTTCAACGATGAAGAAAAGACCAACGAGGCAATCCGAGACGGCTATTATCATACCGGTGACCTAGCTTGGCGCGATGAAGACGGATTCTTCTGGTACGTTGGCAGAGCGGATGACGTTATCAAGTCCTCCGGTTACCGTATCGGACCGTTTGAAATCGAAAGTGTTATTATGGAGCTTCCTTACGTTTTGGAATGCGGTGTATCCGCCGCACCCGATGAAGTAAGAGGACAGATCGTTAAGGCAAGCATCGTTTTGACCAAGGGTACGGAAGGCACGGAGGAACTGAAGAAAGAGATTCAGAACTACGTAAAAGAGCATACCGCTCCTTACAAGTATCCCAGATTGGTTGTATTCCGCGATGAACTGCCCAAAACTGTCAGCGGAAAAATTCAGAGAAACAAGCTTTAAGCTTTTTATAGAAAAGGAGAATTACAATGAAGTATTCTATTTCTGTTACCAAGACCGCTTCTCCCAAGGAGAAGCCTGCAGACGAGTCCAAGCTGGGCTTCGGTAAGCTGTTTACCGACCATATGTTCCTGATGGACTATAACCTGGAAGAAGGCTGGCACGATGCCAGAATCGTTCCTTTCGGTCCCATTGCGCTTCATCCCGCTTCCACCGTTTTCCATTACGGCGTTGAGATCTTCGAGGGTATGAAGGCTTACCGCAAGGCAAACGGTGACATCTCTTTGTTCCGTCCTATGGAAAACATCAAGCGTCTGAACAACAGTGCAGAGCGTCTTTGTCTTCCTGAGCTGGATGAAGAGGGATGCCTCGACATCCTTATGAAGCTGGTTGAGCTGGAGAAGGATTGGGTTCCTCATTCCGAAGGTACCAGCCTGTATCTCCGTCCTTTTATGTACGGCAACGATCCTCATCTCGGCGTTCACGCTGTAAAGAATGCTACTTTTGCCGTAATTTGCTCTCCCGTAGGTGCGTATTATGCAGAAGGCATCAATCCCGTTAAGATCGCTATTGAGTCTCAGGACGTTCGTGCGGTAAGAGGCGGTACCGGTTATGCAAAGTGCGGCGGTAACTACGCTGCATCCCTTCGTGCCGGTGAAAGAGCTGAAAAGAACGGATACACTCAGGTTCTTTGGCTTGACGGCGTTGAAAGAAAATACATCGAAGAAGTTGGTGCTATGAACGTTATGTTCAAGATCGACGGAAAGATCGTTACGCCCGAATTGACCGGATCTGTTCTTCCCGGTATCACCAGAAAGAGCTGTGTTGAGCTTCTTCGCTCCTGGGGTTATACCGTTGAGGAAAGACTGATCTCCGTTGACGAGCTTTTCGAGGCTGCCGCAAACGGCAAGCTTGAGGAAGCCTGGGGTACCGGTACCGCTGCCGTTGTATCTCCCATCGGTCAGCTTTTCTATCAGGGCAAGGAATACGTAGTTTGCGATAACAAGATCGGTGAACTGACTCAGAAGCTTTACGATAATTTGACCGGTATCCAGTGGGGCAAGGTCGAGGATGCAAACGGCTGGACTGTAAAAGTCTGCAATGGATAAGCGGATCACCATTCTGGCAGGTCACTACGGAAGCGGAAAAACCAATATTGCTGTCAATCTCGCCTTTTCAATGAAGGGAGAAGGAAAGCAAGTTTCCGTTTGCGACCTTGACATTGTGAATCCCTATTTTCGCACCAAAGACAGTCTGGAGGATTTTCAGAAAGCTGGAATTCCTTTGATCTCGTCGGAGTTTGCCAATACCAACGTGGACGTGCCTGCTTTACCGCAGGCTATGTATGCGGTGATCGATGACCGTGAAAGTCATTTTGTTTTGGATATTGGCGGAGATGACCGCGGTGCTTTAGCACTGGGAAGACTTGCGCCTGCAATCGTTGATGAAAACAACTTTGAAATGCTCCTTGTTGTAAATTTCTTCAGACCTCTTACCAGAGATAATCAATCTATGCTGGAGGTTATGAAGGAAATGGAACAGGCTGCGGGAATCCGCTTTACCGGTATCGTAAATAACTCCAACCTGGGAGAAGAAACCACTCCGGAGGACGTGCTTTCCACCGTTGAAAAGGCAAAGAGCTTTTCCCGGCTGTGTGCTTTGCCAGTCGTTATGACAACCGTGCGAGAGGAATTATATGAAACTTTGCGGGAAAAGATCTCAGGTCTTTATCCGCTGAAGCTGCAAAAGAAGTATTATTGATTTGTAAAAAGGAGAAACTTTTATGGCAAAACTTACATTCAATACCGATTTTTGTAAGGGTTGCGGTCTTTGTGTTGATGCTTGTCCAAAAAAGCTGATCAGACTTGCGCCCGATAAGATCAATAAGAAAGGTCACCATCCTGCTGAAATTACCAAGCAGGAGGATTGCGTTGGATGTGCATTCTGCGCGCAGATGTGTCCCGATTGCGTAATCAAGGTTGAGAGGTGAAGAATATGGCAGAAAAGATTTTGATGAAGGGTAACGAAGCCATTGCGGAAGCTGCAATTCTCGCAGGTTGCCGTCACTACTTTGGTTATCCGATCACTCCCCAGACTGAGGTTGCCGCTTATATGGCAAAGAAAATGCCCAAGATCGGCGGTACCTTCCTTCAGGCAGAAAGTGAGATTGCTGCGATCAATATGGTATACGGCGTTGCTTCCACTGGCAAGCGTGTTATGACCTCTTCTTCCAGCCCCGGAATTTCTCTGAAGGGCGAAGGTCTTTCTTACCTGGCAGGTGCGGATCTTCCCGCATTGGTTGTAAACGTTCAGCGCGGCGGTCCCGGTCTCGGCGGTATTCAGCCCAGCCAGTCTGACTATTTTCAGGCTACACGCGGTGCAGGTCACGGTGACTTCCACATGATCGTTCTTGCTCCCAGCTCCGTCCAGGAAATGGCAGAGCTTACCGTAAAGGGCTTTGAGCTTGCCGATACCTACAGGATGACTACCATGATTCTGGCAGACGGTACGATG
>JAZPZL010000168.1:0-6827 GCA_045544655.1 Eubacteriales bacterium
AATAAAATTCCTCGTTTCCTTTTACGCTTTGTCGCAAGGATTCTTTTCTGGTTGGAATATCACGGATGGCTTCCTTTATTTTTGGAGCAAATCGACCCCTATCATTCCACCTGCTTCGTTTCCAACCTTGGCAGCATTAAAATGAACGCTTCTTATCATCATTTGATCGATTGGGGTACCAATTCATTTTTTGTAATTATTGGTGAAAAGAAATGGAAACCGGTTTTCCATCCCGACGGCAGCTATGAGATGCGCGAACTTTTGCCGATGGGATTTACCATTGACGAGAGAATTGCGGACGGATTTTATTTTGCAAACAGCGTTAAAATCTTGCGTTATATTATGGCTCATCCCGAGGTTTTGGATGAACCGTTGACAAATCAAATTGATTTTGAAGGAGAATATTAATGGAAGAGATCAAAGCACCTTGGCTTGAAAATTACGGCGACGTTTCCTTTCATTTGGAATATCCGAAGCTTTCCATGAGCCGCGTTGTATTAAATACAGCTACTACTTATCCGGATCAAATTGCCCTTTCGTTTATGGGTAAGAAAACCGATTACCGTACCCTTGCAGAGATGATCGATCTTTGTGCGAGAGCTTTTAAAGCGATTGGAATCGGTGAAGGTCAGCGCGTATGTCTTTGTATGCCCAATGTTCCTCAAACGGTATATTGCTTGTACGCCTTGAACCGGATCGGCGCAATTGCTACGATGATCCATCCCTTGTCTGCTGAGGGTGAAATTGCATTCTATCTGAAAGAGGCCGGCAGCAACGTTATTGTTACCTTGAACCAGTTTTACAATAAAATTGCAGCGGTCGGCAATTCTGTTAAGCTTGATAAAATACTCATCACTTCCGTTGCCGACAGCCTTGGATTGGTTAAAAGCGTGGGATTTCAGTTGACCCAAGGCCGTAAAATTCCTTCCATTCCCGAAGATGAGCGCGTTGTCTTATGGAAGGATTTTCTAAAACTCGGAAAATCGTATGAGGGTGAGTATTTAGTTGAAAAATATGAACACGATCCTGCAGTTATCCTGTTCTCAGGCGGTACTACCGGAGTTACCAAAGGAATCTTGCTTTCCAATTTGAATTTTAATGCACTTGCTCTCCAGACCATTACGATGTGTAACCGTCCTGTTACCGGAAAGCGTATGCTTGCGGCAATGCCTATGTTTCACGGCTTTGGTTTGGGTGTGTGCGTTCATACGATGCTGGTAGCAGGCGGTACCTCCATCTTGATTCCTCGTTTTACACCGAAGGAATATGCTGAGCTGATCGTAAAGGAACGCCCGAATTACATTGCAGGCGTACCTACCTTATTTGAGACCCTTACCCGCAATACGTATCTTAACGGTAAAAGATTCGATTCCTTGATGGGCGTTTTTTCCGGTGGTGACAGCCTTTCCATTGAACTGAAGAAAAAGTTTGATAAGTTTCTCGAGGATCACGGCGCAAACGTACGCATTCGTGAGGGGTACGGTACGACCGAGTGTGTTACCGCAAGCTGCTTGACGCCCTTCCACAAAGAGGTTGAGGGGAGCATCGGGCTTCCGTATCCCGATACCTATTACAAGATCTGTAAGGTGGGCACGGAAGAAGAACTTCCTTATGGCGAGGACGGTGAAATCTGCCTGACCGGACCTTCGGTGATGCTCGGATATCTGAATCATCCCGAAGAAAATGCGAATACTCTTCGTAAGCATAATGATGGAAGAGTTTGGTTACATACCGGTGACCTGGGCTATATGAATGAAGAAGGATATATTTTCTTTAAGCAGAGAATCAAGCGAATGATCATTACCTCGGGTTATAATGTTTATCCGTCTCAGCTTGAGAATATTATCGAATCTCACGATGCAGTCCAGATGAGCTGTGTGATCGGTGTTCCCGATCCCGTCAAGATGCAAAAGATCAAAGCGTTCGTTATGCTTCGCGACGGTTTTGAGCCGGATGAAAAAACACTTGAATCCCTTCGTGAGCATTGCAAAAAGAATATTGCAAAATACGCTTTGCCCTACGATATTGAGATTCGCAAGACGCTTCCCAAAACCTTGGTTGGCAAGGTTGCGTATACTGTTCTCGAAAAAGAGGAAGCGGAAAAACTAAAGAATTCGTAGATTGAAAGTTGATTTGAGTTATGTTAGAACTGAAAAACGTTTGCTTTAAGGTGGATTCTCCCGAGGGGAGCAAGGAGATTTTGAGTGGTGTTAATCTTACCATTGATGATGGCTTTACTGCTTTTACCGGACCAAACGGTGGCGGTAAAAGCACCTTGGCAAAGATTATTGCAGGTATTTATCAGCCTACCTCGGGACAGTTGATCTTTAACGGCGAGGATATTACCGATCTTTCGATTACGGAACGGGCTAAGCGGGGGATCAGCTTTGCTTTTCAGCAGCCGGTACGATTCAAGGGACTTTGCGTGATGGATCTGATCCGTCTTGCTTCCGGCAAGGAGATCGGCGTTTCTGAGGCTTGTGAATATCTTTCCCGCGTTGGTCTTTGTGCCAGGGAATATATTAACCGCGAGGTTAATGCTTCACTCTCGGGCGGTGAATTGAAGCGAATTGAGATCGCGCAGATTATCGCCAGAGGAACTGAGTTTTCTATTTTTGACGAGCCTGAAGCCGGTATCGATCTTTGGAGCTTCCAAAATCTGATTCAGGTATTCGAGAAGCTTCGTGATGACGTAAAAGGGTCGATTTTGATTATTTCTCATCAGGAAAGAATTTTGAACATTGCAGATCGCATCGTTGTGATTGCTGACGGCAAGGTATCGAAAAGCGGAACGAAGGAAGAGATTCTTCCTCAGCTTTTGGGGCAGAGCTCCGTATGCTCCGTGTTGCAGGATAATATGTAAGGAGGTAGGATATGGATATTATTGAAAAGAATCTTTTGAAAGAAATAGCCGATCTTCACGAAATTCCTACCGGTGCATTTAACATACGCAAAAACGGTGAAAGTGCGGGAAGAGCCTCAACCGAGCATATTATTATTACAAACAAAGACAACGCTCCCGGTATCGATATTAAGATTATGCCCAACACGAAAAACGAGTCTGTGCATATTCCCGTAATTCTGACTCAGACCGGATTTACCGATACGGTTTATAACGATTTTTACATTGGTGAAAATTGTGATGTAACCATCGTTGCGGGATGCGGTATTCATAACAGTGGATGTGATACTGCAAAGCACGATGGTATTCATACCTTTCACGTTGGTGAAAATTCTGTCGTTCGCTATGTGGAAAAGCATTTCGGTCAGGGTGAAGGCGAAGGGAAAAATGTTATGAATCCTCAAACCGTTATTTTTCTCGAAAAAGGTGCCACGATGGAGCTTGAAACCACACAAATCGGTGGCGTTGATTCAACGGAGCGCAAGACAACCGCGACCGTTGCAGACGATGCTACGCTGATCATTCGTGAAAAGTTGCTTACTGAGGGGACTCAATCTGCTATTACCGATTTCACCGTTCATTTAAACGGCGAGAATTCTTCTACTAACGTTATTTCCAGATCTGTAGCGAAAAATCATTCCCATCAGGAATTTATTTCCCGCATTAACGGAAACAACCTTTGCCACGGTCATACGGAATGTGATGCTATTATTATGGATCAGGCAACCGTTCTTGCCGTTCCCGAGGTATCTGCCAATCATATCAACGCATCTTTGATCCACGAGGCGGCAATCGGTAAAATTGCAGGAGAGCAGTTGATGAAATTAATGACCCTCGGACTTACCGAGGCAGAAGCGGAAGAGCAAATTATCGCCGGATTTTTAAAATAACCGAGCGAATTTGATTCTTGTGAAAAGGGGAGCTTATGGAAGAAAAATATCCTTGCCCGAAATTGACGCCAAAGCAATGGATCGAGAATTTTTGGTATTACAACAAATGGTTCGTTTTGCTAGCCGTTGTGTTTCTTTCGCTGGTTATGATTGCAACCGTTCAGTTCTTTTCAAAAGATGATGCGGATGCCGCCTTGCTATATGCAGGGGCTACGATTTTGTCGGACGACGTTTGTCAGCAAATGATACAGTCTGCCGAGGAATTGCTCAGTGACGTTAACGGTGATGCTTCTGTTTCTGTTGAAATGAAAAATTACGTTTTGCATTCCGACTTTGATCTGTTGAAGAATGAGGGACAGAAGATCCAGGCTCGCGAGGAATTTAAAGCCTATTCTGATGAAGTTTTGTCCGGTGATGGATGCTTTCTGCTTTTGGATGAGTACTTTTATTCCGAGCTTGCTCAAAACGGCGCACTGGTGAACCTTTACGAAATTTATTCTGAACTTCCCAAATCTGCAGTGGATTATTTTGGTTTACGATTGGGTGACACTGCACTTTATAAGAAAAAGGGCTTTTCTTCTTTGCCTGCCGATACCGTTATCTGTCTGAAATTTGCTCCCGTGGTAGGGAAGACTACTGCGGAAGAAAAAGCTGTTCAAGATGAGATCAACAGAGAACTGTTTTTGAAATTGGTTGGATAATTATGGATTTGATTCCAAGTGCACCAAAATGATGTCGTCCCCGATGCGTTCTATGCAATTCCACGGAATTTTGACGTAGCGCTTGTCTTTTTTACAAAAAAGCTCGTTCAATTCCGTTTTTCTGGGGATCAGAATTGCAAGGATACATCCCGAGCAAAGATCCAGTTCAAGATCATAGATACAACCGAGACGTTTCCCGTCGCATATATTTATGACCTCTAGTTTTCGTAGATCATTGAGGGTGCAACAGTTTTTACTATGACTCATATCATCACTCCTTTGTTACATTTTACTTATTGCGGAGAAAAATATGCCTTTTGATTCTTTTATGACCGCTGCATTGACCTATGAGCTTTCTCAAAAGCTTTGCGGCTTGAAGGTGGATAAGGTTTGTCAGCCTGAGCGGGATGAAATTGATCTTTTGTTTCGTATTCCCGATAGAAGCAAGCTGATCATTAACTGTACTGCTTCTACCCCGTATATGGCTCTTTCTGATCAACCGAGAGAGAATCCGGCCGTGCCTCCGATGATGTGTATGCTTCTTCGTAAGCATCTTTCCCGCGCAAAAATTACCTCGATCGAGCAGATCGGTTTTGACCGCATCATTCGCATTTCTTTCGACAGTGGAGACGAGCTTGGCTATTTCAAATCTAAGTATCTTTATTGTGAAATGATGGGGCGTGGATCCAATCTAATTTTTGCTGATGACGATCAAAAGATCCTTGCGGCTTTTCGCCAAAATGATCTTTCAACAAAATTCGATCGGATCGTTATGGTAGGCTTTGAATATGCACCGATGCCTACGATGGAGAGGATCAATCCCGTTTTGTGTGATAAGGAGCAATTTTTCCTGCGCTATCACGCTTTGCCTGATGAGAGCCGTTTGGATCAGTTTTTCCAAAAATGCTTTTTAGGATTCGGAAAGCTTACCGCTAGGGAGATTGTTTGCCGCGCCTGCGGCGATGCCGACGGCACGACCGCAACGGTTTCCGCTGAAAAGCTTTGGGAAGCCTTTTCCTCAATCATTGACGTTGTTAAAAAACGAGATTTTCATCCCTGTATTATTTATTCCTCGCAAGAAGCTTTGAAAAAAGGTGAAAGTCCCATGGACTTTTCTTTCACCGACATTAAGCAATTTGATTCCGATGTTTGTGTGGTACCGTGCAAATCACCCTCTGAGGCAATTGAAAAATTCTATTTGAACCGCAATGCCGCGGAGCGTCGCAGACAGCACTACAACGATATTGCCCAGATTCTGAAGAATTGCAAAAATCGTTTGGAAAAGAAGATTGCTGCCCAGGAAATTCAACTCCAGGAGGCCTCCGATGCGGAGCAGGACAAGCTGTATGGGGACCTGATCATGCAGGAATTGTATCGCATCCGCAAGGGTGATACGTTTGTGGAGGCAACGGATTATTCATCTGAACCTTATGAAACCGTGCGTATACCTTTGGATCCTATGCTCACTCCTTCGCAAAATGCTCAAAATTATTACCGCGAATATACGAAAAAGAAAACTGCTACGAAAAAAATGCTGGAGCAAATTGATATTGCAAAGGCCGAGCTTGAATATGCAGACAGTATTTATTCTATGTTGGATCACGCAGTAAGCTCTGCGGATCTGATGCAAATACGTCAGGAGCTTTCTCATTGGAGCTATGGTAGAAGACTTGTATCTTCTTTAAAAAAGCCTCAGACGAAAAAAGAGAAACCAAAGCCTCGCCTCGTTTTGTCCCCCAACGGGTTTCAGATTTTTATCGGAATGAATAATTTGCAAAATGATACGGTTTCCACGGCTTATGCCGAAAAAGAGGATCTATGGTTTCACGTAAAGAATTATCACGGAAGCCACGTTCTTTTGAAAGCAGAGCAGGGGCGCGAATTTCAAAATGCCGATTTAGAAGCCGCCGCCTCCTTTGCCGCTTACTATTCCGAGGTCAAGGAAAGCGTGAAGGTCGAGGTTGATTATACAAAAGCCAGATATATTAAGAAACCAAACGGCTCGAAGCCGGGTTTTATCACCTACAAGAATTACACGACTGTAATCGTCGAACCGCGTTCGATCCCGTGATTTTGAATTGGAGACGATATGAGAAAATATAAAACTTCTTCAGAACTTGAAACACAAGCGATTGGTGAGCTTCTTGCCTCAGAATGCAAGGAGGGCGACTTTTTGGCTTTATACGGTGAGATGGGGTGCGGTAAAACAGTTTTTATGAGAGGCTTTGTAGGAAAGCTTGTTCCCAATGCTCTTGTCTCTAGTCCCACTTATGCAATTCTCAATGTATACGATGGAGATTCGATTACCGTAAATCATTTTGATATGTATCGAAT
>JAZPZL010000169.1:0-24058 GCA_045544655.1 Eubacteriales bacterium
GACGGATTTCTGCAGTGCGGCAACCCCTTCATCGAAGAAATGATGAAGCTGGGCTCCTACTGTCTGGAAAGCCGCACCGTATTCCCCTCCTCCACCCTGCCCTGCCATATGTCTATGTTCTTTTCCGTTCCTCCGGAACGCCACGGCATCCTGTCCAATACCTACGTTCCTATGGTTCGCCCCTTGCCCGGTCTGTTTGAGCAGATCCGCGCGATGGGTGGAAAGAGCGATATGTACTTCGGCTGGCAGCCCCTCCGCGATATCGGAGGCCCCAAGACCCTGTACCGCGACTACTTCATCTGCGCCAGAATGGATGACGATACCGACACCCAGCTAACCGATCTTGCCCTGGAACGCCTGAAGGTGGGTGATTCCGACTTTACCTTCCTTTATCAGGTGGAAACCGACCAAAAGGGCGGTCACGACTTTGGCTGGATGACAAAGGAATACCTCCATCAGATTCACGTAGCCATTGAAAACGTAAAGCGCGTTTATGAATTGGCAGGTCACGATCATACCATCATCGTTACGGCAGACCACGGCGGTCACGACCGCATCCACGGTTCTCAAATGGATGAGGATATGACCATTCCTACCTTCTTCATCGGTCCCCGCTTCACCCCCGGCAAAAAGCTGGAGGGCGTAAGCATTATGGATATTGCCCCCACCATCGCCGACGTAATGGGCGTTCCCGTTCCCGAGGAATGGGAAGGAAAGAGCCTGGCAAACCAAGAATAAATGTAAATATTTTGCAAAGCCGCGACTCGGTCGCGGCTTTTTCCTTGCAAAAATTCATATTTTATGGTATCCTATATTAAATATGTAGAAAATTTTGGAAAGGAGGGCGCGTTTTGAATCCGAAACTGAAGGAAAAGATCACGGAATCCGTGGCAGCCGTACTGCCCATTACCCTCATCGTGCTTTGTATCAGTATCTTTTTAACCCCTATGGATCTGGGCAATATCGCTCTCTTTTTCACCGGTGCCTGTCTTTTGGTGGTGGGAATGTCCCTGTTCCAACTGGGATCGGAAATGGCAATGACTCCTTTGGGAGAGGGTATCGGCGTTCAGCTTTCCAAAACGAAGAAAACGGTGCTTTTGATCCTGCTCACCTTCCTGATGGGCCTCATCATCACCCTTTCCGAGCCGGACCTTGCCGTTCTGGCAGAGCAGGTACCCGCCATCCCCAATCTGATCCTGATCCTGGTAGTCTCTGTTGGTGTAGGCGTTTTTCTCAGTGTAGCGGTGATCCGTATCCGCAAGCAGATCAGCCTTTCCGTGATCCTGATCGCACTGTACGTTCTGGCTCTGATCCTTTCTGTTTTCGTTCCGAAAAACTTTTTTGCCGTTGCCTTTGATTCCGGCGGTGTGACCACCGGCCCTATGACCGTCCCCTTCATTATGGCAATGGGCGTAGGTCTTGCCTCCGTGCGAAGCGATAAAAACGCCGCCTCCGACTCCTTCGGTCTGGTTGCCCTTTCCAGCATCGGTCCCATTATCGCGGTACTCTTTTTGGGTCTGTTTTTCCGTCCGGACGATACGGATTTTGCTCTGGATGCCATTCCCGTTCTGAATAATACCCGCCAGGTTGCAAAGGAATTTTTCTCCCGGATCGACTTCTACGCAGAAGAGGTCGCCGCCTCCCTTTTGCCCCTCGTTGCAGTATTCTTGCTCTTTCAGTTTCTCACCCGCCGTTATCACAAGCGTCAGTTCTGGCGTGTCGTCATCGGCTTTTTCTTCACCTTTTTCGGTCTTGCTCTCTTCCTTTGCGGAGTAGGAGTCGGCTTTGCGCCCGTAGGCGAGCTGTTGGGTGAAACTCTTGCGGCAGGACCGTATAAGTGGCTTTTGATTCCCATCGGCGCGCTCATCGGCTACTTCATCGTCAAAGCAGAGCCTGCCATCCAGGTGCTGAACGCCCAGGTAGAAAACGTTACCGACGGTATGGTATCCATCAAGGCAATGAATCGCGCTATGAGCATCGGCGTTGCCTCCTCCGTCGCCCTCTCCATTTTGAGGACCCTTTTGGGCATCCCCGTTCAGTTCATTCTCATTCCCGGTTACGTGTTGGCACTGACCCTTTCCTTCTTCGTTCCGAAAATGTTCGTAGGTATTGCCTTCGACTCCGGCGGAGTTGCCTCGGGTCCTATGACCTCTACCTTTCTCATTCCCCTTTCCATTGGCGTTTGCGCCAGCGTTGGCGGCGATATTATGTCCGACGCCTTCGGCGTAGTCGCCCTGGTAGCACTGACCCCCTTGATCGCCATTCAGATCATGGGCCTGTCCTATCAGCTTCGACTCCGCGAACGTGAAAAGCTCATCCTGGAGCCCACCGTTCCCACCCTGCCCGCAGATTGCGACGTGATCATTGATCTGGAGGAGGTATCCGCGTGAATTCCATCAAAAAGCACTTTTCCCTGCTCTTTCTCATCGTCCCGCCCAAGCTGAGCCTGAAGGCAGAGAAGATCTTTCGGTCGCTGAATACTCCCGAGCAGTATTTCGTTTTTGCCAAAGGCACCGCAAATAGCACCATCGTGGATATGCTGGGTCTGGGTGAACCGGATAAGACCGTAACCATCGCCCCCATGCAGAACGACCTTGCCCACAAAGCCGTAACCGCTTTGCAAAACGAGCTGTACCTGGGCGCGCCCAATACCGGCATCGCGTTCACCCTCCCCCTGAACGGAGGAAGCCTCGGCATCCTACAGCTCTTGTCCCAAGCCGCTCCCCAAGAAGAAAAACAGGAGGAACCCTCTATGAACACCGATCATTCTCTCATTCTCGCCTTCGTCAATCAAGGCTACAGCGAGGAGGTAATGTCTGCCGCAAGAACAGCAGGCGCGGGAGGCGGAACCGTCTTCCATACCAGACGTGTGGAAAGCGACGATGCCGCCGCCTTTTGGGGCATTTCCATTCAGGAAGAGCGAGAAATCGTTCTGATCCTGGCAAAAAAAGAACAGAAAAAAGCCATTATGGAAGCCATCAGCCAAAGCTGCGGCGCTAAGACCGATGCTCACGGCGTCGTGATCTCCCTCCCGGTAGACGAGGTTGCCGGTCTGAAAAAGGAGATCAACTGACCTTTGTCAAAAAAGAACATAAAGCAAGGAGCCAAGCACTGTCTTTTTGTGAGAAACACTGTTTTTTACATAAAGACAGTGTTTTTTCCTTTTTTCTATTGCTTTTTTACAAAAAGCGTGTATAATAATGTGCGATTAGGATTCCGGTTGAGAATCGCGGGAGAAGGCGTTGGCCTACCGAAGGAGTAACACTCTCAGGTTTCCCTATGGGATGAGGACTGCGATTTGACGGAACTTTGGAGAAGCTCATTGAATTGAGTGCCGAAGGTGCAAGGCATACAGCCGATCTCTCAGGCAAAAGGACAAAGTCGCATCCATTCATATCTTTTTTTGCAAGATTGGATCGTGCTTTGCCGCGCGATCCTTTTTTTATTTTATTTTTTTGGAGGCAGCTATGCTGGAATTTATTACCAATCTCAACAGCGAAGTCAACGGCTTCGTATGGGGTATGTTCGGTCTTGCCCTGCTCATCGGTACGGGCATTCTGATGACAGCCCTCACCCGCTTCTTCCAGGTGAGCCATCTTGCTCACTGGTGGAAAGAAACCATCGGAAGCCTTTTCAAGAAAGAGGTCATTTCCCACACCAAGGAAAAAGGCTCCATCTCCCCCTTTCAGGCACTTTGCACCGCTCTTGCCGCCACGGTAGGCACGGGTAATATCGCAGGCGTTGCCGCCGCCATCTGTGTAGGCGGCGCAGGAGCCGTATTTTGGATGTGGATCGCCGCATTCTTCGGTATGATGACCAACTTCTCCGAAAACGCGCTGGGTATTTACTTCCGCCGCCGCAATGAAAAGGGCGAATGGTCAGGTGGCGCAATGTACTACCTGCAGGACGGTCTTGGCAAAAAGAAGGGGCTTCGCATCCCTTCCAAGATCCTTGCCATCGTATTTTCCTTCTTTACGATGCTGGCAGCCTTCGGCATCGGCTCCATGGGACAGGTAAACAAGATCGTTGCCAACGTTGCCTCCGCCTTTGACGTAAAGGCTCTTTCCTCCATCGAAGTGATGGACGGCATTTCACTTTACAACGTTCTTTTGGGCGTTGTGGTCATGATCCTCACCGCTCTCATCACCCTGGGCGGTGTCAAGAGGATCGCAAGCGTAGCGGAAAAGATCGTTCCCTTTATGGTCGTTGCCTTCGTGGCAGGCTCCATCGTGATCATCGGCGTAAATTACGACGCCATTCTCCCCGCCTTCAAGGCAATTTTCGTCAACGCTTTCGTTCCCGAAGCCGTCGTGGGCGGCGGGATCGGTACCGTCATTTCCAAGGTTATGACCCAGGGCTTCAAGCGCGGCGTTTTCTCCAACGAGGCAGGTCTGGGTTCCTCCGTTATGGTCCACGCCAATTCCAACGTCAAGGAGCCCGTGAAGCAGGGGATGTGGGGCATTTTTGAGGTATTTGCCGATACCATGGTCGTATGTACCATGACCGCGCTGGTAGTTCTCACCTCCGGTGCTTATAATACGGAAACCGGTATGATCTTGGAAGGCCATACCGATGCGACCTTGGTAGGCGGTGCCTTCAATACCGTCTTCTCCTGGGGCGGCATCGGCGCGAAATTCATCGCTGTCGCTATGTTCCTCTTTGCCTTTACCACGGTGCTCGGCTGGAGCCACTACGGTTCCAAGGCTTGGGAATACGTATTCGGCGCAAAGAGCGTGGTGGTATTCAAGATCATTCACGTGATCACCATTCTGTTCGGCGCAGTCATGACCTCCTCCCTGGCTTGGGACATTTCCGATACCTTCAACGGTCTGATGATGTTCCCCAACCTGATCGCGGTAGTCGCCCTCTCTCCCCTGGTGGTCAAGATCACCAAGAACTACGTAGACCGCAAGCTAAAGAAAAAAGACGTAGCCCCCATTCTTTCCTACGATCCCGAGATCCAGAAGGAAATGGAGGAAAAGGGAGAAGAGTAATTTTTCACCACCCTTTGCATACAATAAAAAAGAAGACTCCGGAGTTTTCGGTCTCATACATTCCCACTCAGGCGCGGCAGATTGCCGCGCCTGAGTCAATTTTTTTGTAAACAAATTGACAGATCCCCTTTTTTTCATTAGAATAAGGTAAGAATCATCAAAAAAGGAGAATGCCCATGACCAAGAAAAACTTTTTTTCCTTGCTTTCCGTTTTGATGCTTTGCCTGATGCTTTCCGCAACCCTGTTTTTCAGCTCAACGGCAGAGAATATCGAGCTTACCGTCTATATTTCCTCCGCGGGAAATGCCGAAAACAGCGGCCTGACGGAAGCAGAGCCCGTATCTACCCTTGCCGAAGCATTGGCAGTAGCAAACGGTGAGGCGGCATCCGCCTCTGCAAAGGTGCGCTTCGTTTTGCTAAGCGGCATCACTGTCGCCAACGATCCCTACGGAAAAACACCCTTTCCCTATCAGCTGACCGTTACCGGCAAAACCGGAACGGAGACGCTGGAGATCACGAAAAGCTACGTCCACCACGTCGGCGATACCACCTATGAAAATCTGCATTTTGTCCACAACGGCGCCAACTATTCCTTTCTCTGCGGAAACGGCTACGATCTGGTTCTGGGCAAAGGACTTACCTGCACCCCCAATAAAAACGGACATTACCTGAACGTGGCAGGAGGTGTCTACGGCGATACGAAAACAACCTTCGTTTCCGATAGCAAGCTGACCGTCCTCTCAGGTAGCTGGGAAACCCTTTATGCGGGCAGCTACAAGGACAGCCAAACGGGCAACGCCACGATGTATGCCGAAAACTGCAAGATCTACGCCAACGCAGGCACCTGCTATACCAAGACCCATACCGGCACCTCCACCATCACGCTGAAAAACTGTGAGGTTGCCGTAGGCGACGAGGGTATGCTGCAAGGCGGACCGCACAATGCGGCTGGCAAGCTGACGGAAAAACTTACCCTGACGGTAGAAGACTGCACCGTTCGCGATTTCGGCGTAGGCTACAAGTGTCCCATTACCGCGCCCCTCTCCCTCACCGTCCAAAACTGCACCGTCAAGGATGCTTATTCCGTTACCGCAACGGGTGAAAGTGAGATCCACCTTTCTGCCACCCCAGGCAAAACCCTGGACCTTTCCCCTGCCGAGGAGATCTTTGCCACTACCTTTACCGGAGGCGGAACCTTGATCCTGGGCAAAAAGAGCCTTCTGACAGTCAATGAGGTCAGCGGAAGCACCGTCCTCTCCCCGGGCTCGGAGCCCGCAATACGCACCTACGTGCGTGCGTCTGCTTCTACCCCTGACAACGCCTTTCTATACAGCGGCACCCCCGAAATTAAGATCCGCGTTGATGGAGAAGAGAAAATCTGGACCTTCTCCCCTATCGTCACGCTGAAGGTTCCCGAAGCCGTATCCTTGGCACTGCACACAAAATTTTCCGAAGGAGAGGAAATTCCGGCGGATGCCATCCAAACCGAAGGCGGTGAAACCTACTACAGCTTCTACGACCTTACCGTAGGAAACTACCGGTACGTAGTAAAAGGCAACGGGTATTATCAGGTCACCAAAAATCTGTACCTTTCTGCTGAAAAGCTGAAAAACGACCTTCTGATCGATTGCACCCCTCCTATGCGGGCAGGTACCGGCTTTGAACCCAGTCCCTCCGCAAACCCCAACGTCAAGGATTATACCGACGAGATGCGTCAGAATTTCCTGAAAGACGATCCTTTGAGCTGGCCCGAATACAGCTTTATTTTCGACACGCCTTATTTCACCCGCGCCTCCTACGAAACGGGTCTTCACCAGGCCACCACCCAGGAGGAAATGATGGCGTATCTGGAAAAAACCGTCGCCGCAAGCGAAAACCTGTATCTCTTCTCTCTGGGAAAATCTCCCGTCAACGGGTTCGATATCCCCATCGTGATCTTCACCTCCTCCGATCTTTCAGGGACAAAAACCTTGGAAGAAGCCGCCGAGATCTGCAGAGCAAACGGAAAACTGAATTTCCAGTATCAGGCGCAGGTTCACGGCAACGAGCCTGCAGGCGGGGAAGGTGCGCTTGCAATGATCGGTGCCTTGGGCGGTGATTGGGGCAAACAATATCTGAACGATCTGAACATCTGCATCATTCCCCGTATCAATACCGACGGCTCTTACGCCTACACCCGCAATCAGGTCTCCCAAAAACGCAACCTGAATCGGGATTATCTCCTGCTGGAAGCAGAGGAGATCCCCATGATTTTGCAAGCGTATAATCTATTCCACCCCGAAATCGTAGTAGACGGTCACGAATTTACCGTAGCCACCGCTTCCACCTCCGGCACCTTCAATGATGCAATGCTGGCAGTAGGCGGCAATGAAAGTGCAAACCCCGGCTTTGAGGATACGGGCGTAGAGATGGTGCTTCAGGCAACGGAAAAACTGGCGGAAAATGGACTGACCTCCCATTTCTACACGAGTATTGACGACAGCACCGATCCCAGCACCGCCCGCGCCTATTACCAGATGCGCGGCTCCGTTTCCCTGCTTCTGGAGACCAGCGGCATCCATACGGGACAAAACGGCTTCCACCGTCGCGTGGTTACTCATTTTCTGTGTATGGAAAGCTATCTCAATTACGCCAAGACCCATAGCACCGATCTTCGCACTCTTTCCGCAAACGCCAAAGCAGAGCTTGTCCAAAACGGCTCCACCTATTCCGCAGACCGCACTCTGGCGCTGAAAACCTCCACGGTAAACCATACCCAAACCTATCCCAAAACCGTATACGATTACGCCACGGGCCTTGCTACCGGCACGAAAAACTCCACCGCAAAAAGCACCGACAACGTTACCCGTTTCCGCGCCCTGCCCACGGCGTACGTGATCCCCAAGGATAAAAACGCCGAAGTGATCCTCAGGATCGCCGATGCCCACTGCATTTCTTATTACGAATTGGAAGCAGACACCGCCGCGTATCTTTACGGCTACAAGGGAACCTACACTGCTTCCACCAAGGCAGTTGCCGACGTTACTCTTACTGAGGAGAGCCTCGTCTCCTTCCCCACCGGAGCATACGTATTTCCTATGAATCAGGAAAGCGCTTTGATCCTGGCGGCAATGTTCGAGCCGGACAACGACGACGTTTACAACACCTCGGACAAGACCTTTACCCTTGCACAAAGAGGAACCGTTCCTTATGAAAACGGAAGCTTTTTGATGTACCGTAGTCAGAGAGCCTTGACCGACGGCAAGATCGAGGCCATCCCCGCACCTTCCGCACCTGAGGGTCTTTCCGTTCTCCCTCCCCAAGGCTCTTCCTTCGTGGGAACGGTACAAGGCCTTGACCCCAACCTTCTGTATGAGATCCGCCACGAAAGCAACAGCGTTTTCACCGCCCTTCCTGCAGGAAGCACGATACTGGAAAACGTCCCCTTCGGCTTTGTGGAGATCCGCTTCCCCCAGCAGGGAGATACCCCCGCATCCAAGGTCACCATCCTTGAGATCACACCACCCGCTTCGGCAGAGCCAACGGTTTACCTCGCCCCCGAAAGCGGATCGGATTCGGCGTTCGGCTCGGATGCCGCTCCCGTCAAGACCCTTGACCGTGCCGTGGCACTTTTGAATATCCTGAGCCGTTACAGCACGAAACAAGCAACGCTGATCTTTGCCGAGACGCTCTCTACCACCATCGAAATCGCCTTCCCCGCTTACACTTATCCCTTGTATATCACCTCAAAAAGCGGCGCAGAAGGTATCCGCAGCTCCAAAAATATTACCTTCGGCGGTGAAACGGCGGTTGACAACTTTACCTTTACCTATACGGCAAAGAGTTATCACTACATCGTCGCAAACGGCCACAAGCTGACTCTGGGCGAAAAGGTCAAGTCCGTAGGTGAGCAAAACGTATATTATATGCCTACCGGCGGAGGCCACGAAAGCGCTGTGGAAAGCACCGATATGACCATTTTGGGCGGAACCTGGCGCAACGTCTACGCAGGCGGCTACCGAGGCAGCGTCTCAGGAGACTCAAAGCTCACCGTCAAAAACTGCACCGTCGTTTCTCACATTCAAAGCTCCTATTCCGGAAGAACCGGCGGAAACGTAACCTTCGATCTGGAAAACGTCACCGTTCAGACTTCTTTTCTCTGCGGTAATGCCGCCGTGGAGGACGTAAGAGGAAACGTCACGCTGTACGCCAAAAACTGCACCCTGCCTCTTCTTTACGCAGGAAGCCGCGATGCGGGCAACGTGGCGGGCAAGGTCAAAGTAACCCTGGAAAATTGTACCGCAGGCAACTTGATCGGAACCGCTAAAAACGAGACGGGAACGGTTGCCGAAAGCCATCTGACCCTCATTGACACCGAACCCACCGGGGAGGTCATTGGCTGGACGAGCATTACCCGCTCCGCGCCTCAGCTCAAAGGTGATATAGACGCCAGCGGCAAGGTCGATCTGAACGACGCCATCTATCTTTTGTATCACGTCAATTTCCCGGGCTCTTATCCCGTGGATCAGGAAATCGACTTTGACGGTAGCGGCAATACGGATCTGAGCGATGCCATCTATCTCCTCTACCACGTAAACTTCCCAAATAAATATCCCTTGCATTAAAGAAAAAACCGCAAATGATTTTCATTTGCGGTTTTTGTTTTGACTTTTTAATATTCGTTTTTCAAGCCGAAGCCTTCCATGAAAGCGTCTACGCTTTCCACCGTATCGTTCAATCTTGCCTTCTCTGCGGCAAAGCCGATGAAGTGATTCTTCACGGAGGTATCAATGTCTGCTGCGCGGAAGCCCTTGTATTCTCCTGCAAAGTACTCGTGCATTTCCTGAATAATGCCACGATCTCCGCCGCCGTGTCCGCTGGTAATGCTCTCCTCGTGCTGAGGAACGGGGATCTCGTGGATCTTTCTGTCCTCAAAGGAGTAAAGGGTGATGTGGTCGTCGGAAGCGTTGGCGTAAAACTCGCCCTCGGATCCGAAAATACGGATGTATCTGCCGCCCTTGTTAAAGGCGTTCATACTGAAGGAAACGGTTGCGCCGCCCTCAAACTCCATATTGACCACCTGATGATCCACCACGTTGTTGTTGGCGTGATATACGCACAAGCCGTAATCCGTATTCTTCAACGCATCCAGCACCTCCTCATTGGTGGGAACGGCGCCTTTTGCAAAGCCTCTGGTAGAGGTTCCGCGGAACCACAGATTCTTTTCATCCTCGTAATACAGCTTCATACAGTTGTAGTGGCAGGTCTCCGCCGCAGGGCAACCGCCGTCCACGCAACGAACGGGCGCACCCTCAGGCGCGTTTGCAGGGGTAAAGTAGGTCAGATCACCAAAGGAAGAAACCTTCTTACAGGGCTTGTCAATGAGCCACTGCAAAATATCCAGGTCGTGACAGCTCTTGGCAAGAAGCATAGGTGCCGAAGTCTCGGTGGTATGCCAGTTTCCGCGAACGAAGCTGTGACTCTGATGACGGTGCCCCACCGCTTCCACGGCAACGATGGAATAGATCTCGCCCACCTTGCCTTCCATCACAAGTTCTTTGATCTTGCCGAAGAAGGGAGTATAACGAAGCACGTGGCAAACCAAAACCTTCACGCCCTTTTCCTTGGCGGCAAGAGCCACGTCCGCGCAGTCCTGAGCAGTTCTTGCAACGGGCTTTTCCAAAAGCAGATCGTAGCCAAGCTCAATGGCCTTCAGCGCCATATCGTGGTGCTGATCGTCCTGCGTGGCGATCAAAGCAATATCCGCCATTTTGGGCTGCGACAGGATCGCATCACAATCCGCAAAGCACATTTCATCAGGAAGATTGCATCTTTCCTGAATCGTTTTCCGACGAGCCTCATCCGGCTCCGCAACAGCAACGATCTCAAATTTTTCGGGGGCGGCAAGGATCTCCCTGGTATACGCTCTGCCGCGGTTCCCCGCACCGATCAATATCACAGAAAACTTTTTCATAGCATCCTCCTGAAAGCCTTTTTCACGACTTTAGCACAGCAAAAAGTGAAAGTCAATACCAACATAAGAAAAAATCCGATTTTACTTGAAAAAAATATTCTTTTTGTCAAACGAAAAAGACGGTCTTCTTCTGACCGTCTTTTCACGAAGTTCATTGATTCAAATAATAGGATATTTTGCAGGGAAATTCACGTGGTACAAAAGATAAACGGCGTCGTTCAGTTCTTCCTTGCCGTTACCGTCCAGATCCATATCCTGATTCACCCGATAGCGACTGGGGAAATTGATGTAGAACAACAGATGAATTGCATCCTCGAGCGAAATGATCCCGTCTTCGTTTGCATCCCCCTTCAAGATGTTCTGTACGCAAACGTTAAAGCTACATTCAAATCCGCCGTAGTACACCCTTACCCTTTGCTCTCCGATGCGATCTAAAACCACTCCTTCTACCAAAAATCCGCTTTGAATCAACTCATACGATCCGTCATCATAACTTAGTCTGATCTTCAGACCGGAAACATCCAAAGCCTCGCACACTTGATAAACGGGCTTATCAGGGCCTTTCTCTACAGAAATACCCGTCAATACAGGGGCGATCGGCTCCCAAACGGCGTATACATGAATCGTCCTACTTCCTTCCTGAAGCTCGGGAACGATCTCCTCGGGTCTCAGCGAACGACTTTGATCAATGATGCCGCCCCCCTCGGGAACTCGGGACCATCCAACAAATCGGTACCCTTCCTTGACCAAACCGAAGGAATCAAAATCGTAAAGACCGTATTTGTACGTTTCACCGTAGGTCATTTGATGTCTGAAGGCGGAATTCTCACCGTTTTTACAAATCCAAGACTCATTCAGAAAATAGTCCTGATTCCGAAGATCGGAAATTTTTGTAACGAACTGAGAAATCACCGTCCAGCCGGTATCACTTCCAATGGTAGTTTTGCCCCAAGTATATCCGTTTGCTTCCTTCGTATCGCCAAAATTTACCGTGAACTCCGTGTTCTTCGGCAAAGTTTTGATCAAAGAATAACCGGTTCCTGCACCCGTTCTGAAATTCAAACCAACCGTTTCCGTCACGCGATATTTACAAGCTGTGATCTCGGAATCCGGAATCAAAGCTCCGTTTGCATGATACAAAACGGAGAGGGTTGCTGGAGCATTACCGTTTCCGGTCAAAGTGTTGCCATTGTATCGAGCTACGTAAGTCACTCTTTTATCCAGTTCACTTTTCGTATAGGTTTTACCCCAATCAATTTTACAAGGACCGTCTCTGTTGCAATCCACAACCGAAACCATATTGCCACTGACCTTGATTACAAAAACCGTATGCCCTTCCAGTGTTCCGTCAATTCTGATAAAATCGCCGGCGTAATACTCACTCGTAGATCTGTGGTATTTCCAATTTTTTCCCATAGATGTTCCGTCTTCATCGGTAAATATCGTTGCATACGAACCAAAAAACTTATCTGCCATTAAATTCGCAAATGCATGGCATTGTCCCAATCCGGAAATATTTTTGTACTGTCCGCACCTACAATTACAAAAACCGGGGCAATATTCTCCGGAGCAATAGCATTTTATATCACCCGCCTTTGAGTTTCCTTCCGAATCTTCACCGTTATAATCATTCCAATATTTTCCATCCGGATATTCCTTTTTTAAAGCTTCTACTTTCATTGCAAAATCTTTCTCTGTCAAATTCGCGGCGTTTACCGATACTCCCGTAAAAGGAAAGCACCCCAAGAGTAATACAACTGCAAGAAAAGCACATAACATTTTGTAAAGTTTCATATTGTTTATCTCCTTTTCATTTTTGATCGTCAAAAAAATAAGGTTTTGTGTTATATCACGCCTCGTTTTAATATACTAAAACGTAATGATTTGGGAGGCGCGTATGAGTAAAATTTTAGAGTATCTCAAGGTTCTGTTTCTGGGGGTGCTGGAGGGGATCACCGAGTGGCTGCCCATCAGCTCCACGGGGCATCTGCTCCTGGTAGATGAATTTTTGCGCTTTCAAGAAAGCGAAGCCTTTAAGGAACTGTTTTTCGTAGTGATCCAAATGGGTGCCATTTTGGCGGTCGTGGTTCTTTTTTGGCAAAAGATGATTCCCGTTCAAAATACATGCGGCATTATCTCCCTTCGTCGCAAAGCCCTCTCCCTTTGGTTGAAGGTCATCGTATCCTGCATTCCCGGTGCCATCGTTACCCTCCTCTTTGACAATGCTCTGGAAGGAGCTCTCTCTCAGACTCGCATCAAAGAGCGAATTCCCCTGATGCCCGTCGCCATCGCCGTCGCGCTGATTTTCTACGGCGTTCTTTTCATCCTCATTGAACAGAAAAACAAAGCGCCGCGTATTCATCGAATCGAAGAGCTTCGCTTCACGGACGCCCTCCTTATCGGTCTCTTTCAAGCCCTCTCCATCATCCCCGGAACCTCCCGTTCCGGTTCCACGGTAATCGGCGCACTGGTTCTCGGCATCAGCCGCCCCGTCGCCGCAGAATTTTCATTCTTTCTTGCCGTACCCGTTATGCTGGGGTATTCTCTTATCAAGCTTCTCAAATTCGGCTTTACCTTCACCCTTTCTCAACTCCTTCTTCTTTTCTTAGGCACCGTTGCCTCTTTTCTCACCTCCCTTGTCGTGATCCGCTCCCTCCTTTCCTACGTAAAAAAGCATAGCTTCTCCGCCTTCGGTTTCTATCGAATTCTTTTGGGACTCTTGATCCTCCTTTTGTATTGTAAAAAATAAAACGAACCTCTCGTCCCCTTTTTCGCATCTGCAAACAAAAAAATCCCGCCGGGCTTTTCTGCCCGACGGGATCTCTGCTTTTAACGCTTAAAAATAAAATAGTAATTCTTTCCGCCCCAGGTTTCGGTGTAAGTGCGAATACTTGAGCGAAGGTAATTGGCAATGTTTTGCAAATCGTCCTGAGAAAGCTCCCCCTCCTCCATTTTTAAAAGCACGTATTTATTTTCCTTATTTGCAAAGGCGCTTTTCAGCTCGCTCAAAAGGTTCAGGTCCTCCGAAGAGGCTACGGACACGTCCACCGCCAGAAGGTCGGTGGTGCAAGGCGGGAAACGCTCAGCCAGATCGGATCTCTCACCCTTTCTTTCGTCGGAAAGACCGAAGCTGAAATCCACGTCCGTTTCCTTGTGTGCGGTGGCGTAATTCTCACTTAAAGCAAGATCGGCATTGTACCATACGCCGTCAATACAAAAGGTGTTCCAGGTATGACCGATCTCCCCCTCCTTTTTGGGAGAGACCACCTTTTCCACACAGGGGATCTGCGCCATTGCGCACAAAAGAGAAAATGCATTGGCGAAGCCGTCACATTGCGTCTGTTTCAAAACGAAGGCATCGTAAAGATTATCCTGCTCACCGGGCTTATTTTCCGTCAGGCTGTATTTCACCTCACGGGTCAAGTAGCGGAAAAAGTACCGAGCCTGCTCCAGGGGTGCAAGTCCCTCCGGCATTGCCCCAAAGACCTGCTCCGCCGCGGCAAGAGCTTCCTTCTTTTTCACCATTGCCGCGTGGGAAAAATTATCAATACTAAAAAAGGAGCCTTCTATATCAAAGGTAAAAATATCCTCCAGATACGAGAAAGTGTAGCCGGATTCCTGAGAGGAATAGGAATAATTCTGCTGAACGAGAGGGGAATCCATAGAAAAGACAAGCAGGATCTCCTCCAAGGAAAGCGCAACCCCTTCCAGCAGGCGGGCATCTATAAAGATCGAGGTATATTCGTGATCCAAAGCGTATTCCAGCAAACGGTAGATCGGCTGCTCCTGATGACTCAGAGTATTATACATCACGCGGGGATTGTATTTTGAATAGACAGATTGATAATCTGCAATCTCGGCGTAATCCATAGGCTCGTTTTCTTCCCCATCCTTGGAAAAAGCAACGTACACCGTATTTTGATCCTGCTCAAAGTTTTCAAACGCTTCTTGCGCGGCAAATATCAGACCGCAGCCGGTGCTGGAAAAAAGCATCACAATGGCAAAGCAAAAAGCAAAAATTTTTTTCATAAGCCCTCCTTCGTTGCGAAAGAATCCGATAAAGATCAGTTCCTAATAGCAGAATACCACAGAAGTGCAAACATTTCAAGAGTGGTATAGATTTATTCTCTATTTTATGTTATACTGGAAAAAAGGAGGCGATGCAATGCCACTTCAAATCATTCGTCAAGATATTACCACCATGGCGGTAGATGCCATCGTCAATACCACGAACGCGGAAATGGTAGGCTACAGCGGCGTAGACCTTGCCATCCATACGGCGGCCGGTCCCGAGCTGGACGCGGAATGCCGTTCCCTGGCTCCCCTGGGGCTTGGTACCGCAAAGATCACAAAAGGCTACCGCTTAAAAGCAAAATACGTCATTCACACCTCGGGTCCCGTCTGGCGCGGGGGTCTGGTGGGAGAAAGCATTCTCCTCCGCTCCTGCTATCTGGAATGTCTGAAGCTGGCAGAGGCGCAAGGTCTGGAATCCATCGCGTTTCCCCTGATCTCCTCCGGCACTTACGGTTATCCCAAGGATCAGGTACTGCGGTTTGCGGTTCAAGTCATTACGGAATTTTTATTTGACCACGAAATGACGGTCTTTCTCTGCATCTACGACCGTTCCTCTTACGAATTCAGCCAAAGCCTTTTTGCGGATCTGAGCGAATGGATCGCAGACAAAGGGGAAGACTTTACGGAGATGCGCAGTATCAGCGCAGCATCCCACTTTGAAATTTGCGAGTCCTGCTCCCCCGTTCAAAAGCAGATGCATTCCTCTCCCCGCAAAAAAAGAAAAGGCTCGGAGGCGGGCAAAAGCCTGGCGGACTATCTGAAGGATCTGGATAAGCCCTTTGCCTACAAGCTCTTTGACCTGATCGACAAGCGTGGGATCACCGACGTGGATTGCTATAAAAAGGCAAACGTAGACAAAAAGACCTTCTCCAAGATCAAGTGCAATCCCAATACCTATAAGCCCTCCAAGCAAACGGCTGTCGCCTTTGCCATTGCCCTGGAATTGGATCTGGAGGAGACGCAGGAGCTACTGGCAACTGCAGGGCTGACCCTATCCGGCAGCTTCGTATCCGATCAGATCATCCGCTATTTCATTCAGAAAAAGATCTACGATATTTTTGAGATTAATCAAGCCCTCTTTGAATTCGATCAAACCTTATTAGGAGTATAAAACGATGCTGAAATTCATTTGTTACCCCAAATGCACCACTTGCCAAAAAGCAAAAAAATGGTTGGAGGAAAAAGGAATCCCTTACAAATTCCGTGATATCAAGCTGGATCCCCCCACTCGTGAGGAGCTGAACGATTGGTACAAAAAAAGCGGTCTTCCCCTGAAAAAGCTCTTCAATACCAGTGGCTTGCTATACAGATCCTTGGAGCTGAAGACCAAGCTTCCCACTATGACCGAGGAGGAAATGCTCTCCCTCCTTGCCACCGACGGAATGCTGGTCAAGCGACCCCTTCTCATCGGAGAGGAGTTTGTGCTGGCAGGCTTTAAAGAAGGGGCTTGGGCAGAAAAGCTATAAAGGAAAGCGGCAAGGTACTCTTGCCGCTTTTTGTTTATTCCAGAATTCTTCCGTCCGTAGTAATGGTAACCACACTCCAAGGAATCATTTTTCCGCTTGCCATCAACGCCTGCTTCACAGCATATTCAATGCCGCCGCAACAAGGGACCTCCATACGCACCACCGTCACGCTTTTGATATCATTTCCGGCTATGATCGCGGTCAGCTTTTCCCCATACTCTACGTTGTCAAGCTTTGGACAGCCAATGAGCGTGATGCGGTTCCGAATCAGCTCGCGATGAAACTCTCCGTAGGCAAAAGCAGTACAGTCCGCCGCCACCAATAGATTCGCTCCATCAAAATAGGGGGCGTTTACGGGTACCAGCTTGATCTGCACCGGCCATTGGGAAAGACGGCTTTGGATCTTACCGGGAAGGCTTTCGGTTTGCTCAAGCGCTCTTTGAATGGTTTTGCTGTTCAATCCTGGGCAACCGCAGGGCAAAGCCTTCTTTTTTTCTTCTTTTGCCGCCTGAACGGCAGCCTCGTCATAAGCAGGCGCCTCCCGTTCCTCAAACGTGATCGCTCCTGCGGGGCAAGCCGGCAGGCAATCCCCCAAGCCGTCACAATAATCCTCACGGGTAAGCTTTGCTTTTCCGTTTATCATTTCAATGGCACCTTCGTGGCAGGCCGCCGCGCAAGCCCCGCACCCATTGCACTTATCTTCGTCGATCTTAATTATCTTTCTGATCATAAATTCGATCTCCTCTCTTGATTTTACGCTACGATTATACTACAATGTTGAAAAAGATTCCGTTGTTTTTACAACAGAAATGAGATTGTATGAAAAAATATATTCCTATTTTGCAAAAATCGCAAATGTTCCGTGGAATCGGCAAAGAAGAGCTCTCCTCAATGCTCGTTTGTCTGGATGCCAAAATGTGCCGCTTTCAAAAAGGCGAATTCATCCTCCGCCGCGGGGAAACGCTTTCTACGATTCCGATTTTGGCAGAAGGCGAACTCTTGATCCAAAAAGATGATTACTGGGGAAAATGCAGCATTTTGGGACATATTGCCCCGGGAGAGATGTTCGGTGAGGCGTACGCGACGTTTCGAAAGCCACCTTTGCTCAACGACGTCATTGCCGTAAATGACAGCACGGTGCTTTTCTTCGACGTGAATAAGCTCCTTACCACCTGCTCCTCCGCGTGCCATTTTCACAATTCGGTGGTGAAGAATCTCTTCTGCGCCATCTCCGAAAAGAACAGGAATCTGGTGCAAAAGATCAGCCTTCTATCCAAGCCTACCACACGGGAAAAGCTACTTTCTTATCTGTCGGAGGAATCGAAAAAATGCAACAGTTCCACCTTCACCATTCCCTTTAACCGCCAGCAGCTTGCCGACTATTTATCGGTAGAACGCAGCGCAATGTCCGCCCAGCTTTGCAAACTGCGGGACGATGGCATTCTGAAATTTCAAAAAAATCATTTTACGCTTTTATAAAAGTGTCGCCCGACAAGCGACCTTTTGCAAAAAAAACACGCTATAATGTGGTTGTAAGGTTCAGAAAGAACCCGCAACCACATTTTCTTTTTTCAGGAGGTATGCAAAATGATCGGAGCAATTTTGGGAGATATCGTAGGCTCCCGTTTTGAATTTAACAATTACAAATCCAAGGATTTTACGCTTTTTCATCGGGATTGCGATTTTACCGATGATTCGGTTATGACCCTTGCCGTTGCAAAAGCACTTCTCGATTGCAAAACCGTAGAGTATTACGAAGCGTTCAAAAATCATTTGATCCGTGTTATGCACAAAATCGGTAAGCACTATCCCGATTGCGGCTACGGCGGACGATTCTATCTTTGGATGATGAAGGACGCCACCGAACCCTACAACAGTTACGGAAACGGTTCCGCTATGCGGGTCTCCCCCGTCGCCTGGGTCGCCCAAAGTCTTGAGGAATGCGAAGCGCTGGCGGCGGCTACGGCGGAGGTCACCCACAACCATCCCGAGGGAGTCAAGGGAGCGGTAGCCGTAGCGGGAGCCGTCTATCTTGCGCGAACCGGTCACTCCAAGGAGGAGATACGCGATTACCTTTCCCGCTTCTACACCCTGGATTTTACACTGGACGAGATTCGAGAGGAGTACGACTTCTTCGAGATCTGCCAGAAATCCGTTCCTCAAGCCCTGGAAGCCTTTTTGGAATCCACAAGCTTTGAGGATGCCATCCGAAACGCAGTTTCCATCGGTGGAGACAGCGATACCATCGCCGCTATGGCAGGCTCCGTTGCCGAGGCCTTCTACGGCCTCGACGGGGACTTGAAGGAAACGGCGCTTTCATACTTGGATACCACCCTTTTGGAAATCGCCACACAATTTGAACAAACGTTTATGAAAAAGGAGAATTGATTATGAAACAGAAAAACAACGTTACCGAGCTCGTATTGATTCTGGACAGAAGCGGATCTATGGCAGGTCTGGAAAGTGACACCGTAGGCGGCTTCAATGCAATGATCGAAAAGCAGAAAAAGGAAGAAGGCACCTGCTTCGTTTCCACCGTGCTTTTCGACGATCAAAGTCAGGTACTTCACGATCGGATCCCCTTGGGAAAGGTGCCGAAAATGACGGAAAAGGAATACTTCGTCCGCGGATGCACCGCCCTCATCGACGCAATCGGGGGAGCCATTCACCACATCGGCATCGTTCACAAATATGCCCGTCCCGAGGACGTACCCGCCAAGACCCTTTTCGTCATCACCACCGACGGAATGGAAAACGCCAGCCGCCGCTACAACGCCGAGGACGTCCGCAAAATGATCCAAAGCAAAAAGGAAAAGTACGGCTGGGAATTTCTCTTCCTCGGTGCCAACATCGACGCGGTGGAAACGGCTTCTCACTTTGGGATTGACGAGACCAGAGCCGTCAATTATACCCACGACGGAATCGGCACCCACCTTTTGTACGACACGGTTTCCGAGGCGATCTGCTGTGCAAGAAGCTGTGGAAGTATCTCCGACCATTGGAGCAAAAGCATTGACGAAGACTACCGCCGTCGCGGAAAAAAGAACAAATCCTAACAAAAAAGATGTGTGGATCCTCCACACATCTTTCGCTTTATTCTTCGATCTTCAGAATCGCCTTTACCTCTTTTTCAACCGCTTCGTATTCCTTGTTTTGCACGTAAGCGATCTCGGAATAGATCAACTGCTCCGCATCCTTGAGGAAATAATCGTCCGTGGTATGAACGCGGGTTCCCTTTCCCTGAACCTCTTTCCGATGGGCGTAAATACTTTTGATAAGAAGAAGGGCGTCCATACGGTCACAGGAGCTTAGGGCTTTTTTGGACAACTCACTGCGACGGCGAAAATCACGGATCCACTCGATCTCCTCCTCAGCCGCGCGAGCAAGAAGAAGAGGAATCTCCTCCTCAAGCAAGGGCGAACACATCCTCTGCACCAATTCTTCATTGGCGCAAGGCACGAATACGGTTGAACCCTTCTTGAACAAAGGCGTGAGCATAAAATACTCTTGCTGCTCTCCGGCAATCTCTTTCGTACACGTCCCTTCAATTTTACAAAGTCCCGATTGTCCGTAACGAACCGTTTCTCCGATTTTTGGCATATTTCTGTCCCTTCTACACAGACAGATCGGATCACTTCCGATCATAATTCCTACCTATTAATTAAATTATATCACAATCTGTGGAAAAAAGGGTGCAGAAATTTCCGCATTTTTTCATTTATTTTTTGGGGATTTTTGACAAATTCCCGTTGTTTTTTTTCTGCGGATCAAAAGGATCGCCGCCAGAATTCCCGCAGGGATGGCAAAGCTCGTGGCAAGAATGGGAATTTTGCTTTTCTCCTCCCGCTGAGTAGTAATCACAGGCACCGTGGTCACCGGACTTGCCTCCACCTCCACGGCGGGATACAAATGCTTGGACGAGCCGATCCCCTCAGCGGCAAATACGGCGCACGCTCCCCCGGCAGGATCGGAGCTTGGAGCCTCGGGAAGATTTTCATAAACAGGGATCAAAAAGTGCAAAGGAACGTCACTTTTGCTCAGCCTTTTTGCCAGAAAATCTCCCTCGGTTTTTGCCGCACCGATATTCTGCATATACTGCGCCCAAAAATTGCGGCTCCCTGCCGCCGTTTCCGACCGCGGATCCACGTTCCATTTTTGCAGATAAAGGGTATTTTGATATTTTCCTATATACTCCTGCGCCAGACGCTCTGCCCCACCCCGAAGTCCCTTTTCCAGGGTGTCCCAACCGCGGGATTTTGCATATTCGGCTCCGGAGCGATAGATCTGTCCCTCACCGACTCCGCTGGCAGAAAGATTAAAGGGATTGTAGTAGCCGTCCAAATACAGATCCTCCCCGCCCAGATAGCTTCCCGCCGTGCCGGTCAAAAGGGGATTTCCCTCCCTGCCCTGCTCCTGTCGTAAGCGGGTTGCAAGCTGTAGAGGATTGATGCCGTATTCCTTTCCAAGCTGTACCAAAAATTCTGCAAGCCCCCCCGGCACGCCCTTGGCAGCAGTAACGGCGGAGCAGCCCTCCAGCAGTATCTCCACCTCACTTGCGGGGATCTCGTCCCCACCGGTCAGAAGCATAAACTGAAAGATCCCCTCTTCGGAAAGAAAGTTTCTCGGATCCATAAAATACGCCACCGCGTCACGGTTTGCCAAATAAAAGCCGGAATCGTACAGCCTGCTTCCCGTCTCGGCGTACGCCGCGTATTCCTTTCTCGCGGAAACCAGGCTCCTGCCCGCAACGCGCCATTCCTCCTCCACCACTGTGGGAAAATCGTAGTTTTTTCCCTTTTCACGGCTTAGCTGAGTAATGGGAAGCGCTTCAAAGCGCCAGGAAGGGCGAGAGATCTGCAAGGCACAAAGCGCCGTTTGGTAGGATTCGGGAAAGCCCTCCTGCCCCAGGCGTTTGCAGATCACGCACTCCTCCTCCGCCTTGACCGTTCCCCCAAATAAAACGACGCCCACGAGCATACAAGCAAGCCTTCGTGCGACTCTGTTTTTCATCCTGCTTTACCTCCTTTTTTCTCATTCTATCCCGAGAAGAGTGAGAAAATTGGCTGATTCAGGCGAATGAATTTAAATCCCTGAAAGTCTGTCAACACTAGAAATACGAGGGTAAATTGTGAATTTTTTGTAATGCCCTTGACAAGTTTTCCCTTTCGTGGTACAGTATGAATACAGAGATTAGCACTCGAAGCCAATGAGTGCTAAATCGAAGGGCGGTGAGTAAAATGGAGTTAAGCCAGCGCAAGCGAGAGATCCTGCGGCTTGTGACCGATGCCTTCATTGCTACCGGCGAGCCGGTTGGCTCCAAGGCAGTTATGGAGAATATGCGGAAAGCCTGCTCCTCGGCTACCATCCGCAACGAGATGAACGATCTGGAGAAAATGGGACTTTTGGAACAGCCCCATACCTCCGCAGGGCGCGTTCCCACAGGAAGAGGCTATCGGGTCTACGTAGATTCCCTGATGGAAAATTACACCCTCTCCTTTCAAGAGACCCTGCTCCTCAATTCCCTGCTTTCGGATCAGCTTCGGGAGCCGGAAAAGATCCTGGAGGATATGACCTCTCTTTTGGCGAAGATGACCGGCTACGCGGTGGTTTCCTCCGCACGGGAGTATTGCGGCACCATTGAGCGCTTTGACGGAGTATACGTGAGCAAAAGAAGCTTCCTTTTGGTGATGATCACCTCCGCAGGCAAAGCCATCACCAAGCAGCTTCAGGTAGACTTCCCCCTGGATCCCGAGAAGGTCCGTATGATGGTGGAGGTCATTGACAACCACCTGGCAAAGAAGGAATTGGGCGGCATTACCCTGGAGAGAATGCTGGCGATGGAAGAAGATATGGGCGAATTCCGCGTGGTGATCCCCGCTCTCCTGCAGACCATCTTCGACGCCACCTCTCAGATCAATACGCCCCGCATTTCGGTGAGCGGACTTTCGGGACTGCTTTCCTATCCGGAATTCCGTGAAGGAGATACCGCCTCTCAGATGCTGAAGGATCTGGAGGACCGTGAGCTTTTGCGGGAACGGTTCGGAAAAGAGATCCCCTCTCACCTGAAGGTTCACATCGGTCGCGACGGCGAGGGACTGGGCAGCGCCAGTCTGATCACCTGCCCCTTCCGCCTAAAAACAGGTCTGGAAGGCTCGATCTGCATCATCGGACCCAAGCGTATGAATTACGCGAAGGTGGTAGCGAGGCTGGAATATCTGGCAAAAGAAATTCACGCGGTGTACGGCTTCAAGCCGCATCTGCCACTAATTGAAACGAAGGAAAACTGATATGGCAAAGAAAAACGAAAAAGCAGAAGAAACGGAAATCAAAACCGAACAAACGGAACAAACGGAAAAAACCGAGGCGAGAGAGGAAAAGCTCCGCATCGCCGAGCTGGAAAAAGCTTTGGAAGAAGCAAATGCCAAATCGGCTGAATTGGAGGACAGACTCCTTCGCACCCTTGCCGAGTACGACAACTTCAAAAAAAGAACCGTCAAGGAAAAGGAAGACATCCATTTTCTGGCAAAGGGTGAGCTCATCAGCAAGCTCCTTCCCGTATTTGACAACTTTGACCGGGCACAGCAGTTCAGCTCTGCCGAGGAATACACCAAGGGCGTGGATATGATCATCACCCAATTCTTTCAGATCCTGGAGGGATTGGAGGTGCGCTCCACCGCTCAGGTAGGCGATCCTTTTGATCCTGCCCTTCACGAGGCCATTTTCCGCGAGGAAAAAGAAGGCGCAGAGGAAAACACCATTACCGAGGTACTCCAGAAGGGGTACGCAGTGGGCGATAAGGTCATTCGCACCGCCATGGTAAAGGTTTGTATGTAAATTCGATTTCAAACAAAAAAATACATTACCCCAAAGGAGGATTTTACAATGGGAAAAATTATTGGAATTGACTTGGGTACCACCAACTCTTGCGTTGCCGTATTCGAAGGCGGCGAGCCCGTGGTAATCCCCAACAGCGAAGGCGCAAGAACGACTCCTTCCATCGTTGCATTTTCTAAGAACAACGGAGAAAGAATGGTCGGTCAGATGGCAAAGAACCAGGCGATCATCAACCCCGAGGGAACCGTCGCTTCCATCAAGAGAGATATGGGTACCGCGAGAAAGGTTGAGATCGGCGGCAAGAGCTATACCCCCCAGGAGATCTCCGCTATGATCCTGCAGAAGCTGAAGGCAGACGCTGAAAGCTATCTGGGACACCCCGTAACCGAAGCGGTCATCACCGTTCCCGCTTACTTCTCCGACGCTCAGCGTCAGGCTACCAAGGATGCAGGTCACATTGCAGGTCTTGAAGTAAAGAGAATCATCAACGAGCCCACCGCGGCAGCACTTGCTTACGGCATCGACAAGGAGCTGGAGCAGAAGGTTATGATCTACGACCTGGGCGGCGGTACCTTCGACGTATCCGTTCTGGAGATCTCCGACGGTGTATTCGAGGTACTTGCTACTGCAGGTAACAACCGTCTGGGCGGCGACGACTTCGACCAGAGAATCATGGATCACCTGGTTGCCGAGTTCAAGAAGGTCGAGGGCATCGACCTGAGCAAGGACCGTGTTGC
>JAZPZL010000170.1:0-5013 GCA_045544655.1 Eubacteriales bacterium
TACCTCCATTGAGGCAATTGATGCGGGTGTCACCTGTCTGACCCACACTTTCAACCGTATGCTTCCCCTTCATCACCGTGATCCCGGTCCCATTGCCGCAGGTGCGGAAAAGGGTATTTGGGCGCAAATCATTACCGACGGAATTCACGTGCATAAATCCATGATCCTGGCTGCCCTGAAAATGTACGGTATCGACAAATTAACCCTGATCAGTGACTCGATCCGTCCCGCGGGACTTCCCGAGGGAACCGTATCCGAATCCGGCGGTATTCCCGTGGTGGTACGGAACGGAGCCTGTTATCTTGAAGGGACCGACACCCTTGCAGGAAGCGGCGCAACCCTTTGGTCCTGCGTAAAATACTGCGTTTCCATCGAAATCCCATTTGAGGATGCGGTGGTTATGGCAACCAGAACTCCCGCAAGATTGCTTGGTCTGAAAAAAGGCGAGATCCGCGAAGGCTACGACGCTGATCTTTTGATCATAAACGATAAAATGGAAATTGAAGACGTATTCATTTCCGGAGAGAGGTATTGATATGAAGCATTTGGGTATTGAAATCAATTTAAAAAACAAACCCGTTTTGGATCCCGCATTTACTCCCCTTTTCGTTTGGGAACGGGAATATCTGAAAGGTGCAAAAGAGCCTCTTGCCATTGCCATTGAGCGCAACGACGGCAAGATTGCCGTTTTTGATACTTTCATTTACGGAGACGATGCCCACTTTGAAGCGGATCTTTACTACGTTGAAAGAAAAACGAAGTTCTTGCTTTGGGCAAAAGGCGGCTTTGCCGTGACCATCTGCGGAAGCCCTCGTATCGCAGAGCGGATCGCAGCGGAATACGCCCCTGAAGGAAAACGTGCCTTCGACTCCAAAACCATGGCTGACGTATACGAATCCAAATTCGTTGTAAGATCCCTTCCCTACGAGCGGAAGCCTGCAGAAAAGGATGCTGCAATGCCCATTGGCGGTCATACCGACGGATGCAGGATCGGCTTTGACGCCGGCGGAAGTGATCGAAAGGTCAGTGCGGTCATTGACGGAAAGGTAGTTTACTCCGAGGAAGTGGTTTGGTTCCCGAAAACCAATTCCGACCCCGATTACCATTTTAAAGGAATCGTGGAAGCATTTCGAACCGCGGCATCAAAAATGCCCCGCGTGGATGCCATCGGTATCAGCTCGGCAGGCATTTACGTGGATAACAGAACCATGCTCGCTTCTCTGTTTCTAAAGGTTTCCCCCAAGGATTTTGAAAGGAAAGTCAAGGATATTTATATTCGAGCAGGAAAAGAGATCGGAGACGTTCCCCTGCTCGTTGCTAACGACGGAGACGTGACGGCTCTTGCAGGTGCAATGGAGCTGGGTGAAAACTCCGTATTGGGCATTGCAATGGGTACCAGTGAAGCCGCAGGCTTCGTTGATGAAAAGGGCTACGTTACCGGATGGCTCAACGAGCTTGCCTTTGCCCCCATTGATGCCAATCCCGATGCGATGGAGGACGAATGGAGCGGGGATATTGGATGCGGTGTTAAATACTTTTCTCAGGATGGCGTCATCAAGCTCGCGCCCGCTGCGGGAATTCAACCGGATCCTGCTCTCTCCCCCGCTGAAAAGCTAAAGGTCGTACAAAAGGAAGTAGAAAACGGAAACGAACGCGCCCTGGATATTTACCGCTCTCTCGGCTGCTGTCTCGGTCATACCCTTCCCTTGTACCATACCATTTACGGTATGAAGCATCTGCTTCTTCTTGGAAGAGTCACCAGCGGAAAAGGCGGAGAAGCCTTTATCGAAGCCTGCAAAAGGGTTTTGGCAGAGGAGTATCCCGAGCTTGAAATCAACATCGTTCTTCCCGATGAAAACAGCAGAAGAGTCGGTCAAAGCGTTGCGGCGGCAGGTCTTCCCGAAATCAAACGCTAAAAAAAGAAAGCCTCGAAAGAGGCTTTTTTTATGCTTCAAAGGAAAGTTCAATCAAGGATGACTCGGTTCTCTCGATCTTGTAATTGCAAAAACCGTCCTTGAATTTCATCGGGTCGATTTTTTCTTCATACAGTGACATCTTTCCGTTTTTGCAAACAGGTCTTCCCGCTTTCGTTTGAACGCTGATATACAAAGGCGGACGGATCCCCTTCGGGAAGAGGGCATCCGCTTCGGAACAATCGATCGTTACGCCGTTTTCGGTTTCGAGGATTCCGGCAGTATGATGATATAGCTGCTGAAAATGAGCAAATTCAACGTCCTTGGAAAGGATATGACCAAATACGCGGCTTTGCCGATGAAAGAACCGCACCCAACCATCCAGATATTCAAAATTGCGTTTGGGATTATACCGAAGCAAATTGACCCAATGTCCACCGATAATACCTGACTTTTTCGGATCGTAGGTGGGCAACATATCGGGATCCAGATCGTAAACCTCCCAGGGACAAAGAGGGATCGCTTTTATATTAAAGATCACGTCGTTTTGTACAAAGTAGCCCTCGGGGCAGATTTTGGGAGAAATATGATTGTGCCAAAAACGGATTCCGTATTCCTTTAGAATAGAAGTCATACGTCCGTCCGAGGGAAATTCCTTACATCCGCAGGGAGATGCGAAGGAGCGGATCTCCCCCTTCAAGCCCAAATTCTCATAGATTTCATAAAAAGCATCAAAATGACTCCTCAAATAATCGTCTGATGCAAGATGCTTTGGATTCCCTTTGATCAAGCCCTCCGGCAAATAAAACTCTCCGTCACAAAGGAAACTGCCGTCGTCGCGCCAGGCATCGTGCAAAAGTCCGTGAAAGCCAAATTCAATATGCTCGGAGGAATCCAGGAACGCCAGGATCTTTTCAGCTTCCAGCTCGCGGTAATAAAGGGAGCCGTTCCAATCCTTGCCCCACTTATTGGAATTCGGCGCTTTGCGAAGAACGCCCTTCCGATCCCACTCACCGATAACGAGCATACAGTTGATTTTTTGCCCGATGGCTTTTCCGAGTGCCTCTACGATCTCGTAATCCTCCAGCACGTGCAAACGGTTGATGCCGGTTCTGGAAGGCAGACCGGCTGACCTTTGATCCGCACCGTAAAACCAACCGATGTCATCCAAAACGAGTTGGATCGCCTTGGGAACACAAACGAAGTTTTTCACAGGTTTCCTCCCTTATGCTTTCTGTCATAAGTATATAAAAAAATCTCCTCAAGGTCAATATGAGGAGATCATTTTTCTTAAAGAACGTATTGATAAATTGCAACGAAGTGAAGGATGCAAGCAAATAAAACAAAAACGTGAAAGACGGAATGAACGTACTGAATATTTTTCTTCTTTCCGATCATATAAATGATCGCCCCAATGGTGTAAAGAACGCCACCGAAAAAGATCAGCCACATACCGGTCGCACCCACTGCAAGAATACAATCCTTCAGACAGATCAGAATGCACCATCCCATTGCCAGATAAGAGATCATGGAGAAAACGCGGAACTTATGCATATCAATTGCCGTCAGCGTAATTGCAAGGAGGGCTGCTCCCCAAACGACACCGAATACGATCCAAGCCCAAAGAGGAGATACCACTCTCAGAGAAACCAAAACGATGGGAGTATAAGTCCCTGCGATCAAAAGATAAATGGTACAATGATCGATGACGCGAAAGACCTTCTTCGCTTTCACGGGAATCAAGCCGTGGTAAATGCTGGACATTGTAAACAGCAAAACGATGGAAATTCCGTAAACAAAGGAACTGACGATGCCCCAGATGCTTCCATTTGAATACGCTTTTCCAACGCACAAAAGGAGTGCAATGATTCCGCAGGCTCCCCCGACGATATGGGTCGTCATATTACAGATTTCCTCTGCTCTCGTATAAGGTGGTAACGTAATTTTGGATTTCACGGTGTTAACCTCTTCTTCATTTAGTTTTCAATACTATGTTATCAGTTTTTAAGAGTATTGTCAATAGAGTAAAGACTATTTTATAAAATATTTTTTATATTTTCTTGACGAAGAAGGAAGAGATTGGTATAATATTTTCAGTTGTTTAGAAAGGAAGTACCAATTATGCAGCTTTACCACAAAATGAACATTGCAGGACTTGACAGAGCACTCCCCATCTGCCCTGTCAATGAAAATTTATCCATTGCAGGCTTCGTCATTTTCGGCGATCAGGAGCTCACCTGCGCCGCCGCGAAGGCACTGCTTGACAAAGTTCCTTATGAATACGATTATATGCTCACCGCCGAAGCGAAAGGAATTCCGCTGATCCACGAAATGGCAAGACAGAGCGGTGCAAAAAAATACTTTCTCGCCCGTAAAGCCCCCAAGCTTTATATGACGGGTATTCTCGAAGTCAAAGTAAAATCCATCACGACCGCAAAAGAACAGACCTTGTATCTTGATACCGCAGATGCTGAACTGATGAAAGGCAAAAAGATCCTTCTGGTTGACGACGTGATCTCCACCGGAGAATCCCTGCGGGCATTGGAGGTTCTGGTGGAAAAAGCAGGTGGCATCGTCTCCGGACGCTGCGCAATTCTTGCTGAGGGTGATGCACAGAACCGTGACGATCTGATTTATCTGGAAAAGCTTCCCCTCTTTAATTCCAAGGGTGAGATCATCGGTTGATAAAGTCATTTTAAAATCCCCTTCTCGAAGGGGATTTTCGTTTGAAAGGATTCTTTATGTTAAAACGCTTTTTGTCATATTACAAGCCACACAAACTCCTGTTTTGTCTGGATATGCTGGCTTCTCTGGCGGTGGCCTTGGTGGGTGTCATCTACCCCATCGTGACCCGTACCATGCTCAACGACCTGATCCCTAACAAAAAATGGTTAATGATCGTTTTATTCGGTCTTTTGATGCTGGTAATTTACGTCGTTCGTATGCTGCTGAACTTTTTCATTCAGTATAAAGGGCATCAGATGGGTATCCGGATGCAGGCACAAATGAGAAGTGACCTTTTTGCTCACCTTGAAAAGCTTCCCTTCTCCTTTTTCGATGCCAACGAAACCGGAAAGATCATGTCCCGTAAAGTCGGATC
>JAZPZL010000171.1:0-14302 GCA_045544655.1 Eubacteriales bacterium
GAGATATTTATTACGCCGATCTCAGCCCGGTGGTCGGATCGGAGCAAGGCGGAGTGCGTCCCGTGGTCATCGTACAAAACGATATGGGAAACAAGCACAGTCCTACAGTCATTGCGGCGGCAATTACCAGCAGAACCACAAAGGCAAAGCTACCGACCCACATAGAAGTATTTGCCGATCAGAACGGATTATCCAAGAACTCGGTGATCCTTCTGGAACAGATACGTACCATCGACAAAAAAAGGCTGAAGGAAAAAATGGGACATTTGAAGGACGAGACGATGGAGGAGGTAAACCGCGCCATCAACATTAGCTTCGGTCTAGGTTGAACAGCACCCTGATCATTTTGGTCAGGGTGATTTTTTGGAAAGAGAAATTGACAAAACCTTGAGTTTGAGCAATAATATCTTGATAAGAAGAAGAACTTCCATCGGCTTTTTGCAACCTGCAGTTGCAAAAAGTTCAAAGGAAAGTTGCTTGATAAAACGCCTTTTGCTTGATAAGATAGCAAGGAACACGAAAGGAGTACATAATGACTATCGGTGAAAAAATTACAAAGCTTCGCACTGCCTGTGAAATCTCACAAGAGCAGCTTGCGGAAAAAATCGGGGTTTCCCGTCAATCCGTTTCCAAATGGGAAATGGATCAAGCCCTTCCTCAGATCGACAAGGTAATTCAGCTTTGCAAGCTATTTGAAATATCTACGGACGCACTGCTCCTCAGCGAGGATTGTTCCCTATTGAAGATCCTTCCGCAAAATAGCGGAAACAAGTATTTCGGAACGGACGGCTTCCGCGGAGAGGCAAATCGCGGGTTGACCTCTATTCAAGCGTATAAGGTTGGTCGTTTTCTCGGATGGTACTTTACCTCCCATCTTTCAGACAACAAGGTGGAAAACGGTCGCCCCAGGATCATTATCGGAAAGGATACCCGTCGCTCCAGCTATACCTTGGAATATTCCATTGCCGCCGGCATCACCGCCTCCGGCGCAGATGCGTATATGCTGCACGTTACCACGACCCCCAGCGTTTCCTACGCCACCAGAACGGATGCCTTTGATTGCGGTATTATGATCACGGCTTCTCACAACCCCTATTTCGACAACGGCATCAAAGTGATCAACCGTTACGGAGAGAAGCTGGACGACAAGGTTACCGCTTTGATCGAAGCGTATCTGGATGGAAATATGAAAGCCTTGGGGATCTCCACCCCGGATTTGCCTTTGGCAACTCGAGAGCAGATCGGCTGTATCGTAGACTACGTAGCGGGAAGAAACCGTTACGTTGCTTACCTGATCTCTCTTGCAGGTCATTCCTATAAAAAGCTTCGCATCGGTCTGGACTGTGCAAACGGCGCATCCTGGATGATCGCCCGATCCGTTTTCAACGCGCTCGGTGCGCAGACCTACGTGATCGGTGACAATCCTGACGGACTGAACGTGAATGAAAACTGCGGCTCTACCCACATCGAAAATCTCTGCGCCTTGGTTCGGGAACAGCACCTGGATCTCGGCTTTGCCTTTGACGGGGACTGTGACCGCTGTATTGCCGTAGACGAAAACGGAAACGTCGTGGACGGTGATAAGATCATGTACGTCCTTGCCAAACGCTTGAAATCAAGAGGAATGCTGAAGAAAGACACCTTGGTTGCCACGGTGATGTCCAATTCCGGTCTCGTTTCCTCGCTGGAAAAGGTTGGGATCAAAATGGAACAAACCGCCGTGGGTGACCGTTTCGTATACGAACGGATGCAAAGCGGTGATTACTCCTTGGGCGGCGAACAGTCGGGGCATATCATTTTGAAAAAGTATGCAACCACCGGAGACGGACTTCTTACCGCCATTATGATGACGGAAGAGGTTTGCGATGCAAAAATGCCTCTTTCCAAGCTTTGCGAAGAGGTGACCCTTTATCCTCAATACATCAAAAATATGCGAGTGAACGACAAGGACAAAGCGATCAGCGATCCTGCAGTCTTAAAGGAAAAGGAGAACATCGAGAAGGAGCTTTGCGGGAAAGGAAGAGTCCTTCTGAGAAAAAGCGGTACGGAGCCGTGCATCCGCATTATGATCGAATGTGAAGAGAAATCCAAGTGCGAAGAATACGCAAATCGGATCGCCCAAAAGCTTTCGGAAGGAGGACACGTGCTTGACTAAGCTTGTAAAAAACAATGAGCTGTTTTCCGAAATTCCTGCGCTCCTTGAAACGCTTTTTTCAGAATCGGAATATCCTTGGGACGCTTTGAAGGGATTGAAGCAGACTATGAAAGCTCTGCTCGCCTCACCTCCTGAAAACTACACGGTACTGAGAGAAGGCGTTCTGATAGGAGAAAACGTAAGCATTCATCCTTCTGCCGTCATTGAGCCTCCTGCCGTCATCGGGAAAAACACACAGATCCGTCCCGGTGCTTATTTGCGGGGCTACGTGTTCTGCGGAGAAGGCTGTGTAATCGGAAATTCCACGGAGCTGAAGCACTGCATTTTAATGGACGGGGTCCAGGTTCCTCATTATAACTACGTTGGCGATTCCATCCTGGGAGTACACGCCCACATGGGCGCAGGCGCCGTTTGCTCGAATTTGAAAAGCGACGGCAAAAACGTAGTGGTTCACGGTGAAGAGGAATACGAAACGAATCTTAGGAAATTGGGCGGGATCCTTGGCGACGGTGCCGACGTGGGATGCGGCTGCGTACTGAATCCCGGAACGGTACTGGGAAAAAATACCACGGTATATCCTTTGACCGCTTTAAGAGGAGTTTATCCCGAAAACACCATTGTAAAAGAAACGAAAACCGTTGTGAAAAAAAGATAGCGAAAACCCGAAGAGGCTCGTACCTCTTCGGGTTTTTATCAATATAAGGGGATTTTTCTCCGTAAAAAGATTTGACGTGATCCCAAGCTCCTTTGCGTAATACATCGCTTTCTCTTCCTTGAGATAGTTTACCAATTCCGAGAGGTATACTCTCCTCTCTCCGGCGTATCGTCGCAAAATTCATGGTCAGGAATGAAGGAAAAGGAGGAGCAAATTCTGCTGCAAGGCTCAGAGCAATCGGCAAATACAACGCCGCTTCTTACCCCGTCTCCCAAATCGTTTCGATAATGCAAAAAGCCTTCTATCTTTTTTCTGACATGCATTTTCTCACCTCCGAGGTATTCAATCAAAAAAGCTGATGGATGTAAAGGTTATATTCCGAAAAAACCCGGCATATATTGAAGCAAAAAGAGTATCTTCAAAGGAGAAAGCCAATGGCAGAAAAGAGCGGTATTTATCAGGATATAGCCACCAGAACCGGGGGCGATATCTACATCGGCATCGTGGGTCCGGTTCGCACGGGAAAGTCAACCTTTATCAAGAATTTTATGGAAAAAGTCGTATTGCCCAATATGGAAGAGGGCGGAGAAAAAAGTCGGGCGATCGATGAAATGCCACAAAGCGGCAGTGGAAAAAACGTTATGACCACCGAACCGAAATTCGTTCCCGAAAAAGGCGTTCGCATTGAGATGGAGGGTGATCTTGGGTTTCGCGTAAAGCTGATCGACTGCGTCGGCTTCCCCATTCCGGGTGCAGCGGGATTGGAGGAGGACGGGAAAAGCCGTATGGTCAATACGCCTTGGTCAGATACGCCGCTCTCCTTCGAGGAAGCCGCTTCCATCGGAACGCAGAAGGTGATTCGGGAACACGCCACCGTGGGGATCGTCGTTACCACGGACGGCAGTATCGGTGAGATCCCCAGAGAATCGTATCTGAAGGCGGAGGAGGATATCATCCGCGAAATGAAGAAAAGCGGTAAGCCCTTCGTGATCCTTTTAAATTCCACCCATCCAAGCAGTGAAGAAACCGTTTCCCTTGCCGCTTTGCTTTCCGAAAAACACAAGGTTGCGGTACTTCCTACCAACTGCTATTTGCTGGAAGAAGAGGATATTCTGCAGATCATATCCAAAATCGTTCTGGAATTTCCCATCAGGGAATTTTCCATTCTTTTACCCAGCTGGGTCAGCTCGATGGAGGAAGGAAAGCCTCTATTGGAGGAGGTGCTGTCCTTATGGGAAGGCATTGCAGAGGGGGCTACGCGAACAGGCGAGATCTTATCCTGCATCAAAAGCTTCGAAAACGGGGAGCTGTTTGAAGGCGTGGAGATCGCCTCTTCGGATCTGGGAACAGGAAGCATCCGAGCTTGCGTGAAATTCAAAAACGAGACCTTCTACCGCCTTTTAAGCACCTACAGCGGCATTCAGGTAAGCGGTGAAGAAGTCCTGATGCGAGAATTCTGCGCCCTTGCACAGCTGAAGAAAAAGTATGATAAGATCGCAAAAGCCTTGGATGAGGTGAATGAAAGCGGCTACGGCATCGTCACTCCCGTCATTGACGACCTGACTCTGGAGGAGCCTGAGATCGTAAAGCACCCGGGCGGATACGGAGTCAAGCTCAAGGCCAGCGCTCCCTCCATTCATATGATCCGCGCCAACATTCAGGCCGAGATCTCTCCCATCGTTGGCAGTGAAAGACAGTCGGAGGATATGGTAAAATTCCTTCTGAAGGAATTCGAGGAGGACCCGACGAAGATCTGGCAATCCAATATGTTCGGCAAAAGCCTGTATGAATTGGTCAACGAAGGTCTGAACACCAAGCTCAATCTCCTTCCCTCGGATGCCCGAGAGAAGCTGGCTGAAACCCTGCAAAAAATCATCAACGAAGGCAGTAACGGTCTCATTTGCATCATTTTATAACCATAACGGAAAAACAGAGAAATATTCTCTGTTTTTTCTTTTTGAAATCTGTTGAAAAAAAACTGCTTTAATGATATAATAAATTGATTTATTGTATGGATTTTTATACAGAGCTTGAAAGACAAAGGACATTCCATGAATTTATACTCTTCAAAAGAAATGACGGATCTTTTGGAGCGTCACGATTTTTTCTTCAAAAAGAATTTGGGGCAAAACTTTCTGATGAATGAAAGCATTGCCGCACGAATCGCAGATGCTTCTTTTGAAACCGTTCCAAAGAACAAAAAAAGTCTCGCCATCGAGATCGGCCCGGGAGCCGGTTCTCTCACGTTTCAGCTGGCGCACCGCTTTGACTCTGTGCTTGCCATTGAGATCGATCCTCATCTGATCGGAGTTCTTGCGGAAAGTCTTGCTGATGAAAAAAACACGCGGGTCATCCATACCGACGCACTGGCTTTTGATTTCTCCTCCGTGAGAAAGGACTATCCCGAGCACAGTATTGCCGTATGCTCCAATCTTCCCTACTATATTACCAGCGAGATCATTATGCGACTGCTTGAAAGCGGCTTGCCCATCACCTCCATCACGGTTCTCATTCAGAAGGAAGCCGCTGTTCGCCTGACCTCAAAGCCCGGCAACGAACAGTACGGAGCAATTACCGCCGCAGTAAATTATTACGCAAAATCCGAAAAGCTTTTCACGGTAGGACCCGGAAATTTCATTCCCCGTCCGAAGGTGGATTCCGCCGTACTGAGACTGACGCCGTTTGCCGAACCCGCGGTAAAGGTAACGGATGAGGTGCTATTCTTCAAGCTCATTCGCGCCGCTTTCGGAAATCGGAGAAAAACCCTTTCCAACGCCCTTTCATCCGCTTTCAAGGACCGCTATTCCAAGGAATTGATCCTGGAAGTTTTGAAAAAAGCAGAAGTGGATCCGTCCAGGCGTGGCGAAACGCTGTCGCTGGAAGAATACGCCAAAATTGCGAATATTTTTACGACCTGCGAGGAAAAATAAAATGAAAAAAATCATTGCGCTTATCTTGTTGATCGCTACCGTTCTCGGTACTGTTTCCCTTTCCGCCTCTGCCGAGGAAACGATCACCGACCTGACCAAGGTGCATACCAATCTCACCAACTATCTTTATACACCTTATTATGAGAATTCCCCCTATTTTGAAGAATATCAAAAGGTAATGGACGAGGTTGCAGAGCTTCTTGCTTCCGACGATATTACCCAAGCGGAAATCTCTAAATATTACAACGAGGTGCGCAGAGTCTACGCCCAATTGATGCAGGACACCTACGACTATTCCTCATTGGAAGGGCTTTTAAAAGCGTATGATGCCATTGACGGCAGTATTTTCACGGAAGAAACCTGGAAAAAGCTTTTGAGCGTTCGCGATTCCGCAAAGAAGGAATTGGATTCTCCTTCCCTCTTTTCCAGATCGGAAAAAATGACCGAGAAGCAGTATACTGCCTATATCAATAATCATATCAAAAGCTTTACCACCGAGTTTGAAAACGCTTTCAACCGTATGAAATTCAAGGAACGTCCCGAGCAAATGACCGCGGAATTCCTTTCGGGAATGACAAAGCTCATCCGCTACTGCGCAAGAGAAGAATTGCTTTCCGCTGCCCCCTCCTGGATCACTCTGCAGGATGCATTGGAGGATGCCGATAAGGTATTGAGGCAGAACAAGCCGAAGGACAACCAGCTTGATGAGGCTTATCAAACGCTTTTGACAGCCTACACAACAGCGTGCAACGAGTCTTACGACTTTTCCGATACGAAAGATGCTCTTACCAAATATCACATCTTAAGCGCAAAAAGCTTTTCCAAGAACAGCTGGGAGCGTTACTCCACTCTGGCTGTGGCTTTAGAAAAGAGAATGGAGCAATCTCACTTCTTCTTCATCCCCTATGAAGCCGACCGGGAAACCTGCGAAAAATATGCAAAGGCTTACCTTTCCTCTCTTCCCGAAGCGGTAAATGAAGCCCAGGCTTCCATGATTCCCATGGAGGATTACAACAAGCTGGAAAATCTCTGTAATAAGTACAAGAATAAAACCTCTATGGAGGGGCTTGATATTAAGCTGAACTTTCTTCAGACCCGCATTTCAGAAGGAGAAGCGGTTTTATCAAACAAAGACGCAGTTCTTCAGGACATAGAGACCGCCATTAAAAATATCGAGACCGCTCATAACGATCTGGTCGTAGCGGAGGGTCACCTGATCGAGGAACAGGGTAAGATCGTAAAGCAGGATGAAAAAACGTCACGCTTCACCATCCTATTCTTTTTCAGCAGTCTGATCCTGGCCGCCGCCATCGCCGTACTTCTTTCAAAAATGTTTTTTGGAAAGGTAAACTGGTCCAAATGATAGAGACTTTTAAAATCGCCGAGCTATTCGTAGAGATGGAACCGACGTATGAACCTCTGGTATCCCGTTCCCGCGCCTATGCCGTTCCACTGGCAGATCATACGGATGCAAATATCATACTTACGGAAGAAACCTACCAAAGATACAGAAGCGCTTATCCGGAGGCGAGTGATTCCCTCATTGAATATATGGTCACCGGTTCCCAGTTCTATCGCAGTCTGATCCATCACGACGGGTTTCTGTTGCATTCCTCTGCCGTAATTCTGAATGGGAAAGCCTATCTGTTTTCCGCACCCAGCGGTACCGGAAAAAGTACCCATACCTCAATTTGGCTTCGGGAATTTCCCGGCGCGGAGATCCTCAACGACGATAAACCCGCCATCCGCATTCTGGAGGACGGGATCTACGTCTACGGAACGCCTTGGAGCGGCAAGACGGATCAAAATCTGAACCGAAAGGTACCCTTGCAAGGAATCGCTTTTCTGGAGCGTGGAGAAGCCAACTCCATCAAGCCTCTTGATTCTATGAAGACTCTGGAGAATCTTCTGAACCAAACCGTTCGCCCGGGTGAAAAGGAAAGCGCCGCAAAGCTGTTTTCCCTGCTGGATCAAATTATCAGACGGGTGCCGATCTATCAACTGACCTGCAATATGGAAGCGGAGGCGGCTCACGTTTCCTACGAAGCAATGTCAAAAGGAGAAGTAAAATGAAAATCAAAGACGGATATTTACTTTCGGAGGTTGCCGGAAATCACGTAGTGGTTCCCGTGGGCAACGTCAGCTTCAACGGTATGCTCAACCTGAACGAAACCGGCGTTTTGATCTGGAAGAAGCTTGAGCAGGGATGCGAAGAATCCGACCTGGTTGCCGCTTTTCTCGAAGAATACGACGTAAGCGAGGAACGGGCAAAAGAGGACGTTGCCATCTTCGTCAAGAAGCTGAGGGAAGCAGGCGTCATCGATGATAACGGGTAAGAAGGTACGATTCGAGGATCTGTTTCCCATCATTGAAGAGACCATCAAAAGAGGACAAAGCTTCTCATTCTGCGCCTTTGGAAACAGTATGCTCCCTTTCATTCGTAACGGCAAGGATACGGTTACCTTGGGGCCCGTAGTAGGAACGCTTACCAAAAACGACGTAATTTTTTATCGCAGAGAAAACGGACAATTCGTTCTTCACCGCATCGTAAAGGTATGCCCCGACGGAAGTTTTTCTCTTTGCGGTGACAATCAATTCCGCATTGAGCGTGGGATCCGGACGCACCAGATCATTGCAAAGCTCAACCGACTGGAACGCGATGGAAAAGAAGTACCTTTACAGGCTTTTTCCCTTCGCCTTTGGGTATTTTTTCTGCCTTTGCGCAGACTTTTACTCCATATCAAAAGCGGGGTTTTCTCTCGCATCAAAAGACTTTTTAAACAACAATAAATATTATAACGGAGAAGTGCTATGCAGGTAATCAGAACCGAGCGCAAAAAAGGCAATTTCTTTCAGTCTTTTTTCAAGCATCTTTTCAAAAACCATCTTTTTGAAAGCGCCGCGACCCTCTCTTATTATTTCCTGTTCTCAGTCTTTCCTCTGGTCATTTTTGTCAGTACGGCTTTTTCAACCTTGCATATTTCCGCAGAAAAGCTCAGTTACCTGACCCGTATTATTCCCGAACAGCTTTTAAGTGTCTTTCTCGGATTTCTTTCCGAAATTTCCTTGGGAAATACGCCTACGCTTATGACGCTCAGCTTTCTTTTGACCCTTTATTCTCTGGGAAAAGCGCTTCAAACGATGAAACGAAAATTCAGACAGGCGTACGAGATCCAGCCAAAGGTCAGCTGGATCAGGGAATGGATCGTTACCTTCGTATTCGTTTTTCTGATTCTCCTGTCCTTTTACGCTTCTTTGATTCTGATCGTTGCCGGAAACTATATTTTTAATCACTTGATCCCCATCTTTCCTTTCTTGGAAGAAGCACGAGGGGTGATCCGTGTACTTCGATACACCGTTGTCACCGCCTATCTGGCTTTCGTACTTTTTGGTCTGTATTACGTTTTACCCGGATTTAAGCAAAAGAAGAGATTCGTTTTACCCGGAACGATGTTTGCCTTGGCGGCTTGGATCCTGATGTCCTGGCTGTTTTCCTTCTATTTTACAAATTTTGCAAATTACGCATCTCTGTACGGCTCCTTGGGGACCGTTATTGCTCTGATGTCCTGGCTGTTTCTGATAAACAGCATTCTGCTTTTTGGCGTACACATCAATTCCTATATTTATAACAAATTGGCGGAACAAAGTTATGATTAATACCACTCTCTGCTATATCGAAAAAGACGGAAAATATCTGATGCTGCACCGCATCAAAAAAGAACGTGACGTCAACCGTGACAAATGGATCGGCATCGGCGGAAAATTTGAGGATAAGGAAAGTCCCGAGGACTGTGTACTGCGGGAAGCTCTGGAGGAAACGGGTCTTACACTGGAAAAAATTCGATACCGCGGAATCGTTACCTTCATTTCCGATTGCTTTGAAACTGAATGGATGCACCTTTTCACCTCCGATCAATTCAGCGGCACGATCAAAGAATGTGACGAAGGGGTTCTCGAGTGGATCGAAAAAAAGACGCTTTATTCCCTGCCGATGTGGGAGGGAGATAAGATCTTTCTGCGTCTTTTGGATGAAAATGTGCCCTTCTTTTCCTTAAAGCTCAGCTATCAAGGCGACGCGCTTTGTGAGGCCGTATTAAACGGAGAGGTGATCCGTTGAAGGAAAAGATTCTGGTCAGCGCGTGTCTCTTGGGAATGCCCTGCCGATACGACGGAAGATCCAAGCCGAAGGAGGAGATCTTTTCCCTCCGTGAGCGTTACGAGCTGATCCCCGTATGTCCCGAGGTTTTCGGAGGACTTTCTACCCCGCGACTGCCTTGTGAGATTCAAAACTCAAAGGTGATCTGCGAAGACGGCGCGGATATGACCTCATTTTACGAAAAGGGTGCGCAGGCAACGCTCCGACTTGCGAAAAAGCACGGTTGCAGAATTGCAGTTTTGAAGGAAAAAAGCCCTTCCTGCAGTCCTCACAAGCGATATGACGGAAGCTTTTCCAAGGTCCTCATTGACGGACAGGGACTTACCGCGCAGCTTCTTGTGAAAAACGGAATTCGTGTTTTCGGGGAAGATGAGATCGACAAAATCTAAAAACAAAAAAGCCACTTGCTTAATTGCAAGCGGCTTTTTTCTTTAGCCTTCCATTTCTTTCATTTTATCCAAATATTCCTGATAAGGACCGTCAAAATCGAAGAGCTTTCCGTCTTTGATCCGAATGATACGGTTGGCAACGGTGCTGACCATTTCAAAGTCGTGAGAGGCAAAGAGAACGTTGCCCTTAAAGGAGGAAAGACCGTTATTGACCGCAGTGATGGACTCCAGATCCAAGTGGTCGGTAGGCTGATCCAAAACAAGCACGTTGGAGCCGAACAGCATCATGCGGGAAAACATACAACGCACCTTTTCACCGCCGGAGAGAACTCCAACCGGCTTGAACACGCTGTCCCCGGAAAAGAGCATTCTGCCCAAGAAACCGCGAAGGTAGGTCTCCGTCTGATCCTTGGACCAAACGCGCATCCAGTCCAAAATGCTTTCCGTATGCCCCTCAAAGAAGGAGGAATTGTCGTGAGGGAAATAGGAGCGAGTGGTACTGATTCCCCATTTAAAGCTACCTTCATCAGGCTCCATTTCCTCATTGAGAATAGAGAAAAGAGTAGTGATGGCAATTTCATCTCCAACGAAAGCAACCTTATCCTCCTTGCGGAGCGTAAAGCTGATCTGATCCAATACCTTCACGCCGTTTACGGTTTTAGACAGAGAATCCACGCTGAGAATATCCTTCCCTGCCTCACGATCCATATCGAAGCCGATAAAGGGATAACGGCGGCTGGAGGCAGGCAATTCCTCAATGGTCAGCTTATCCAGAAGCTTTCTGCGGCTGGTTGCCTGGCGGGACTTGGATTTATTCGCGGAAAAGCGGGCGATAAAGGATTGCAGTTCCCGAATCTTTTCCTCATTCTTTTTATTCTGCTGCTTGATCATTCGCTGGATCAGCTGGCTGGATTCATACCAAAACTCGTAGTTACCCACGTACATTTTGATTTCTGAATAGTCGATATCAACGATTCCTGTACAAACGTTGTTCAGAAAGTGTCGGTCGTGAGATACCACGAGAACCGTACCGAAGTAGTCTGCGAGAAAATCCTCGAGCCAGGCAGTAGCGGCAAGATCAAGACCGTTGGTGGGCTCGTCCAAAAGTATGATCTCGGGATTTCCGAACAAAGCCTGGGCAAGCAGGATCTTTACCTTTTCGCTTTCCTTCAATTCATTCATCGTGCGATAAAGGATCTCCTCATCAAAGCCAAGTCCCTGAATGAGACGGGATGCATCGGATTCTGCCTCCCAGCCATTCATTTCAGCGAACTTATACTCCAGCTCCGATGCTCGAATACCGTCCTCATCGGTAAAGTCTTCCTTCGCATAGAGCGCATCCTTTTCCTTCATAATGCGATACAGCTCAGCATTTCCCATGATGACCGTATCCATAACAGTATACTCGTCAAATTCAAAGTGATTCTGCTTCAAAACGCTCATTCGGGTCTCTTCGGGAATGGTGATGCTTCCCCCCGTAGGCTCAAGCTCTCCGCAAAGAAGCTTGAGAAAGGTTGATTTCCCCGCGCCGTTGGCACCGATGATACCGTAGCAGTTTCCGGGTGTGAATTTCAGGTCAACGTTTTTAAACAAAAGCTGACCGCCGAATTGAAAGCTGAGATCGGTTACTGTAATCATATAAACTCCTGAATCATTTTAATGCATCAAAAATTTCTCTGCGGCTACAAGCCACGATCCCACGCGCTTCAAAGGTATAAGGTTCACCGTCGGGACTCAAAAGCAGAGCTCCTGCTTCCTGTGCCAAAAGCATACCGGGGCAAAGATCCCACTTATTTTGCGTGAGAAGAACCACGCCTTCCGTTTTGCCGGAGGCAAGATTGGTAAAGTCCACACAAGCCGCGCCGTACATACGAAGACGGGCAATGGAGGTGTATGCATTCTGCATCATTCTTGAGATCTCCCAAGCGTTTGCAGGAAGGGGATGGGACCAATCACCGAAGGAAACGATGCTTCTGGACACTTCACGGTCACTGACGGAGAGACGAACACCGTTACAAAAGGCACCGCCGCCCTTGGTCGCTTCGTAAAGCTCACCGAACTTGGGCAAATAGATAACGGAAGCGACTACCTCGCCGTTCTCCATGAAAGCCGCCTGAACACCGTACAGCGGAGATCCAATGGAAAAATTATAGGTGCCGTCAATGGGATCCAGGATCCAGGTGCGGCCCCGCGCTTCCTGTTGAGAAGAAAACTCCTCTCCCAGCAATGCGTCATCGGGAAATTCCTTTTTCAATTCTTCCGCAAAGAACAGTTCAATCGCCTTGTCTACGTTGGTAACCACGTCAAACTCCGCCTTTGCCGAAACCTCGACGCCATTCCCACAGCAACGGGAATACGCAAGAGGAAGGATCCTCTTCAAAAACTCAAGCTCTTTCATTTCCATACTCCTTTAAAGCAATGTCATTTATTTTACCACATATTTGAAAAAAAATCTACAGTTTTCCAATGAATAATCAAATTCTTTTTCTCATAAAATGTATCACTTGTATCTGGGAAAAGGAATGATTATGCAAAGTATCAAAAAACTGTTTTTTACCACCATCGCCTTAACTCTCACAAGCTTCCTGATGAAAACGGTTGCCGTTTGGTTCAACGTGTATCTGACGGGACTGGTGGGAACCGTCGGCATGGGCATTTTTCAATTGATCATGACCGTTTACGCAATGTCCAAGACCCTGGCTTACGGCGGAATGAACCTGGCGGCAACAAGGCTATGCATCGACGATTTCGAACACACGCGCCACAGTATGCGAAGGCTTTTGGTTTGCGCCGGTCTTCTGGGAATATTTGCGCTTTGCCTCTTACTTTCTCTTTCGGAGTTTCTGAGCGTTTTCTGGATTCAGACAAAGCACGCAGTCCTCCCTCTCAGGATCCTTGCCTTTTCCCTCCCTTTCGTATCCTTATCGGCAGCCTTCAACGGCTATATGACTGCGGCAAGAAAAATGAGCCGATATTCCCTGATCCAATTGGCGGAACAGCTTGTCAAAATCGGCATGACTGTCTTTCTGATCGAAAAGCTGAAAAGCCATTCTATTGAAAGCGCCATCGCAAAAGTATGCGAAGCAATTACGGTAAGTGAGGTGGCTTCCTTTTCGCTGGCTCTTTGGTGCTATCTTTCCGACGTGCATCAGGAAAAAATGAAGACGGCGGGAAACAAGGGCTTTTTCAAGCGTATGGCAAGGCTTGCCGTTCCCGACGCTCTGGGTGCTTATATTCGTTCCGGTCTGAATACGCTGGAGCATCTGCTCATTCCCATTGGGATCCGAAAGTCGGGTGCCGGTACGGACAAAGCCTTCTCCGATTACGGAATCGTACAGGGAATGGCTCTTCCTGTCATCTTATATCCCTCTTCGATTTTGGGAGTACTCTCCGGACTCCTGGTGCCTGAAATTGCAGAATGCAAGGTAAAGAATAACAAATTACAACAAAATTATATCATCAACCGGGTTTTGAATGCAGCAATCGTTTTTTCTATGATCACCACGGCGATTATGCTTGTATTTGCTAAGGACCTGAGCCTTGTTATTTACAACAGCGTGGATGCGGCATACTTTATTGCCTTGATCGCGCCGCTGATCCCCATTATGTATCTGGATATGACGACGGACGGTATGCTCAAGGGTCTGGACAAGCAGCTGGATATTATGAAGATCAATATCCTGGACTCCGTGCTTTGCGTGGTTCTGGTGTTCCTTTTGGTTCCGAAAATTGCGGTGGATGGCTACATCGCCACCATCTACGTTGCTGAGATCATCAATTTTCTTTGCAGTTTTTATAAGCTTGGAAGGGCATCCCAGCTTCGCCTTGGGTGGATGAAAAACTTTATCAAGCCTCTTACCTGCTCCTTTCTTGCCTGCATTTTGGCCAAAAACGTCTTTGCAAGGCTTACTCTTTCCCCCTTCGGCTTGACCTTGGGGATCTTACTATCGGTTTTGATCTATTTACTGCTTCTCCGCCTTTGTGACGGGATCAACCGCGAGGAGGTTCAATGGTTTA
>JAZPZL010000172.1:0-1961 GCA_045544655.1 Eubacteriales bacterium
AAGGGAAGAGATATTGATATCATTCACTTGAACGGTTCCATCGAGATTGCCCCGATCCTTGGTCTTACGGACGTGATTATTGACATCGTTGAAACCGGTAAAACCTTGAAAGAGAATAATCTGGAAGTCTTTGAGGATATCGTTCCCATCAGCGCCAGACTGATCGCGAATAAGTCCGGCTATAAATTTAAAAACGATGCGATTTGCAAGATTATGGAAAGTCTTGCGCAGCAGTTGAAGGAGGAAAACGTATGATTCGTATATTGAAAAAAGGCGAAGTCTCCGCGAATGATATTTTTTCCCGTGTTCAACCGAAATTTGACGTTGAAGCCATTGTGTCCGAGATCATTGATACGGTTCGTAGAGACGGTGACTCTGCACTGTACGCATATTGTGAAAAATTTGACGGTGCGAAGTTATCTTCTTTGGAGGTTACGAAGGAAGAGATTGAAGTGGCGCTTTCCGAAACCGAGCCTGAATTTTTGCGCATTTTAAAAGATGCGGCAAAGAATATTCGTTTGTTTCACGAAAAGCAGGTTCGCAATAGCTTTATATTGAATCGTGAAAACGGTGTCGTGATGGGACAGAAGATCATCCCCGTGGATATTGCCGGTCTTTACGTTCCCGGGGGTACCGCTTCGTACCCCTCTACGGTTTTGATGAATGCTGTTCCCGCCAAAATTGCGGGCTGTCCTCAGGTCGTAATGGTGACCCCGCCCGGAAAAGACGGAAAGGTCAGCTCTGTGATCCTCGCTGCGGCTTCTGTTGCCGGAGTTGATCGCATCTTCAAGGTTGGTGGTGCTCAGGCAATTGCCGCTCTTGCCTACGGCACGGAAACGATCCCCAGAGTTGATAAAATCGTGGGTCCCGGTAATGCTTTTGTTGCCGAGGCGAAAAAGCAGGTTTTCGGAAAAGTATCTATTGATATGATTGCGGGTCCCAGCGAAATTCTGATCGTTGCGGATGAGAAGAGCAACCCCGTTCATTTGGCGGCAGATTTGTTGTCTCAGGCCGAACACGATAAGCTTGCCAGCGCGGTTTTGGTTACGAATTCCGAGAAACTTGCATACGAGGTTCAGGAGGAGCTTGAAAAACAGATCCCCGCTTTGGAGCGTTCCGAAATTGCCGGAGCTTCCATTGATGAAAACGGTAAGATTATTGTGGTTTCCGATCTTGCGGAGGCAATTGAGATCTCCAATGAGATTGCTCCCGAGCATCTTGAGCTTTGCGTTGATCAACCCTTCGATTATTTTGATCAGATTCGCCATGCAGGCTCCGTTTTTCTTGGCAGGAATTGCCCTGAAGCTTTGGGAGATTACTTGGCAGGTCCCAATCATACCTTGCCCACCAGCGGTACAGCCCGCTTTTCCAGCCCTCTTTCCGTGGATGACTTTGTGAAAAAAATGCAGTACACGTATTTTTCCGAAAAAGCGCTGGAAGCAGTAGGGGAGGACGTTGCTTATTTTGCGAAAAAGGAAGGCTTGACCGCTCATGCCAAAAGTGCTGTCGTGCGTTTGGAGGGTAAAAAATGAGTCGCTTTTTCAGTAAAAAATACAGTGGACTTGTACCTTATACTCCGGGTGAACAGCCCAAAGAGCATAAGTATATCAAATTGAATACCAACGAATCTCCGTTTCCGCCTTCCGATTTGGCTCAAAGAATGGCTGCTGATGCGGCAAAACGTTTGATGCTTTACCCGGATCCGGACTGCAAGGAGCTGACTGCAACCCTGGCGGAATCGCTTCAGGTTTCGACGGATGAGATCGTATGGACCAATGGATCGGATGACGTGTTAAACTTTGCTTTTATGGCTTTTTGTGACGAGGATCATCCCGCGATTTTTCCTGATATTACTTACGGTTTTTATTCTGTTTTCGCGGAAGCAAACCGTATTCCTTATGAGACGATTCCCTTGAACGAGGACTTTACGATTCCCCTTGATGAGTTCAAGAGAAAAAAGG
>JAZPZL010000173.1:0-16832 GCA_045544655.1 Eubacteriales bacterium
CATTTTAATGTCCTCCTGATATGGTTTTTGTTGTAACTGGCAGGTCACAACTCTATCTTACCATATCAGGAGTTTTTTTGTCTTCCTCACCGGTTAACCTTCACTGAACCACGCGACTATCGCGTGGTTTTCGGAATACAAGAAAAGACAGCCCTCACAAAAAGGCTGTCTTTTGTTCCATTTACAGGCCGAAGCGGTCCTTCAGATAAGCACGGCTTCGCGCCGCATCCCCCATAGGATCGGGAGAGCTGTCCTGCTCCACCACGAGATACTCCGCGTTTGCCTCCCGACAAGCGGCAAGATTCTCCTCCCAATTCTCTACACCGTAGCCAACGGGAGCGTAGGAAAAGCCTGCCAGACTTCTTTTTTCAGGCTTCTCAAAGCCCTCTGCAATAAGCTGATGCATAGGACGGGAAGGAAGCGCGGACAAATTGTAATCCTTCAGATGCACCACGGGTACCTGCCCTGCATAGCGCTTTAAAAAAGCGGCAGGTGCTTCTCCCCCGTAGCTGATCCAGCAAAGATCGGGTTCGGGCAGCATTGCCTGAGAAAGCTCCCGCAAAACACGGTGGATCACAGGCTCCCCCTCCAAAGGGGTAAATTCAAAATCGTGATTGTGATACAAAAGCTGCTTTCCCGACTCCCTGAAAAATTCTCCCATTTCACGAAAGAGTGAAAGAGTCTCGTCCCAATGGAGGGAATAAGCCTCCAGCCGTCCTGCCGGAATGGGAATCACGGAGTAGGCGGCATCCAGATCCTTCAAATAATTCAGTACGTCCTCACGATTCTCCAGGAACAAGGACGGGGAGGAATGCACGGAGATACAGGTAAGTCCCGCATCTGAAAGCGCCTTGCGCATCTCCTGCCCGGTTAAACCGTATCTGCCGCCCGCAAGCTCCACGTAATCGTAGCCCATATTCTTCACACAGCGAAGGGTTTCGGGCAGATTCTCCGTCAGAGCCTGACGAACGGAATACAACTGCAGACCGATCTTCATTTTGCAGGCGGAATATCAAAATCCCGCACGACCTCACCCGTTTCGTGGGACTTGACGATCGCTTCCATCAAGCAGAATACGCGGCGAACCTGATCGTGCTTTACGATAGGCTCCTCCAGACCGCGAACCACGTTTGCCATATTCCGATAATAATCAAGAATATCGCTTTCCACCTCGGGAAGCGGATACTCCTGAATGGTATCGCTGGTTCTGGGTGCCATGGTCTTGGTCAGACCCGCGGCGGTATTGACGGGGACTGCGTCACGGTTCTCCCAATCGGAGACCATCACGATCTTGCCCTCCAGCTTAAAATTCTGAACCAGTGCGGTACCGTTTTCTCCCAGCACGTACCAACGGGGAAGGGCGATGAAATTGGAGGTGCTGACCTGTACCTCCACGCAGAGATCCCCCTCGAACTTCAGCTGTGCGGTAAAGCCGTCGTCACAATCCTCGTTGGTTACGTTGGTCATCTGTGCATAGACGGACTCGATCTTCTGCGGAAGCATCAAAAGAAGCTGATCCAAAAGATGTACGCCCCAATCCATCAGCATTCCGCCGCCGTATTTCTTCTTATTGCGCCAGTCGCCGGGGATTCCGCGGCTTCCGTGGGTTCGGGATTCAATGCGGAAGATCCGCCCCAGAGTGTTTTCCTCCCAAAGCTTTTTGACAATGAGAAAATCCTTATCCCAACGGCGGTTCTGATGCACGGTAAACACCACGCCGCAACGGTTTGCAGTTTCGATCATTTCCTCCAGCTCCTGGCAATTCATGGCAACGGGCTTTTCGCAAATTACGTTTTTACCATGCTCCATCAGGCGGATACAAAGCTCCTTATGCAGATGATTGGGGGTTGCCACGGTAACCAGCTTTACCTCCTCGTCTGCCAGAAGCTCCTCCAGATCCCGATAAACGCGCCTTCCCTTCTCACGGGCAAGCTCCTTTCGGTCCTCCTTGATATCTACAATACCGGCGCATTCCACCGCCTCGCACTTGTCCAGCTTGCCGGTATGCCATTTTCCCATACCGCCGTAACCGACGATGGCGACCTTTACGGGTTCCAATGCTTTTTCAGTCATTTTTTGTGCATCCATTTGGATTTTCCTCCCAAAATATTGATTAACTATTTACATTTTAGCATTTTTTTCATATAATGCTCGTCAGAGAGTAATTAATTTTGGTCAAAAATTGCACAGAGGTGAATGATGAATTATTACGTAGAACACAAGACCTATCCTTACTATATTAATTCAGTGCGCAGTCTAACCTCGGTTCCCCACATTCATACCCACCTTGAAATGATCTATCTTTGCCAAGGGAGTATTACGGTGCAGTGTGATCGCAATAAGTATGAAATCAACGAAGGTGATTTTTTCATCGCCTTCCCCAATAAGATCCACGCGTATTACACCAAAAGACCTTTGCTTTGTTATATCGGAATTTTCTCAGCATCCCTGACTCCCCTTTTGGAAAAGCTGATCAAAGGACGGATCCCCACCCTTCCCGTCTTAAAAAAAGAAGAGCTCCCCTTCAACGTTGAAAAGGATCTTGAAGAGATCCTGGCAAAGAAGAAAAACGGCGATCCTTACGAAAAGCTTTTGGCAATGGGCGGATTCCTATCTTTTCTCTCGCGCATCCTCCCCCTTTTTTCCTATGAAGAAGATCCTGCCGATTATGACAGTATGCAAAAGATCCTCACATACTGCGCGGAGCATTTTACGGAAGAGGTCACACTGGATAGCGCTGCAGGGGATCTGTATCTCAGTAAATACTACATTTCCCATTTGTTCCGCAAACGAATGGGGATGAGCTTTCACGATTTTTTGTCCTATTTGCGGGTCAATTGTGCCTGCGAGCTTTTACAAAAAGACGGAAGCATTACCGACGTTGCATTGAAAGCAGGCTTTTCATCCGTGCGCACCTTCAATCGTGTTTTTCTTAAAGTCACCGGTAAAAAGCCTCTGCAATACCGAAAAGAATACAGCCAAAGAAATTAAAAAAACAGCGGAAGACAAGCTTCCGCTGTTTTGATTTTTATTTCTCGTTTTTCGCCTTCACCTGTGCCTGAACGGAAATGGGAAGTCCCCACAGATTGATAAAGCCTTCTGCATCCTTCTGATTGTAAACCTCGTCCTCATCGAAGGTTGCGATCTCTTCGGAGTACAAAGACCAATCGCTCCATACGCCTGCCTTGATAATATTGCCCTTATAAAGCTTCAGGCGAACCTTACCGTCCATATGCTCCTGAGTCTTATCCACGAAAGCGGACAGAGCCTCGCGCAAGGGAGTGTACCACTGACCGTTGTAGAGAAGCTCTGCAAAGGTAATGGCAAGCTCGTCCTTCTTATGCTTGGTCTGCTTGTCCAGGCAAATAGACTCCAGATAGTTCTGTGCAAAGTAGAGAATGGCTCCGCCGGGGGTCTCGTATACACCGCGACACTTCATACCGACCAAACGGTTTTCTACGATATCGAGAAGACCGATGCCGTTCTTTCCGCCCAGCTCGTTCAGCTCAAGGATAATATCCTTTGCGCTCATTCTCATACCGTTGAGTGCAACGGGCTTACCCTTTTCATACTCCAGCGTCAGGTAGGTGGGTTCGTCGGGAGCCTGCAAGGGAGAAACGCCCATTTCCAAAAAGCCTTCCTTCTCGTACAAGGGCTCGTTTCCGGTATCCTCCAGATCCAGACCCTCGTGAGAAAGGTGCCACATATTCTTATCCTTAGAGTAGTTGGTTTCGCGGTTGATCTTCAAGGGGATGTTATGAGCCTCTGCATAAGCGATCTCTTCTTCACGGCTCTTAATATCCCACTCACGCCAGGGAGCAATGATTGCAAGGTGGGGAGCAAATGCCTTGATAGCAAGCTCAAAACGAACCTGGTCGTTACCCTTACCGGTACAACCGTGGCAAATGGCGTCTGCACCCTCTGCAATGGCGATCTCACAAACACGCTTTGCAATAATGGGACGGGCAAGAGCGGTACCCATCATATACTCCTCGTACTTCGCGCCTGCCTGTACGGTGGGGATGATCATTTCTTCCACGAATTCTTCAGTCAGATCCTCCACGTAGCACTTGGAAGCACCGGTCTTGATCGCCTTCTCCTCCAAGCCCTCCAGCTCGTCTGCCTGACCTACGTTGCCGGAAACGGCAATGATCTCGGGATTGTTATAGTTCTCCTTCAGCCACGGAATAATAATGGAAGTATCCAATCCGCCGGAATAAGCGAGAACGATTTTCTTAATATCTTCTTTTTTCATTTTTGTGTCCTCCTAAAGACGCGCTTTTCATTACCGAATTATCTTAGCACAAGGTAAAACAAAATGCAAGTCCTTTTTTCAAAAAAAACAAAGACTTTTTCAATAAAATTCAATTTAAGCTTTCATTTTGTGTATATTATTCATTCTTAATGAAAAGTATTTGCTTTTTATTAAAAAGACGGCCCGTCATATTACGGAACCGCCTTTTCTAAGTTCAGCATTCTTACTTTAATTGAAAAAACTCAATTTGTTTTTCACAGTACGGACAAACAAATTTTTTCGCTCCTTTCAGAACGAAAAACTCTTTTCTGCAATGAGGACAAGTACACTTTGTTTGATTTTGTAAAAAGTTTTCTTTCTCTTCACGAATAGCCAGCGACAACGAATCTCCCTCGTCACTTAACTCATTTTCTGCTTTTTCGTCGGTTTCGCAAAAAAGCTCTTGATCACATGATTCTTGCCCGGACTTTTTTTTCATACCCTTTATTTTTCGAATATATTCATCAATATCATACGCAACTGCTTCCGGATCCTCAATGCACAATTCAATACAACCATTTTTGTGATAAATGGTAAAATTCTTTTTCTGCCCTTTTTTATATTCCTCTTCCCAATCGATTTTTTGTATTTCATCATAAGAAAGACGGATAAACGACTTTTCAGGAAATTTGTTCCAGACCAATGTAGAAGGAGCAGTAATCAAAATATAGTTTTTCAATAGTTCAATTTCCGACAATTTGATCTGCATAAGTCCTGCTGTAGATAACTTTAGCAACATACAACCTGCGGCCAAGGTCACAACGGAAAAGATAGTTTGCAATATCCCCATACGCTCCACATCGTTCAACCTACCCTCTATAAATTCATTTATAGAGGGCAATGAAATCCTTGGATTCAAAATTACCATAAAATAAAAATAAAAAAGCGAACCGTATACAAAAAAAATAGCCCAGCGTTTATTTCTATTATAGTGCTCGTATGCGATACGATGATAAGAATGCTTTTTCATATTGCCTCCGTTTTTAGTACTTATAAGTTCTACGAAAGGATGATAACACAAATTTATGTTAAAGTCAAGTAGTACTTTTTGATACTAACAGGAAGGGGAGAAATTCTTTGTATTTGAGAAGATTGCGAGATCTGCGAGAAGATCACGATTTGAAACAAAAAGATATAGCCAAGCTACTTGGGATCCATCAGACCGTATATTCCCGATATGAAAGAGGCTTTCAAACAATTCCCTTGGAGTTACTCGTTTTTTTGGCCGACTACTACAATGTTTCAACAGACTATTTGCTGGAACGTACTAATATCCCCGACAAAAAATAAGACTGCAAGCATCACGCCTGCAGTCTTATTTTTTACAGCACCTTGTAGCCTTCTTTTTCGATCGTTTCCTTCAAAAGGGCGTCTGCCACGTCCTGGGAAAGGCGCACGCACACTTCCCCTTTTACGTGGCTGGGAATTGCTTCCTCAACCCCTGCTAAAGCCTCCAAAGCCTTTTTCACGTGGGCCTCGCAATGAGGGCACATCATTCCTTCTACCTTCAGAATCTTTTCCATTTTCTTTTTCTCCTTTTTCTCCTTTTTCACTTTTTGTTTTACGTTCAAGCGGTTCAACCGCAAAGCGTTGCTTACTACGAAAAAGCTGGAAAAGCTCATCGCCGCCGCCCCGAACATCGGTGTCAGACTCCAGCCCCACAAAGGCACGAAAACTCCCGCCGCCAAGGGAATCCCGATCAGGTTATAACAAAACGCCCAAAACAGGTTTTCCTTGATATTCAGAAGGGTCTTGCGGGAAATATGGATCAAATCGGGTACGTGGGAAAGAGATCCGCCCATCAACACCACCTCCGCGGCATCCATAGCGATCTGCGCTCCCGAGCCGATGGCAACTCCCACGGAAGCGGAAGCCAGTGCGGGAGCGTCGTTGATGCCGTCTCCCACCATCATAACCCTTCCTTCTCTCTCAAGGGCGCGGACGGCTTCTTCCTTTCCCTGGGGCAAAACGCCCGCCCTTACCTCGGTGATCCCCACCTTGGCGGCAATGCTTCGGGCTGTTTCCTCACGGTCACCGGTGATCATCACCACCCGCAAGCCGGATTTTATAAGCCTTTGGACCGCATCGGCAGAATCACTTTTCAAGCTGTCACTGACCGCCATCATTCCGCAGTAGGTCTCCCCTACCGAAACGTGCATCACGGTTTTTCCCTCTTCAGAAAGGAGCTGTGCTTTTTCCTTAGCTTCATCGGGGATCCCGGTGCTTTCGGCAATCAGCTCCGCCTTTCCCAGGCGCACAAGTCTGTTTTCCAGCTTTGCCTCAACACCGAAGCCTGCAAGGTTCTTCAGCTCCGCTACCGGAAGGGCTTCGCTTTCCTTGCCGTATTCCAGAACTGCATTGGCAATGGGGTGATTGCTCCCCGCCTCCAGAGAAACGGCAAGAGAGAGAAGATCCTCCCGTGAAATTCCGTAAGGCACTACGTCACTCACTTGCATTTTTCCCGAAGTAACGGTGCCGGTCTTATCCAAAATAACGATCTCGGTCTTCCCCGCTTCCTCCAAGGAGGTTGCGGTCTTAAACAAAATCCCTCGGCGGGCGGCAACGCCGTTTCCTACCATGATCGCAACGGGAGTGGCAAGTCCCAAGGCACAGGGACAGGATACCACAAGTACTGCGATTCCGTAGGACAAAGCGGTTCCAAACTCCTCACCCAAAAGCATCCAAATGCCAAAAGTTATGACGGCGATCAAAAGGATCACCGGGACGAACACCCCCGAAACTTTATCTGCCAAGCGGGCAATGGGTGCCTTGGAAGCGCCTGCCTCCGTCACCCGTTCGATCAATCGGGACAGCGTAGTATCCTCTCCGACCCGCTCCGCACGGATCAAAAGACTGCTGTTCAGGTTCACGGTTCCCGTATGAACTTCGTCCCCGACCTTTTTATCCACAGGAATGCTTTCCCCCGTCAGGGATGCCTCATCCACGGCTCCCTCACCTTCCGTAACCACCCCGTCCACGGGAAACAGATCTCCCGGCAGAATGTGAAGAATATCTTTTGCCGCCACCTCCTCCAGAGGAACGGTCTCTTCCTTTCCATCCCGAAGAACTCTCGCATTTTGCGGTACCAGCGCCTTCAAGGCGCGAATGGCGTCGGTCGTCTTTCCGCGGCTCTTTTCTTCCAAAAGCTTGCCCACGGAGATCAAAACCAAAATCATTGCCGCAGATTCAAAATAGAAGCCGTGAAGTGCGTGAAGCTGCTCTTCTCCTTCCTTTCCGAACAGAAGGATCAGCATCACCAAACTGTAAAGGAAGGACACGCCCGAGCCCATGGCAACCAGCGTATCCATATTGGGGCTTCCGTGAAGCACGGAGCGAAAACCGCCGATAAAAAATCTGCGGTGCAGCAAAAGGATCGCAAGGGACAAAAGCATCTGGCAAATCCCCTGCAAGGCGGGTGAAAATGCGGCGGGAAGCTTAATTCCAATCATATGCCCCATAGAAAGGGTCATCAGGCAGAGAAGCAGACCGATAGAGATCCAGAGCCTCAAAGCACCTTTGTCATCCTTTGTTTTTGCTTCCTTTTTTTCTTCCTTTTCATCTCCGATCCCGTAGCCGGCACGCTCAACTGCGCGGAACAGCGTATGCTCATCGTAAGCTCCTACGACGGTCATGGAATTGGTCAGAAGACTGACGGATACGCTTTCCACACCTTCTACTTTTTTTACCGCTTGCTCCACACGAGCCACGCAAGCGGCACAGCTCATACCTTTAACTGAATACTTTTTCATCGTTTCCCCTTTACAATATCTGTTCCAACACGGTTTTCTGAGGAACGAGACCCATCCTCTTATAAAAGCCCATTGCACTCTCATTGCAGGACCAAACGTTCAGGGTCACGTTGTAGCATCCGTTTTCCTTGGCAAAGCTCAAAACACGCTCGTACAAGGATCTTCCCACGTGCTTTCCGCGGCAGGATTCATCCACGCAAAGATCGTCCAGATAAAGGGTCTTTACGTCCTTAAGAATATGACTTCCCTTCACCTCGGTGAAAACGCAGAAGGCATATCCCAGAACCTTGCCGTCCTCAACGGCAACAAGCACGGGAGTCTTGGGATCCTCCAGAATGCCGAAAATCTCTTCATCGGTGTATTTTTTTACACCGCCGTAAAACAGATCCGGTCTCCCCTTATGATGCACCTCAAGCACCTGATACAAAAGAGAGTTGATCCCCTCAACATCTTCTTTTTCTGCAAAACGAATCTTCATTTTTCTCTCCTTTTATTGAAACACACGCACCCTCATACGGCCTCTGCCGCTTCGGGTCTTTTTTTCTTCTCCGTCAAAGTAAAACCGACCGTAGCCCCGCACCGAAATGCGATCTCCCGGAGAAAGCTCCTTGGAAGGATCAGTGATCTTTTTTCCGCGCAGGGTGATCCGTTCATCCTCCACAAGCTTCTTGGCTTCCGAGCGGGACAGATTCCAAACCGCTCCCACCACGGCATCCACCCGGGGAGAAGCCGCAACCACGAACCGCTCCTCCAGATTCACCCCGACGCCCTCGGGAAGAGCGTCGCAACGGGAAACCCTCACGGAGGTATGGCGTACCCGATTCAAATTCTCCATAAGATACTCAGCCATTTGCTCCAAAACGAATTGGTAACCCACGTTCTCATAAACCAAAAGATCTCCGAGAAGCTCTCGCTTGATCCCCAGATTCAGGATCGCACCGAGAAAATCCCGATGAGTCAGAGCATCGGCAAATTTTTGGATTTGAGGTTCAATTTTCAAAATCACCAGATCGCTTTCCCAGGAATAACCGAATTCCTCCTCCAAGCCAAACACGGCAACGCACCGTTCCGCTTCGGGAAAGCCTCCGTAAAAAACGGGAGTGATCGGAAATGGAAATTCTGCCAAAAGCGCAGCCTCCCCTTCCGTCAGAAAGGCGGTTCTGGTATAGACTCCTCTCGCGGCGGCTCGATCGGAAAGCTCCCGCGCGCGACTGAGAAGTTCCTTTTCTTCCGTGGTCATACTTCCTCCTTTTTGCGGCGCAGGCTTCTGCGAACCCGATTGATATGCCGCTCAAAATCACCGCCTGCGATCAATTCCCTCAACACAAGCTGCTCGAAAAGAGGAACCGTGCAGGAATAGAAGCCCAGCTTTTTCTCAAATTCGTCTACCAAAGCCATGGGCAAAACCATATAGCCCACGCGGATCGACGGTGAAACTGTTTTTGAAAAGGAATTGACGTAGATCACCCTCTCCCCTCCGCTCATCGCGTAAAGGGTATCCTCGTGCTTATAGGAAAGGGTGAATTCCGATTCGAAATCATCCTCCACCAGAATTCTGTTTCGGGATTTTGCCCAGTGCAAATATTCCCTTTTCTTGGATGCACTCGCCGTTACGCCGCTGGGAAAGCTACGGTAAGGCGTTACGTGCAACACGTCACCGTGGCTTTTTTTCAAGGCTTGGGATTCAATGCCGGAGCGTCCCAGCGGAAGAAACTCGCATTTTGCCCCCAAGGCTCCGTATACGCTTCCGATCTTTTCATAGCAGGGATCCTCCAGGGCGTAGCAAAGATCCGTCCCCAAAAGCTGCACGATCAAGCCGTACAAATACTCCGCTCCGCTTCCCACCACGATCTGCTTGGGCGTGGCGCTGATCCCGCGACTTCTGCCGAGATAACGGCATAGCTCAATGCGGAAGCTCTCGTCACCCTTTCCCGGGCATTTTTCCAGGAGAAGATCACCGTATTCCGCCAAAACGCGGCGGGTGGTTTTCGCAAAGGAAGAAAAAGGATAATGCAATTTTTCCCGATTTTCGGTAAAGGGAACGGGAGCGGGCAAGTCAGTTTTATCAGGATGAGAAAAGCCGTCCTCCTCCCGAAAGGATGCGTAAAAGCCACTGCGCTGACGCGGGCGAACGTAGCCCTCCTCGCAAAGGAGGGCATAGGCGTGCTCCACCGTAACCAGACTCACGCCAAGCTCTTCGGCAAGGATCCTTTTGGACGGAAGCCTGGAATCATAAGGAAAAAGCCCTGCAATAATGTCGTTTCGCAAGGCCTCATAAAGCTGAACGTAAACGGGTTTGCTTGAAACCGAGTCAAGTTTATACTTCATCTGCCCTCACCCAAATACAGATTTATCACGATTTTTTGAACCGAATTTATTATATCCCCCCAAACTTTTTTCGTCAAGTTTTCTCTTGCAAATATTGGCAAAAACATTTCCTATCTACCATTTTTTTCTTCCGCTCTTGCAAGTGGAAAAGAAAAGTGCTATGCTAGTATTTGTAAAAATAGAAAAGGAGCTTTGTCCGATGAAATTTATGACCGAAGATTTTTTGCTGGAAACCCCTGCCGCCCGCAAGCTGTATCACGATTTTGCGGAGCATCAGCCCATCATTGACTATCATTGCCACATTTCCCCCAAGGAAGTCTACGAGGATCGCAAATTCGATAATATTACCCAGGTTTGGTTGGGCGGTGACCATTATAAATGGAGAATGATCCGCACCAACGGCGTACCCGAAGAAGAGGTGACCGGTGCCGCCTCCGACCGCGTAAAGTTCCAGCGCTTCGCAGAAGCACTTCCCCTTGCCATTGGGAATCCTATGTACCATTGGACCCACTTGGAATTGAAGCGCTATTTCGGCGTAGACGTCCCCTTGACCGGCGATACCGCCGAGGAGATCTGGAAGATCTGTAACGAAAAGCTGCAGACTCCCGCTCTTTCCGTTCGCAATATCATCAAGAATTCCAACGTAAAAATGATCGGTACCACCGACGACCCCGCAGACGATCTTGCTTTCCACAAGCTGATTGCCCAGGATCCCACCTTTGATACCAAGGTTCTCCCCTCCTTCCGTCCCGATACGGTAGTCAACATTGAAAAGCCCGCTTTCCCTGATGCCGTAAAGAGACTTGCAGGCGTTTGCGGATTTGAGATCTGCAATCCCGAGGATCTGAAGAAGGCTCTTACCCAGCGACTCGACTACTTCTGCGCTCACGGATGCAAAGCAAGTGACCACGGAATGGATGCTGTAGTTTACCGTCGCGGTACTGCAGATCAAATTCGCGCCGCTTTTGAAAAGGCGATGGAAAGAAAGCCCTTGACCGTTGAAGAAATTGAAATGTTCCGCACCGAAATGCTCCTCCATCTGGGTCGCGAAAATGCTAAGCGCGGCGTGGTGATGCAGATCCACTACGGTGTACAGAGAAATACCAATACCAAAAAATTTCAAACCATTGGCGCCGACACCGGCTTTGATACCATTGCAGGCGGCGGAGACGGAATCGGACTGGCACGTTTCCTGGATGCACTTGCTCAGGACGACGCTCTGCCCAAGACCATCATCTACTCTCTGGATCCCAAGGACAATGAATTGATCGACACCATCATCGGCTCCTTCCAGGGTCCCGAATGCCCCGGTAAGATCCAGCACGGCTCCGCTTGGTGGTTCTCCGATACGAAATCCGGTATGGAAAATCAGCTGAAGAGCCTTGCAAACCTTTCCATTCTCGGTAACTTTGTAGGAATGCTCACCGACTCCAGAAGCTTTCTCTCCTACACCAGACACGAATACTTCCGCAGAATTCTCTGCAACTTCCTGGGTAAGCTCGTTGACAACGGCGAATATCCCGAGGATTACAAAATGCTGGAAAAGATCGTAGCCGGTATTTCTTACGAAAACGCCAAACGCTACTTCGAGCTGTAATTTCTCGTAATCTGAATTGACTTTTTTCCTCCTTTGGGTATAATATATATTCAAAGGAGGATTTTTTATGGAAAATTTTGATCTTCTCTATACGAATACCCCCGTTCCTATGGAAAACAGTACTGCTCTGCACGCCATCGGCTACGGCCTATACATTGTAACGACCCGTGAAAACGGGAAGGACAGCGGTCTGGTGGTAAACACGGTTGCCCAGGTCGCGTCCAATCCCACCGTGCTGGCAGTTGGCATTAACCGTTCCAATCATTCCTGCGGTGTGGTTCAGCGGACTGGAAAATTGAACGTAAACGTTTTGACGGAAAGCGCTCCCTTCGACATTTTTCAACGCTTCGGATTCCAAAGCGGAAGGAACGCCGATAAAATGCAAGGCCTCGTTTACGGGAGAAGCGAGAACAACCTGCCGGTTCTGCGTGAATACACCAACGCATTTTTTTCTCTGAAGGTTCAAAACACCGTTACCCTTCCTACTCACGTGGTTTTTTTCTGTACCGTGGAAGAAAGCGATGTCTTTTCCAAGGAAAAAAGCATGACCTACGCCTTTTATCACGCATCCGTGAAACCAAAAGCAAAGCCTGCTAAATCCAAAGGCTGGGTCTGCAAAATTTGCGGTTATATCCATCCCGAGGAGCATCTGCCCGCTGATTTTGTTTGCCCCATTTGCAAGCATCCCGCTTCCGATTTTGAAAAACTGTAACGCAAAAAAGACAAGGCTTGGCGCCTTGTCTTTTCTTATAAAAAAGGAATTCGGCTTTTGCCGAATTCCTTTTTTTGCTTGTTATCTCATTTCAATGTAGCGGGTGTTTTCACACTCAACGATGATGTCCCAGATGTTTTCAAACATTTCCACGTACTGCTCAACGAGCACCTTTACGTCGGGATGGAAATCCTCGTAATACTCGGGACGCAGAGAGGTGTAGTTGGAACGGTTGATCAAACGAACCGCAAACCAGCGAAAGATCTGAAGTCTGGTCTCTTCAAAATAGATGGATCTTTCACCGCCGCCACCGTAAGGAGAATAGCTGGTATTCGCAAAGGAGGTGGGAACGTAAATGGTCTTTCCGTTGGTATCCTTCAGGGTGTTGCCTTCGGAATCCTTAACGGATGCCAGATACATCTCATCCATATTGTACTGGAGTTCAGCAGTGGTGGTACCGGTAACCTGCTCGTTGTAATTGGACAGCATATCCTGGATCAACCAGCAAGCGATGTAGTAAATGCTCTTGTACTCGTGTTCACCGTAAACTACGGTTCCGTCCTTGTAAATAATGTAGGGACGGATGGTATAGAAGGTGTAGAAGTCATCGAAATCGTGGAACAGACCCTCACCGTTGGGACCGCCGAATACGACGGAATACAGCGTACCAAGCTCTGCGCCGGTCTCGGGATCGGTGTTCTTCGAGGTCTTTTCAAGATCAGCGGCCAAGGTATAAACCGTGTATACACCGCTAGGCTTTCCGCCGTACTTATCCTGAGAAACGTAGGAGTCGGAATCGTTGGGGGTAGCATTGGTTGCAAAATACTTATCTGCATCCGTGGTCATATTGAGCCAAGTTCCGTCCTTTTCTACACCGGTCAGGATCGGGAAGTCTTCTGCGTAGTAATTGATAGCAGACATACCAAGCTTCAGCTGATTTCTTCTTGCAACCTCAGTGGGAGCAATGATCGCGCCGATCTCCTCGATCTCCTTATCGGTCTGGGGAACGTTGATCAGAATGCGCATCTTTTGGTTTTCAGCGCCGTCTGCTCGGATATTTGCTCCGAAATACTCAGGCTGGATATATCCTTCGGGAGCTTCCTGGCCTGCAGTGAAGTAGGTGTAAGAGAAGTGGTTGACCGAAGCGGTCTTTCTGGTAGTAATGGAAGCGTAGTCAGTTACGTAAGGCTCCCAAGCACCGTAAGAGGAGGATATAGCTGCCCAAATCCAGTTGTAAGTACCGTAGTCCTCGCCTTCGGTAAGACCGGTTCTGTGGAAGTATCTCATCGTATAATCTTTTCTTACGTAGCTGGTGCTGCTACGGCTGGGAAGAATTCTTGCTTCCTTGGGCAGTGCAAGCATAAAGTAAACCGCATCGCCACTCAGGCTGTTTTCCAGAGTGATCTGATCGCGGACCGTAAACATTTCGGGGACTGCCGTAGAGGAGGTATTGGGATCGTACTTACCGTTCAGCACCTTCCAGGGGATACGGCGCTCGTAGGTCGTGGTTCCGTAAGTACCGGAGCTCAGATCCTCCTGCTCGGACTCTTCTTCCTCAAGGCCGGGATCGGCGAGGAGATCTTCTTCCTCCTCAACCTCTTCCTTCACGGGAGGGGTATACTTCTTATGCGTAATGTTGTAGTCTACGCCAACCTCGGTTACGTCACCGATAGCGGTGGCATTCAGATCGCCGTACTTTCTCAGAATGTAGGCGGTGCTGCTGACATTCGTGCCTGCATTGATGTAGGTACGGATCGTGGAGGACAGGGACATGGTAGCATCCTTACCTTCGTAGTTGGACTTATTGATGTATCCGCTGAAGTCGTAAGAATAACAGAAGGTAGAGGGAACGTTACTCATCGTGGTACTGTAGTAGTAGGTATCACGGTAGTAAGCAGTAATATGCTTCATTTCCGTAAGCTCGATGGCGTAGTACAGATAAGTACCGTTATATCTCATATAGAGATTGATATTCTCGGGGAGAATTACGTGTGCATGCTTTAGATAGGAAACAGGCGGAACTGCACCTGCAGTACCTTCCGCATTCTGGTACAGCTGTTTTACCGTCATCGTCTTGCCGGAATAATAAGTCTTTCCGGAAAAACTGGGAGCTGTCCCGTCTTCGTTTGCTTTAGCAGGCTGATAATTGGTGCCGCCGGCGGGAATGTAGAAATAATTTGCATAATTCTTTTCCCAATCCTCAGGCTCTTGAGCCAACTTCGTGGCACCGTATAGCACCAGGTTTTTATCAGAACCCAGAACAGTATAGTTTGTGAAAGTTTCTGCAGTTACGTGATATGCAGTAGCCCACCCCAAGGTATAAGGATTCTGATAAATATAAGTCGTTGTTGCAGAGAAGGTGGAAGAAGCAGGTACGCGGTAAGTCCAGATATAGCCATAAGGACTGTCCGCCTCATAGCTCTGAATGGAATTCCAAACCTCCTGAGGAGAATCCTGAGTAGGATATACGTAGTAAGTACCGTCGTTACGAAGCTTGTACTCGGGTCTCTTCTCAAGCTCGGGAGTAACGTACTCTGCAGTGGTGCAGTAGCGGTAACCGTAAGTAGCCACGGGCTTACCGTAACCGTCGCCATCGGTTACGTAACCGTCCATTTTGGGTGCAGCCTCTCCTTTCGTAACTTCATACAAATAAAGGTGCTGCTGGCCAAAATCCTTCCACGCATTGGCGGAGGGAGTATAGGGCACGGCGGATGCAACCACGGGCAAAATACCCGCCATCATTGCAAGCGCAAGCACTAAAGCAAGAATTCTGTTTCTCATAATTCTTTCCCTTTCTCGAGTTTGATTGCAAATACCAAACCGATTCTATATTATTTACAATCAATTTTACCATAGAACAAACAAAAAATCAAGCGTTTTTATGTATATTTTATAGGGTGTTTCTTGGTTATTTTTCATAAATTTTCCTTGTGAGCTGTAAAAAGCAAAAAGAACCCCTCCTGCCGCAAGGACAGGAGGGGCAAAAATCAAAAGATACTGATATTGCCGAATTCTTCGGCGGGATTCTTCGGAATGCTGTTCTCATCTTTGGAATTCAGGATCGGGCTATCTCCGCCGTCGGACAGAAGAATTCCTTCCGTCTCGAAGAGAACGAGTTTTGCATTCGGGGAACTGTATGCCTTTTTCACTTGACTCTCCTCCTTTAAGCCGCGCAATCAACTGCCTGCTGGATATAGCTGAGCAAAGCAGAAGCATTCGCAGCATGGGGATTCTCAGGATTGCTTGCCATCTTATGAGCGAGAGAAGCGATGCTGAACTCGAAAGAGAAGTAAACACCGGAATCAGAGGAAAGCTCGACGGTGATCACATCCTCCATGAATCTCGCCTTCACGGGAAGCGTAATCTTCACGGATGCGGTATTCTCACCTTCGGATACGGTGCAGGCGGTCTCAACACCGTTCACCTTAACCACAAAGTTCGTGGGAACCTCATTCAGTTCTGCGTCAAGCACAAAGGCAACCGCATCGGTCATAGCAAGAGAAACCTCTGCCTTAGCAACCTTATCTCCCGCAGCACCGTCGGTCTTCTTTTCCGTATCGGCAACAGCCTCGGGAGTCAAGGTATTCTCCTCACCGAGATTGTAGACCTTATGCAGGTTTTCGATCGCGCCGAGAAGCTCAGCCCATTCACCGGTAAACTGCGTCTTGGCAGTTTCAACCAAACCGATCAGAGAAAGCTCCTTTTCGTAGATCAGGCTTCCGCTGATCTTAATGGGGGTAGCAAAATCGGTAAGTCCGATGCCGCTCACGATAAAGGAACGGTAACCGTGATACATTTCAAGCTCCTCGTAAGCGCCGGTTGCAAGGACCTCGTCCCCAAGCATAACGTTTAAGGTGAAGACATCACCGTAAAGGTCAGTAAGATTTGCATCAAAGAGGAAACGAAGACCGAGTTTTTCTTCCAGACGGATCGTAACGCCGCTTACATCAAAGCCGAAGCCCTTTACCAGGATGGTATCGTCCTTGGAGAACACACCGTAAACGTTTTCAGACTCAAGGATCTCACACTCGCTTGCTGCGGGAAGGAGGATATAATCGTGTGCCTGCCAGCCCTCGGTCTGCTTGAACGCGATCTCGCCGGTCAGAGCCTTGATCTCAAGATTGGTATCCGCACCGATCTCAATTGCTTCGC
>JAZPZL010000174.1:0-4554 GCA_045544655.1 Eubacteriales bacterium
TGTTCGGCAATCTCCATCGTTCCGCCAACACCCTCGGCATTGATTACGATATAGTGATTTTTACCTGCGTTGCGGCAGGAAAGGATCGGCTTGATAATATCCTCGCCAACGTCAAATTCCTTTTCGGGGATGATACAGGCCTCCGCACCTCCGGCAATGCCGCAGTTGATGGCAATATAGCCGGCGTTGCGACCCATTACCTCTACCACACTGCAACGCTCGTGGGAATACGCCGTATCCTTGATGCGGTCGATCGCCTCTTTTACCGTATTCATCGCAGTATCGTAACCAATGGTGTAATCACTGCAGCCGATATCGTTATCAATGGTAGCGGGAATTCCGATCACGGGTACACCGAGGCGGTGCAGATCCCTTGCGCCGCGGAAAGAGCCGTCGCCGCCGATGACCACGATGGCATCCAGTCCGAAGATCTCCGCCATTGCTTTTCCGCGCTGTACCCCTTCGGGCGTATTAAACACCTTGCTGCGAGCCGTCTTGAGGATCGTACCGCCGCGGTTGATAATATTGGAAACGGAATGGTTATTCATTTCGGAAATGCCGCCGTCCAGCAGACCCTCGTAGCCGCGCTGGATCCCAAATACCTGAAATCCGTGGTATAAGCCGGAACGGACCACGGCACGGATCGCCGCATTCATACCGGGAGCATCGCCACCCGAGGTCATCACACCGATTCGTTTGAATTTCATTTCAGCCATAATGTTTCTCCTTACGTTTTTTCGCACGAGCGCTTCTGTTTTTATCATACCATTTATTTGCCGTTCTGACAAGATGGAACCACGTTTTTTTATGAAAACATCCCTTTGACCATCTGCAAAAGCTGGGATACCTCCGCAGCAGTTGCATCGGAGAGAAACAGCACCGGCTTTTCATCCCCTTTTGCCAGTAAAAACGAAACGGAAAGCTTGCCGTCACGCTCTTCCACGGTCCACGGGATCCCCTTTTCCATACAAACGCGTAAAATGCAAAGCATAAGCAAGGTGTGCAGGATCTTCTCGTTTTTCTCTCCCGATATAGCGACTGCCGGATAAGGCAAGGCTTCCATCCACTTCGCCATTTGCTGTTCCACAGAGGATCCTCCTTCGCTTTTTCATTCCTCCGCCATTGTAGCATAAAGTTTCTTCCGGTGCAAGGAAAACGGATAAAAAACAAATTCGGGATCTTTTTTATAAAAATATCAAAAAAACAATTTCTTTTTTACAAAAAGTGTGCTATAATGATTTGATACTGGGTTTATGTACCCTTTTTTGACCAGCATTTTGGAAAGGATTATCGTATTCATGTCTTATTTCGCAGAAAAACTTGACCGTGTAGCCCTCCCCGTCATCGCTCTTCGCGGACTGGTGGTTTTTCCCGGGATCGACACCAGTTTTGAGGTGGCTCGCCCCTTGACCGTACGCGCAGTAGAAATGGCGCTGAAGGCAGACGGTTTCATTTTCCTCGTCGCTCAGAAGGATGCAAGTGTAGAAAATCCCGAGCCCTCGGACCTGCATCGCGTCGGGGTCATCGCTCACATCAAGCAGTCCGTCCGACTGCCCGATAAGAGCTATCGCATCATTACCGAAGGAATTGCCCGCGGTGAGATCCAGAACATTTTCCGTTTAGAGTCCGGAGCCTATACCGCAGAGGTCTTCCGTCGGGATATCGTGGTAGACAATCCCCTTGAAAGCGATGCGTACCGCAGAAGCCTGCTCCACAGCATCGAGGAGCTTTCCGCATTTTTGCCCAAGTTCTCCGGTGAGGTGACCGCCGCCCTGCAAAGCATTGAGGATCCCGGATTTTTGGCTGACTATACCGCTACCAATATTCTCCGCAAAACCGAACAAAAAGCGGAGCTTCTTGCAATCTTCGATCCCTTGGACCGCGCCCTTAGACTGATGGAGATCCTGGGAGAAGAGCTTCAAGTGGCAAAAATTGAGCAGAAGATCTCCCGCAAGGTTCAGCATCATATGAACCAGCAACAGCGCGAGGTCTATCTGCGTGAGCAGCTGCGCGCCATTCAGTCCGAGCTTGGCATCGGCTCTCCCGACTCCATCGGTGATCCCGAGGAGGACGACGTAATGGGAAGAATTATGAAGGCAGATCTGCCCGATGCCATTCGGGAAAAGCTGATCCTTCAGGCCAAAAAGATCCCCCACATGCCCTTCGGCTCATCGGAATCCGCCTTGATCCGCGGCTACATCGAAACCTGTCTGGAGATCCCGTGGAAAACCTATACCGAGGATGAGATCGACACCGAAAAAGCGCAAACCATCCTTGATCGGGATCACGACGGTCTGGAAAAGGTGAAGGAGCGCATCATCGAATTTCTCGCATCCGGTCTTCTCCGCGGCAAGGTGCAGGGGCAGATCATTTGTCTGGTTGGTGCGCCCGGTGTGGGTAAGACCAGCGTCGCTTCTTCCATTGCAGAGGCCTTGGGCAGAAAATACGTACGCGTCTCCTTGGGCGGCGTTCGCGACGAGGCAGATATCCGCGGACACAGAAAGACTTACATCGGCTCTATGCCCGGTCGCATCGTCAACGCGCTGATTCAGGCAGGCTCCATGAATCCCCTGATCTGCCTGGACGAGATCGACAAGCTCACCCGCGATTCTCACGGCGATCCCGCCTCCGCGTTGCTGGAGGTTTTGGATTCTGCGCAGAATCACTCCTTCCGCGATCACTTCGTAGAGCTTCCCGTTGATCTTTCCTCCTGTATGTTCCTGGCTACTGCCAATGAAACGAGTACCATCCCCCCTGCCCTTCTGGACAGAATGGAGGTCATTCACCTGAACGGCTACACGGAAAGCGAAAAGTGCGCCATTGCCAAAAACCATCTCCTTCCCAAGCAAAAAGCAGAGCACGGTCTGCAAAAAGCCAATCTGCGGATCAGTGAAGGTGCTTTGAGACGGATCATCCGCTCCTACACCAGGGAGCAAGGTGTCCGCAAGTTGGAAAGAGAGCTTGCGAGAATTTGCAGAAAGAGCGCAAAAATGATCGTAGACGGCGCAAAGACCGTCTCCGTTACGGAAAAGAATCTTGGTGATTTTCTCGGCAAGGAAAAATACTTGCCCGAGTCTCTTCCCAAGGCTTCCCGCATCGGCATTGTAAACGGTCTTGCCTGGACCCTGGCCGGAGGTGAAATGCTGGAGGTGGAAGCGCTTGATCTTCCCGGAACCGGAAAGATCACCCTGACCGGCTCTTTGGGTGACGTGATGAAGGAATCCTGTTCCGCCGCCCTCTCCCTCATCCGCGCGCGGGAAAAAGAGCTGGGACTTACCGATCCCGAATTTTATAAAAACAGCGACCTGCACATCCATTTCCCGGAAGGAGCCATTCCCAAGGACGGTCCCAGTGCAGGCGTTACCCTGGTAACCTGTCTGGCATCTCTGCTCAGCGGCAGGAAAGTAAGAAGCGACGTTGCCATGACCGGTGAGATCACCCTTCACGGAAAGGTGCTTCCCATCGGCGGACTGAGAGAAAAAGCAAACGCCGCTCTTCGGGCAGGGATCAAGACCGTACTCATCCCCCACGACAACCAAAAGGATCTTGAGGAAGTAGATCCCAAGGCGCTGGAGATGATGGAATTCATCCCATGCAAGACGGTGGACGACGTATTGAAGGTCGCTTTGGAGGCAAAATGAAGCCCATCAACAAAAATAACATTCAATTGACCATCAGCGCAGGCAGACGCGACCAGATCATTCAGGACGGTCGTTGCCAGATCGCTTTTTCCGGCAGAAGTAACGTGGGAAAAAGCTCTGCGCTGAACAAGCTGATGAATCGGAAAAGTCTGGCAAGGGTTTCCTCCACCCCCGGAAAAACCATTACCATCAACTTTTTTGACATTGATTCCAGACTGTATCTCGTGGATCTGCCCGGGTACGGCTTTGCTCAAAGAAGTGAGCAGGAAAAGCGGAAATGGTCTGCACTGACCGATTCCTATTTTCAGGATCCCGCCAGAATCTCTCTGGTTCTGCAACTGGTAGACATCAAGACCGGTCCCAGTCGCGACGACGAGGCGATGATCGACTATCTTCAGCAGGTAGGAATCCCCTTCGTCATCGTAGCGACGAAATTTGATAAGCTGAACAAAACGAATCAGGCGAAAAATCTCAAGGAATTGCAGGATCGGTATTTTCCCACTCCCGTATTTCCTTTCTCTTCTCACGACGGCTACGGTGTAGACAGCGTATGGAAGCTGATCGAAACCACCGTAGAGGCTCACGAGGAAAACGAATAAGCAGTTTTCCGTATGGTTCCCTGTTTTTCGGTCATAATATTAAGACCAAGCAAGGAAAAGAGGGTGCCTATGAGAATCGGTTTGCTGGAAACAGTTCCCATTTTGCGTGAAAAGCTGAGATCGGAGCGGATCCTGTATCCCTTCGGAGGAAAAATCATCGCGGAAAGCGCCAGACGTGACGTTCGGTACGATCTGATTCTTTCCGACAAAAAGCATTTTCACCGTCTCCCCTACCAAGCAAGTGTTTTCCTGATTCCCGGAATTGCAGATCCCCTGATGATCCCAAGCCGCGGAATTCTGTTGACGGGCGGGAT
>JAZPZL010000175.1:0-15167 GCA_045544655.1 Eubacteriales bacterium
TTGATCACTTCGATGGATATTCCTACGTCCTGCATATGGGGTTTGGCAAGACTTACCATAGCCTGAAGCATAAATCCGTTAATAAATACGCTGAAAAAGATCATATAAAAATAAGGCTTTTTTACCGCTTCCTTTGTAGTAATACCATCCCAAGCACGAAGATTCTTTTTCACTTTCTTTTTCTCGGAAAGCGCATACTTCCGGATGCCGAGATCCTCGGGCTTGTTACGAATCAAAAGAACGACGATCACACCAACGACAGCAAACAGGATCGCTACGAACCAATACGCCTGACGCCATCTTCCCTGGGAAAAATCAAGAGAAAGATCCGCTCCGAAAATGATTCGATTCGTTACGTTTTCGCTCAAGAATCCGCCAATACCGTTGGCAGCAAGAATGATACCGGTAATCGTACCTGTGTTTCCGGAAAACCAACGCTCTACAAGCACGCCGACGATGGTCGTCGTTGTCCAGGCAAGACCAACTCCCAGAAACAATCCGCCGATGTAGAATTCAAGATATCCCGTGGCAATTGCATTAAACACGAAGGAGGCTGTCAAGGCGATAAAACCGCCTGCAATCATTTTTCGCACGTCAAAGCGGAAAAGGAGCTTTCCGAAATAAATGCTCAAAAAGGCGGTGACAAGATTTCGAATGGTATCGCTAAAAGCGAATCCTCCTCGATCGAGCCCCATTTGCTCCGTTACAACCTTCAAGTAAGTAGCCCTGGAAAATGACCCGAAGCCGAGCCCGACCATAACCATCAGAAAGCCGGCGGCAACGATGACCCAAGGATAGACCTTTTGCAAAAGTGCTTTATTCTTCGTCATAAAAATTCCTTTCAATCAAAACAAAAGCCGCAACGGGTGCGGCTTTCATTTTATTCGCTTACTGCTTCAAGCGTGCTTAAATACTTTTCACGGTCCTTCTTTGCGGCGGAAAAAGCAAACTGAACGACGATCAGGTTTACGGTAAGGATCACGGCAAAGATCAAAAAAACAGTGGTATAAGAACCAAACAGATCACGGAAAAAATCTACGACCAAGGAACCTGCTGCATAGCCAAAGGTATTGAGACCCAGATAGTAGCCCATGATCTTGGAATAGTTCTTTCGACCGAACATCTCTGCAACGAGCAGAGGGATCATAATGGTTTCAAGAGGAAGAGCAACGGAGGAAAGAATGCTGTACAGCCAGGGCGCTACTACGGGACTGAGGGATACGGCGCAAAGACCGAGCAAGGAAACGACTGCGGCAATGGAACAATAGCCAAAGGTAAAACGGATACCGAATTTATCAAACGCAAAACCTGCCAGGATCTTGGAGAAGGTCAGAGCAATGGAGTGAGCAGACATAATAATCGCAAGGTTTGCGATCTGCATCTCCTCCATATGAGGTCTTGCATTTCCGTTGAAGGAATTCAGCACGAAGCCGGTAATGAATACGCAAGCACCGGTAATATAAAAATACTTGGACCTTTTGATGTGCTCCATATCAAAGCCGACCCAGTTGGCGCCGCGCTTCTTTTTCGCAACGGAATTCTTCCCGAGAGCCTCGATGTTCATCTCTTCGGGAGAGTTGCGGATCAGAACAACGGAAATCACGCCCACCACAAGCAGAATCAAAGCAGTTACATAGTAACCCATCTGCCAGCTTGCCTTCAAAGGATCAGCCTTTTCAGCGCCGTGATTGATAATGACGTTCAAAATCAGTTCAGCCGTAGCACCGCCGAAGCCGTTTGCCGCCAGGATGATACCCATCACCTTTCCCTTATCGTTGGTAAACCATTTTTCCACGAGAATACCCACGATAGTAGTCGTCGTCCAGGCAAGACCCATACCGAAAAATCCACTTGCAATATAAATAAATGCACAGGTGGCACCTACGGACCATTCGATCCCAAGCAAAGAGGAGATCAATTGACCGTCTGAAAGGGCGGAGAGCACGCAATAAAGAATCAAGCTGATAAATCCCGCGCCGATCAGCTTTCTCGCGCCGAATTTGGCAACAAGAGTGCCAAAGTAGATATTCAGGATCGCAGTTGCCGCATAACGGATGGTCATACGGGGAGCGTACAGCATAACGCTGCCACCCAAGCACTGCTGAATGATAGGATTCTTGTAATAGCTCTGTACACTGGAATTAAATCCGAGGGCTGTAAAGACCATCAAAAAGCCAATTCCGAAGATGATCCAGTGATACGTAAATTTGAATTTCTTTTTCGTTTGATCCATAACGATCTCCTTTCAAAAGCTCACCATATCATTTTACTCTTTCACTGTGAATAAAGGACACGGCAGTTATTACGAAAATATGAACTTTATTCCATTTTCGACAAAAAAAGAAGCCGAAAGGATTCGACTTCTTTTTTTCATTTAAAACATCGTGAGCTGATTGGATTCCGGTAAGGAGGAAAGGACTCCGTTTTCCCGAAGCGTATCCAAAACGCCCTTACCAATGCCGCTCTTTTCCTTGAAATCCTCAACGGAGTAGATCCCGCTGCCTTTTACCGCTTCCGCAATTTTTATCGCGGCGTTTTCGCCAAGTCCGGGAATGGTAATGAACGGTAAACGGATCTTGCCGTCCTCGGGCAAAAAGAATTTTGCATCGGATTTGAAAAGGTCAACTGGCAAGATCTCGATCCCGCGGGAATAGATCTCGTAGGTGATCTGCATAACGTCGGAGGTTGCTTTTTCCTTTTGAGTCAGCTTTGCACCTGTGCTTTCCAAGCGGGCAAGCTCTTCCAGACAGCCTTTGGTTCCCTTCATCATCAGCGTCATATCCGTTCCGTCAGGGGCGGCTGAAAAATAGGCGCAATAGAACGCAACGGGGTGGTGTACCTTAAACCAAGCCAGACGGATGGCAGAAATGACGTACGCCGCCGCGTGTGCCTTCGGGAACATATACTTGATCTTTTTGCAGGATGAAATATACCATTCGGGTACGTCGTGCTCCCGCATCGCTTCCTCCCACTCGGGAGTAAGACCCTTTCCCTTTCGTACCTTTTCCATAATATCGAAGCTCATTTTCTTATCCATATTATGGTAGATCAGGTAGGTCATAATATTGTCACGGGTTCCGATCACCTCGGAAATGGTGCATACCCCTTCTTTGATCAGATCCTGGGCATTGCCAAGCCAGACGTCGGTACCGTGGGACAGACCGGAGATCTGCAACAAGTCGGCAAAGGTCTTCGGCTTGGTATCCTTGAGCATCTGACGGACGAATTTCGTACCGAATTCCGGCAGACAAAGGGTTCCCGTTTCTACACCGATCTCAGAAAGATCACAACCCAAAGCCTCCGATGAATCAAAAAGGCTCATGACCTTTTCGTCCCTCATAGGAACGGTCAACACGTTGATACCCGAAAACTTCTCCAGCATTTTATACTTTGTGGGTACATCGTGTCCGAGTATATCAAGCTTCAGCACCGTATCATGCAAGTAAGAAAACGCAAAGTGGGTCGTAATGGTTTCAGTGCCCTGACCGTCGGCAGGATGCTGAACGGGAGTAAAATCGTATACCTCCCGGTCGCGGGGGATTACAATGATGCCGCCCGGATGCTGACCCGTGGTCTTCTTAACGCCGGTACAGCCTGCAACCAGCTGATTCTCCGCCGCGTGGTTAATGGTCTTCCCTCTTTCCTCCAGATACTTTTTCACGTATCCGTAGGCGTTCTTCTCCGCCAGAGTACCAATGGTACCCGCGCGGAACACGTTGCCCTCACCGAAAAGCTCCTCGGTATATTTATGGGCATCCGCCTGAACGTCGCCTGAAAAGTTCAAGTCGATATCGGGAGATTTATCACCAAAAAAGCCCAGGAAGGTTTCAAAGGGAATATCGTGTCCGTCGGAGGTCATGGGAGTTCCGCACTTGGGACAATCCTTTGGTTCAAGGTCAAAGCCTGAGCCGATGGAGCCGTCAGTAATGAACTCACTGTGTTTACAATCAGGGTTAGGACAGCGATAATGCGGTACCAGGGGATTTACCTCGGAGATACTTGCCATCGTTGCAACGAAGGAGGAACCAACGGAGCCTCGGGATCCCACCAGATACCCCTTATCCTCGCTGTTTTTCACGAGACGCTTGGCAATTACGTACAAAACGGAAAAGCCGTGCTTTTCAATAGAGGTCAATTCTTTATCCAAACGATCTTTTACGATATCGGGTAAGGGATCGCCGTACATATCCTTCGCTTTTTCATAGCAAGCACGATTCAGCTCCTCTACCGCTCCTTCCAGGGAAGGAGGATACGAGCCCTTGGGAATGGGGCGAACCTCTTCGATCATATCACAGATCTTATTGGGGTTTTCTACCACGATCTGATGGGCAACGTCGGGAGGAAGATAAGAAAATTCTGCCAACATCTCTTCCGTGGTGCGCATATACAAGGGAGTGGGAGAATCCGCATCCTTAAACTTCATACCCGCAAGCAGAATGCGACGGTAGATCTCGTCCTGAGGGCGCATAAAATGCACGTCACCCGTTGCAACGACCATTTTATTCTTCTTTTTACCCAGATTCAAAATGGTGCGGTTGATCTCCTGTAGCTTTTCAACACCGGAAACCTTGCCGTCACGAATCAGATAGGCATCGTTCCCCGTAGGCTGAACCTCCAGATAGTCGTAAAAATCCGCAATGCGAAGAAGATCGCCAAAGCCTTTGCCTTCCACGATCGCGCTGTAAAGCTCGCCCTCGGAACAAGCAGAACCGATCAGTAGACCTTCTCTGTGCTCCTGAAGAACCGTCTTGGGGATTCTGGGTCGACGGGCGTAAAAATCCAGATAGGAGCGAGAAACCAGCTTGTACAGATTCTTCAGTCCCACCGCATTCTTGACAAGGAGAATAATATGGTGGGTCTTCAGCTTCTTGGGATCGCAGGAATTTGACATACCCTGGAGCATTTCGTCAATGCTGCGAATGCCCTCGCTTTTCATTTTGGCAATCATCGCATCAAAGATCTTGCCAAGCATTTCGGCATCCTGATCCGCACGGTGATGATTGAATTCTTCCAGACCGAAATATTCCTGGAGGGTATCCAGCTTATGCTTTTTCAGATCGGGATTGAGAAAACGGGATAAGGCAAGGGTATCCAGATAGGGATTCGGCAAAGGAAGCTCGTTGTCCTCTGCCACCTTTTTAATAAAGCCCACATCAAAATTTGCATTATGAGCGATCAAAAGTCGGTCTCCCGCAAATTTCAGAAACGCCTTTACAGCCTCAAGAGGAGTGGGCGCGCCCTTTACCATTTCATCGGTGATTCCCGTAAGCTCCACGATATTGGGAGGAATGGGTTCACCGGGATCGACAAAGGTGGAAAAACGATCCAGCACCTCACCGTTTTTGTAAAGCACGGCACCAATTTCCGTGATATTACAGGAAAGGGGTGAAAGACCGGTTGTTTCGATATCAAAAATTACAAATTCCGTATCCTCAAAATCGCCGTGTGCTTCACCGAAGAGGGCTCTTGCCGTATCATCGACAAAATACCCCTCCATTCCGTAAATGACCTTCATTCCGAGTGCTTCGGCAGTCAGCATGGCATCGGGAAAGCCCTGAAGATTTCCGTGGTCGGTGATGGCAACGGCACGGTGTCCCCAAGCGTGAGCAAGCTTTACGATATCCTTGGTCTCAATGGTGGCATCCATAGTACTCATCTTGGTATGAAGATGAAGCTCGATTCGTTTTTCCTCAGCATTGTCGGTCAAAGGAATCTCTGCAATCTGAAAGACTGCCCGAGGCTTTACGATCAATTCATTCTCGAATTGATCAAACATCAGATTCCCCACTACGAACAAAGGCGTACCGGGGGCTATCTTCATCAAAGACTTTACTTTATCCGCAGAGCCTGAGACCTTAACGGTGATGGAAGAAGCACCGTCGGTAATATGTACCTTTACGCGGAAGCCGTCCTTGCCGCGCATTTCTTTGTTCTCCTGAGAAAGAAACCTTCCGCAGAAGGACACGGGACCGGGATTGGACGAAAAATCGCGGATCGGGTGAAGGGTATCAAAATCCTCTTCCTTCCATTTTCTTCCGAAAAGCTCCTGGGGATCCTTCAGGTCGAAGGTGCAGTATCCCGCCTTGACGATTCGGTTTTCACGATCAAAGGAAAACTCCGTAGTGTCCCCCATAGAGGTAGGGTATTCACCGTTTTCATCAAATTCAGCACGCTGAAAGGAAGGAGCTCCACCAAAGGAAGGCGCAGACGCTCCCCCCTCCGAGGAAGGAGTCGCTTTCACAACGTCGTCAAAGAGCATAGTAAAGCTCTGACGGCGATTGTACTCGGAAATATCAAAGGCTTCCGCATGGAAACGAACGGTTTTCCGAATACCGAATTCAGAAAAAATGATCTCCTCCAAAAGGCGTTCGCATTCACCGCCGCGAGGCAACTTATCATACCCTGCTTTCATTTCGAAGGTGACGGTATCCCCTTCGATCTTCATTTCGCAATCGTCGAAAAAGCCCTTGGCAAGCGTGGTGTTTCTTCCAAGCTCCAAAAGCAGCTCTTCCTGATAGGCGCTATCGAAAAGCTCCGCTGAATATTTTGGAAAAATAAAGCAGCTGGTCAACTGATATGCCTGACAGATCGCGGCTTCCATCGCATAAAGACGGAATTTTGGAACCAAGCGGGAAAGGTAAAAATCGACTCGGATCTCCCGTGTTTCCTTATTCAGACGATATGTATAATCTTCAAGAAGATCCAGGATCTCAAGTTCCCCGTCACCGGGTTTATATTTGAAAAAAAGCTCAGTGAAGAGCTTTTTCGTTGGGTCTTTCATCATTTATTCAACCTCGGAAAGTTCTTTGATCTCAGCAAGCAGGATTTCGATCACGCGATCCTCGGGGATCTTGCGGATCACTTCTCCCTTTTTAAACAGAATTGCTTCACTTCTGCCACCTGCAATACCGACGTCGGCATCACGTGCTTCACCGGGACCGTTGACAATGCATCCCATTACTGCAACCTTAATGCTTTTCTTCGGCTTTAAAGCCAGGGCTGAAAGTCTGTTTTCCAGCTCAGTAGCAATTCCAACCAGATCGATCTTCGTTCTTCCGCAGGTGGGGCAGGAAACAATGTCGATGGTATTTTCCACCAAGGAAAGGGATGAAAGGATCCGTCTGGCGGCAAAAACCTCTTCCGTAAGGTCTCTGGTGGTCAGAGAAACGCGGATGGTATCACCGATGCCGTCTGTCAGAAGTGAGCCGATGCCAATGGAGGATTTCACAAGACCGGACATCAAGGTTCCCGCCTCAGTAACCCCCAGATGCAAGGGATAATCCGTACGAGCAGAGAGAAGGCGGTTCGTAGCGATCATATTGGAAACGTTGCTGGATTTTACGGAAACCACGATTTGATCAAAATCGCATTCCTCCAGCATACGAACCTTATCCAAAGCGCTTTCACAAAGTGCCTCGGGAGTTGGGCCACCGTACTTCACCAAAAGATCCCGTTCAAGGGAACCGGAATTGACACCAACGCGGATCGGAATTCCCTTTTCACGGCACACGTTGGCAACTGCCAATACGTTTGCTTTTTCTCCGATATTGCCGGGATTGATGCGAATTTTATCAACACACGCCTGAGCCGCCTCAATGGCAAGCCGATAATCAAAGTGAATATCGGCAACGAGGGGAATTGAGGTGTTTTCCTTGAGTCTGGCAATATTGCGAACCGCATCGTGATCGGGCACGGTGAAACGAACAACGTCACAGCCTGCCTCCTCAAGGGATCGGATCTGAGCCAGAGTTGCTTCAAAATCCGTGGTGGGAGTACAAGTCATAGATTGCACCAAAATCGGCTCGCCACCGCCGATAAATCGGGAACCGATTTGAATTTTTTTGGTTATTTTACGAGCCAAAACAGCCCCTCCTTAAAACAGTTTCAAAACGTCAAAAACAGTAATTACCAGCATAAATCCAAGCAGGACGACCATTCCAACGAAGTGAACGACTCCCTCAAACTTAGGATTCAAGGGTCTTCGGATCACACATTCTACCAGGGTAAAGAGAATTCTTCCACCATCCAAAGCGGGCAAGGGCAAAAGATTCATCACACCAAGATTTAAGCTGATAAAAGAAAACAAATACAAAAGATTGACCAGACTTGAGGTAGCAACCTCAGAAATGATGGAAACGGTACCTACAGGTCCCGATACGCCCTTCAAGCCGTATTTTCCGGAAATCAGCTCAATCAAGGTTTTGTAGATCATTTTTACGGTGGAAATGGATTGGGTAAGAGTTTGCTTACACAGCGCACCCAGCGAAGGTCTTACACCGAGAAATTGAAAATCAAGCAAAGCGATCTCAATTCCCTCTTGAACATCGGTGGCAAATTCCACGTCTTCCAGAAGGATCTCTTCTTCGTCCCGCAACACGGTAATATCCAAGGGCTTTGTACCGTCCAGCATAATGGTATTGGCAATGTCGGAATAATCCACCATTTTTTTGCCCTCGATCTCCACGATCTCGTCACCTACCTGAAGCCAGCGGTCAGAAACGCTGTCCTCCAGAAAATTTGCAACGACGCAGGAGCCGACCTGACCCGTTAAAGACAGATAAACGAACATTGCCAAAACGCCGGATAAAACGTTCATAAAGGAGCCGGCAAGCAAAACGATCAGCTTTTGCCAGCGAGGTTTGTTTACAAGAGCGTTCGGATCTGAATTTTCACCGTCTTCCCCTTCCATCGCAGTGAACCCGCCGATGGGAAGAAGCCTGAGTGAATAAACGATATCCGTTTTTTTAGAGGTATAGGAAAACAGCTTCGGTCCCATACCCACGGCGAATTCCAAAACCTTGACCTTGCAGGCGCGAGCGGCAAGATAATGCCCAAGCTCGTGAAGAAAGATCATCACACCGAAAACGAAAATCGCAATCAAAATTCCAATTAAAACTTGCATGGTATATCCTTTCAAAACAAAAAATAACGCATTCTTATTTTTGTTTCAAGAGCAGAAATCAATTCGCGTATTGTTCCAAAACTTTCAGCTTAATTTGTCGGTCGAGCTCCAAAATATCGTAAATATCGGGAGAAACCAAGGGCGTATGCAGCGCAACCTCCTCCTCCACGATACGGAAAATATCCAGAAAAGATATTTTCTCATCCAAAAAGAGACGGACACAGGATTCGTTCGCTGCATTCAGAACGGTGGTATACGTTCCGCCAAGAAGTGCCGCTTTTCTTGCGGTTTTGAGCAAGGTAAAGGTTTCTTCATCTGCACCCTCGAAGGTCAAGGTCATTGCTTTTGTAAAGTCAAGTGGCTTGCAAAGACCTTCCGTACGATCGGGATAGGTCAAAGCGAATTGAATACAATGGCGCATATCGGGATGTCCCATTTGTGCAATGGTGGAGCCATCCACGAAGGTTGCCATGGAATGAACGATAGACTGGCGGTGAACGGTGATCTCAACCTGATCGGCAGGGACGTCAAAAAGGCGAACCGCCTCAATCAGTTCCAATCCCTTGTTTAACAGTGTAGCAGAGTCGATGGATATTTTTTGCCCCATATTCCAAACGGGATGAGCAAGTGCCTTTTCAGGCGTTACCCCCTCCAGGTCTTCCCTCTTCTTGCCGAAAAAAGGACCGCCTGACGCCGTAAGAACCAGATGTGAAAGATATTTACGGTCGTTAAAGCCTCCGGAGAGACACTGAAAAATAGCGGAATGCTCACTGTCCACGGGAAGGATTCTCACACCGTTTTGGGAAGCGGTTTTTAAAATGATCTCTCCGGCGGCAACGATGGGCTCTTTGTTTGCCATCGCAATATCTTTTCCGGCGCGAAGAAGCTCCATCGTTGGCAAAATGCCGTTGGAGCCAAGAATGGAATTTTCTACAATATCTGCGGGACATTCCCTGCAAAGAGTTAAGATCCCCTCCTCACCGGAGAGGATCTTCGTATCCGTATCAGCAACGGCTATCTTTAGTTCCTTCGCCTTCTCCTCATCTCTGACAGCGCAAAACAAAGGATGAAACTCGCGGATTTGCTCTTCCAAAAGGGCAATGTTCCGATCGGCGCACAAGCCGGTCAAGCGGTAGCCCCGTTCGCGAACCACCTCGATCGCCTGCGTTCCCACCGAGCCGGTAGAGCCTAAAATACATACCTTTTTTTCCATAATTCCTCAGTGGATCAGGAAAGCGGAGCCAAACGCCGCATAGACAAGCAGCATTACACCGGCAATGGCAAGAGTAGAATCAAATCGATCCAAAACACCGCCGTGTCCGGGGAAAAGCTTTCCGTAATCTTTAATTCCGTAATGACGCTTGATCGCAGAGGCAAACAAATCACCGAACTGCCCTACTGCAGAAAACAAAGCGCCTAAAATCGCAAAAAAAACAACGTTTGCAGAAACGTCAAAGCAAGAGCGAAGTACGAAGGCATATCCTGCAAAACCTATCATATTCGCCACAACACCGCCAATAGAACCCTCGATGGTCTTTTTGGGAGAAACCTCGGGAGCGAGAGGCGTTTTTCCAATAAATCGTCCGGTAAAATAGGCAAAGGTATCGGAGATCCAGGCACCGAAAAACACGAGCAGATAAATGTATTTTCCCTCTTCGTTTCCGTGGTCGATATAACGGATCTGGGAGATCGCTGTCAAAGCAACTACAACGTAAAGCACAAGCGCAATCAAGCTATAAAGACGCTCCGTCGGAAAACGGTTCTTATTGAGAATTCCGATGATCAGCTCCGCAAAGAAAAACAAAGCGGAAAAAACGAAGATCACGCGGAACATATCCCCTTGCAATTTCACGGAAAGAACGTAAGTGATAAGAGGGAGCAATGCAAAAATTCTTGCGGGGATCGCAAAGCGATGCTCCTTATGAGATCCGACACAATGCAGCATTTCCTCGACGGCAATCAAGGAAAACAGCGTAATTGCAATCGGCCATATCATCGTGCCTGAAAAAATACAAACGGGAATTAAAATCAAAACACCAACTATACCGGTAATAATACGTGTCATTCTTGCGTATTCCTTTCGATCACACCGCCAAAACGACGTTCGCGGTGATTGAAATAAGCGATGGCATCGTCTATATCTTCCGTTTTGAAATCGGGCCAAAGCTTGTCGGTGAAATAAAACTCAGCATAAGCAGACTGATATAAGAGAAAATTGGACAGGCGCAGCTCTCCGCCCGTACGAATGATCAGATCCACGTCAGGCTGACCTGCCGTATAAAGATGAGAAGAAATATCCTCTGGCGTAATCTCCGTTTTCCCCTCCTGCGCCAAAAGGCGAAATGCGCGGGCAAGCTCATCACGGGAACCGTAATTCAAAGCAAGATTCAACTGGTTGGGGAAATGCGCAGAAGCCTTCTCTACCTTTTCCATCAAAGTACGAATGTGGGGAGAAAAGGCACTCTTATCGCCAATAAAGCGGAAACGCATATTTTTCTCTCCGCTTTCGGCAAGCCATTCCTCCAGATACTCCACCAAAAGAGTCAAAATATTTTCTACCTCCTCCTTCGGTCTTTTCCAGTTTTCCGTGGAAAAGGCGTAAAAGGTGGCAACCTCAATATCAAGATCGATCAGGTATTCGGCAATGCGCTTGAAATTCTCGGCGCCTTCCTTGTGTCCGGCAAGACGGGGCAAAAGACGAGCCTTTGCCCAACGACCGTTACCGTCCATAATGATCCCGATATGTCGGGGTTTTTTCATATTCTGCATAATCAACCCAATGAGGATTAAACGCTCATAATCTCCTTTGATTTTTCAGCAGCCATAGCGTCCAGATTCTTTACGTACTTATCGGCAAGATCCTGAACCTCCTTTTCGGAGATCTTCTGCTCGTCTTCGGTCATTTCACCGTTTTTCTTCATTGCCTTGATCTTATCCATTGCATCACGGCGAACGTTGCGAACTGCAACCTTACCATCTTCAGCGAGACGGGAAACCTGCTTGGTCAATTCTTTTCTTCTCTCCTCGGTAGGCTGAGGGAAGGAAAGGCGAATGGTCTTGCCGTCGTTCTGAGGATTGATACCGATATCGGAAGCGAGAATCGCTTTTTCAATGTCCTTGGTAGTATTGGCATCCCAGGGAGTGATAACCAGCATTCTTGCTTCGGGAGTGGAGATCTGAGCAACCTGGTTAATGGGAGTGGGGGTGCCGTAATAATCTACGGTAATTCTGTCAAGAATGGAAGCGTTTGCACGACCTGCGCGGACGGAGGAAAATTCTCTCTCGGTAGCACCGAGGCATTTCTTCATTTTTTCTTCGTAATCACGGATTTCAAGTTTCATAATATTTTCCTTTCTGAAATAAATATGTTTTTTCGAAAATTAGGCTTCAACGATCGTGCCAAGCTTTTCACCCATTACGGCACGGATGATATTCTGAGGATCGTTCAGACCGAATACCAGAACAGGAAGCTTATTCTCCATTGCAAAGCTGGTTGCAGTGGTATCCATCACCTTCAGGTTTTGAGCCAGAACGTCCATATATCGGATATGCTCCAGACGCTTTGCATTGGGATCCAGCTTGGGATCGGCAGTATAAACGGCATCAATGTTTTTCGCCAAAAGCACGACCTCTGCGTCAATCTCTCTTGCGCGAAGAACGGCAGCAGTATCGGTAGAGAAATAAGGGCTTCCGATTCCGCATGCAAAAATAACCACCTTTCCCTTTTCCAAATGCGTGACGGCTTTTTCGCGGATATACGTTTCGGTAAAGGTTTCCATTTCAATCGCACTTAAAACTCTGGCATCAATGCCCTGATGGGATAAGGTATCCTGCAAAGCCAATGCATTAATAGTAGTAGCAAGCATACCCATATGGTCTGCACGAACACGCTGAAAATCGGTTCCCTGCTTTCCGCGCCAAATATTTCCGGCGCCTACGACAATCGCAACCTGAACACCCATTTTCGTGCATTCACTGACCTTAGAACAAATCGTATTGAGCAAATCAAAATTGTAAATCGAACCGAGGGCAGCACCCTGTGCCAACGCTTCACCGGAAAGCTTTAACAATACTCTTTTAAACTTTGGTTCCATAGCTCCTCCATACTATATTTATATTCCAATATATTTTACAAAAAAAACCGCTGTTTGTAAATAGAAAATTCAGAAAAAAGCAAAAAAAAGAAGAGAGACAAGCTCTCTTCTTTCTGAATTTTAGTTCAAAGGATACTTCTGGGGGAAGTTGATATGATACAGGACGTAAATTGCGTCATCCAAATTCTCTAAACCGTCATGGTTAAAGTCAATAGGCTGATTTACAGAGTATTTCTGGGGGAAGTTCAAGTAATACAGCAAATGGATCGCATCATCCAAATTAACGTCGTCGTTTCCATCAACGTCACCGAGAATAAATGCGGGACGCTCAATAACGGTAATATCAAAAGAAACAGAAGTCTCCATATAGGTGATGGTTACGGTCTTCGCGCCGAGAGTTTCGGAATCAAAGCCGGTAACCTCAACATTTGCAAGGTCAACGGGAGTTTCACCGTCTTCGGAGATATAAATGAGCTCAGCACCGTTAAGATTGATCACATCATTCTGATAATACTCTTTCTTAGAAGGCTCAGTCGCAAAGAAAAGTTTAGGAATAACAACAACGTTGATCTCATTGGTTGCAGCATACTCAGCAGCGGGGGAATTCTCATAGCAGTAGAAGGTGACTGCGGTGCAACCTGCAAACGCTCCTGCACCAATGGTAGTATTCCGGGGAATGATGATCTTCTCCAGAGTGGACTGACCGGCGAAAGCACCCTCTGCGATGGCAACGGTATCTGCCTTCAAGGCAACGGAAGCAGGACAAACACCCTTAACCTTGTAAGCAACCTTGCCTGCGTAAACGAGACCGTCGGGCTGATCGTTTAGCCACTTGGAACCGTCAAACGCGGTAGGATCAATGGAAGTAACGGAAGCAGCAACGGTTACGGTAGCCAATTTTTCGCAGTTTGCAAAAGCACCCTCGCCAATAGATTGCACGCCTTCTTCGATCACAACGGACTGGATATCAGAACCCTTAAATACGTCCTCATCGACACCGATAACAGAGTAAACCTTGTCATTCTTTTCGTAAGTAGCGCGAACAATTACCTTTGTTCTGTTAGAAGCGGGATTGAATCCGCTGAGAATCGCGGTGTTCATTTCATCATCCAACGTGTACTCATACCATTCCGAAGGAACGGGACCTATGGGAATAATGGGGGATTCGAGTGCACCATCATTTGCGAAAACGTTGAAACTGAACATTGAGACAATGAAGGAAAGCGCCAACATAATAGCTACAAGCTTTTTCATATTTTTCATAACTTTTCTCCTTATGAATATTCTAACACTGTAATTGTATCACAATTAAACGTAACTGTCAACCGATTTTTTATAGTAAATATGCCCAATTTTTCCGTCAAATGTTACAAAACAAAAAAACGGCACTTCAACATCTGAAATGCCGTTTTTGTTGTAAACTTAATTATTTTCCGGTCAGTTTTGCAATCTCTTCTGCAAAATTGTCTTCCTTCTTTTCAAGGCCTTCACCCTTCTCGTACATAACGAAGCCGGTAAGAGTGAACTCTTCGCCGATCTCCTTTGCAACGGAAGCGATGTACTTGCCAACGGTCATGGAGCTATCCTTAACGTACTCCTGCTCGGTCAGACAGCAGTTGGAGAAGAACTTCTTCAGCTTGCCTTCAACCATCATGGCAATAACCTTCTCGGGCTTCTTCGCATTCTTTTCATCGTTCTTGATCTGAGACTCGATAATAGCCTTTTCGTTCTCAACAGCTTCAGCAGGAACTGCTTCGGGGTTGATATACTGGGGCTTCATAGCAGCAGCCTGGAGACATGCGTTCTTAGCAGCCTCAGCAAATGCGGGATTGTCAATGATCTTATCAGTGGTAACGACTACACCGATGTTGCCCTTGCCGTGGATGTAGGAAGAAGCTGCATTTTCGATGATCACGAAACGGCGGATATTGATATTCTCACCGATGGTGAAGATCTTATCCTTCAAAGCAGCCTCAACGTCCAGACCGTCCTTGAATTCCTTCTTCAGAAGCTCTTCTACGGTTGCGGGACGGGTCTTGAGGATGATCGCCAAAAGATCGTTTACAAATTCGCCGAATACAGCGTTCTTTGCGGCAAAGTCGGTCTCAATATTGACCTCGATCATTGCAGCGGTATGGGTTTCAGCATCCATCTGGATTGCTACGAGAAGT
>JAZPZL010000176.1:0-5263 GCA_045544655.1 Eubacteriales bacterium
TGCACCGCGGATACCTGCATCCACTGCCGGGAGGTATTCCTTGGGGATCGCGCCGCCTACAACCTTGTTGATGAACTCGTATCCCTTGCCGGGTTCGTTGGGCTCGATGGTCATCTTAACGTGAGCATACTGACCCTTACCGCCGGACTGACGGGCATATTTGACATCAACGGTAGCTTCCTTGCGGATGGTCTCGCGGTAAGCAACCTGAGGCTTACCAACGTTAGCTTCCACACGGAATTCGCGGAGAAGTCTGTCAACGATGATTTCCAGGTGAAGCTCGCCCATACCTGCAATGATGGTCTGACCGGTCTCTTCGTCGGTGGATACCTTGAAGGTGGGGTCTTCCTCAGCAAGCTTCTGGAGGGCGATACCCATCTTTTCCTGACCTGCTTTGGTCTTGGGCTCGATGGCTACGCGGATAACGGGATCCGGGAAGTCCATGGATTCCAGAACGATGGGGTTCTTCTCATCACAGAGGGTATCACCGGTGGTGGTGTACTTAACGCCGATTACGGCGGCGATATCGCCGGCGTAGATCATATCAGCGTCTTCTCTGTGGTTGGCGTGCATCAGAACGATACGGCCAAGTCTTTCGCGCTTACCCTTTACAGCGTTGTAAACGGTAGAACCGGTTGCAACCGAGCCGGAATAAACGCGGACGAAGCAGAGACGACCTACAAAGGGGTCGGTTGCGATCTTGAATGCAAGAGCTGCGAAGGGAGCTTCCTCGCTGGAGGGGCGCTCTTCTTCCGTCTCGCCATCCGGCAGGGTGCCGGTGATCGCGGGAACGTCCAAGGGAGAAGGAAGGTACTCAACAACTGCGTCCAGAAGCTTCTGAACACCCTTGTTACGGTAGGAAGTACCGCAAAGCACGGGGATCATATTGCCTGCAATGGTGGTAGCACGGATCGCCTTGTGGATCTCTTCTTCCGTCAGCTCCTCACCCTCGAGATACTTCTCAAAGAGAGCATCGTCGCTTTCAGCGACAGCTTCCAGAAGCTGAGTTCTGTACTCTTCTGCCTTGTCTGCCAGATCGGCAGGGATCTCTTCTTCACGAATGTCGGTACCGTCGTTGTTGGTGTAGATGAAAGCCTTCATCTTTACCAGGTCGATCAGACCGACGAATTCGTCCTCAGCTCCGATGGGAAGCTGGATCGGTACTGCGTTTGCCTTCAGTCTCTCGTGGATCTGGGACACAACTCTATAGAAGTTTGCGCCACCGATATCCATTTTGTTAACATAAGCAAGACGGGGTACGTTGTACTTGGTAGCCTGACGCCATACGGTCTCAGACTGGGGCTCGACACCACCCTTGGCACAGAAGACGGCTACTGCACCGTCAAGCACCATCAGGGAGCGCTCCACCTCAACGGTGAAGTCAACGTGACCGGGGGTGTCAATGATGTTGATTCTGTTGTTTCTCCAGAAACAGGTGGTAGCTGCGGAAGTGATGGTAATACCTCTCTCCTGCTCCTGCTCCATCCAGTCCATGGTAGCGGCACCGTCGTGAGTCTCGCCCAACTTGTGCGTTTTACCCGTGTAGTACAGGATACGCTCAGTGGTGGTCGTCTTACCGGCGTCGATATGGGCCATGATACCGATATTTCTGGTTCTTTCAAGTGGATACTCTCTCGGCATTGTAAGCTCCGTTTCCTTCAATTAGATTGTTTCCGAAAAGACTTGCGTCCATTCGAAAAATGCGATTAATATCTGTAATGAGCAAAAGCCTTGTTTGCTTCTGCCATCTTGTGAGTATCTTCTCTCTTCTTAACGGCGCCGCCAAGATTGTTGGTAGCATCGATAATTTCGTTTGCAAGTCTCTCACACATGTTCTTTTCGCTGCGGGCTCTGGAATAAGTGATGAGCCAGCGAAGACCCAAGGTCTGCTTTCTGTCAGGACGAACGTCGATCGGAACCTGATAGGTAGCACCACCAACTCTTCTCGCTTTGATCTCGAGCTGGGGCATAATGTTCTCAAGGGCTTTCTGGAATGTTTCAAGGGCATCGTTGCCAGTCTTCTCCTTTACGATTTCAAATGCATCGTAAACGATCTTCTGTGCAACACCCTTCTTTCCGTCCAGCATAATGTTGTTTACCAATTTGGTAACAAGCTTAGATCCGTAGATAGGATCCGGCAAAACATCTCTTTTGGAAATTTGACCTCTGCGTGGCACTGAACTTCCCTCCTTCATAATATAGTATGATATCTTTGGTACTCCGATAGGGCTTCCTATCGGTGAAGTGCTTGGCATAGATCATATATATGAATGATACAAAATGCTAAGCACACTCGAGAGCGCTTACTTGGAAGCTTTTGCTCTCTTCGCTCCATACTTGGAACGACCTTGGTTTCTTCCGCTTACGCCCTGGGTATCCAGAGTGCCACGGATGATGTGGTAACGTACACCGGGGAGGTCTTTAACTCTTCCGCCGCGGATCATAACTACAGAGTGCTCCTGCAGGTTATGACCGATACCGGGGATATAAGCAGTTACTTCGTTACCGTTGGTCAGTCTGACTCTCGCAATCTTACGAAGTGCAGAGTTAGGCTTTTTAGGAGTTTTGGTAGAAACCTTCGTACAAACACCGCGCTTCTGGGGGCAAGCGATATCAACGGTCTCTTTTTTCAGAGAGTTCATCGTTACCTGCAGTGCGGGGGACTTGGACTTGTAGGTCACCTTCTCACGACCAAATCTTACCAATTGGTTGAATGTTGGCATATTGCATCTCCTTTCCACAAAATTGCATTTCATAATATCACACTTTTAAAAAAAATGCAACACATACCAAGCCGTGCAAAATGCATTTCTGCATTTTGCACAAAACTCAGCTGAAATCATTGGTAGTTTTGTTGTTTATTTACAACAGTTTTTAACCGAAAATGCTATCTTCGGGATCAGCCTCCGTATCACGGATCTGCACGGAGCGATACTTCTGCATACCGGTACCGGCAGGAATCAGCTTACCGATGATAACGTTTTCCTTCAGACCCAGGAGCGGGTCAACCTTACCCTTGATGGCAGCTTCGGTCAGAACCTTGGTGGTTTCCTGGAAGGAAGCGGCAGACAGGAAGGATTCGGTAGAAAGGGCAGCCTTGGTAATACCAAGGAGCAAGGGAGTGCAGGTTGCTTCGAGAACCGCCTCGCCTGCGGCGAGTCTTTCACGAACTGCAGCATTGGCATCCTCAAAGTCGTAAACGTCTACCATAGCTCCGGGGAGAAGGTTGGTAGAGCCGGTGGTTTCCACGCGAACCTTACGGGTCATCTGGCGGGCAATTACCTCAACGTGCTTGTCGTTGATTTCTACTGCCTGCAAGCGGTAAACCTTCTGGATCTCCTTCACGATGTACTCGTAAGCAGCCTGAGTGCCGTCAATGCGGATGATATCGGTGGGCTTTCTGAGACCCTCGGTCAACGCCTGACCGCGGACAACGGCCTGACCGTCCTCCACGATGATTCTGAGACCGTAAGGAATCAGATAGCTCTTCTCGTCGGTACCGTTGGGATCGGTCACGATCACGTGACGGTTCTTCTTGGTATCGTCGATCTTTACAATACCGTCAAAGTCTGCAAGGATAGAAGCCTTCTTGGGGCTACGAGCCTCAAAGAGTTCTTCAACACGGGGCAGACCCTGGGTAATATCGCCACCTGCAATACCACCGGTATGGAAGGTTCTCATGGTCAGCTGGGTACCGGGTTCACCGATAGACTGAGCCGCGATGATACCGACTGCTTCACCGATATTGACCTTCTTGCCGTTGGCAAGGTCAGCGCCGTAGCAATGAGCGCAAACGCCGTGACGGCACTTACAGCCCAGTACGCTTCTGACGTAAACGCGGGTGATTCCTGCTGCTACGATGGCGTCGGTAGCATCCTCGCCGATCATCTTACCGTTTTCAACCAGAACCTCGCCGGTTTCGGGATGGATCACGTCTGCGGCGGCGTATCTGCCAAGGATACGGTCAGCAAGCTTTTCGATCATTTCCTTGCCTTCGGTAATATCCTCGACCCAAACACCCTCGGTGGTACCGCAATCCTCTTCGCGGATGATGACCTCCTGAGCAACGTCAACCAGACGGCGGGTCAGATAACCGGAGTCTGCGGTACGAAGTGCCATATCTGCCAGACCCTTACGGGAACCACGGGCAGCGATGAAGTATTCCAGAACGTTCAGACCTTCACGGAAGTTTGCCTTGATAGGCAGTTCCACGGTACGACCGGTTGCGGTAGCCATCAGACCACGCATACCTGCCAGCTGACGCATCTGCTTCATAGAACCACGGGCACCGGATACAGCCATCATATTGATGGGGTTGTCCTTGCGCAGGTTCTTCTGCAGGGCGTTGGTAACGTCCTTGGTACATTCTTCCCAAATGGAGATTACTCTGCGGTATCTTTCCTCGTCGGTCAGCTTACCGCGGCGGAAGTGCTTGGTAACCTCGGTTACCTTCTGGTCAGCCTCGGCAATGATCTGTCCCTTTTCGGGAGGAACGGTCATATCGGATACGGATACGGTCAGGGCAGCCTTGGTAGAATACTTGTAACCCAAAGCCTTGATCTTATCCAGCATTTCAACGGTCTCGGTAGAGCCGCAGTACTTAATGGCGCGGTCAATGATCTTGCCCAGTTCTTTTACGGTTACCACGAAATCGATCTCGGGCTTGAACAGATTCTCGGGATTCTCACGGTCCACGAAGTGAAGCTTCTGAGGAATGACGCTGTTGAAGATCATTCTGCCGTAGGTCGTATCTACCAGGCGGGAAACCTCTTTGCCGTCAATGACGCGGGTCTGACGGACCTTGATGCGGGCGTGAATACCCAGATCCTTATTCTCGTAAGCCATTACGGCTTCGTCGAAGTCGCGGAAGATCTTGCCTTCACCCACCTCGTCGGGACGGAAGGTAGGCTCTGCATCCTCAAACTCGCGAACGTAGGTCAGCCAGTAGGAACCAAGGACCATATCCTGCGTAGGAACGGTAACTGCCTTACCGGAAACGGGCTTGAGCAGGTTGTTCGCAGAAAGCATCAGGAATCTTGCCTCGGCCTGAGCCTCGGGAGACAAAGGTACGTGAACAGGCATCTGGTCACCGTCAAAGTCTGCGTTGAACGCAGTACATACAAGGGGATGGAGCTTGATTGCTCTACCCTCAACGAGTACGGGTTCAAACGCCTGAATAGAAAGACGGTGAAGCGTAGGAGCACGGTTAAGAAGAACGGGGTGTTCCTTAATAACGTTTTCAAGTGCATCCCAAACGCAAGGA
>JAZPZL010000177.1:0-14188 GCA_045544655.1 Eubacteriales bacterium
GCTGGTTTCGGGATCACGGGAATACTCGTACATATCGTCTTCATCCTGAGGTAAGATTTTTCTCAGGATCAAGCGCTTTGTTTCCAGCGTGGGAATCGTTCGGAAGCTTCGACGGATGGGATAAAGATTCAGAAAAAACATTAAAGGATCTCAAAGGTGCCGAAGCAAGCCGGTTTGTGAAAATCCCGCTGGGTTCTCTGTACGGGAGACCAGGTCAGGTGATGGGGAACGGGTGCTTTTCCTCCGCATTTAAAGGCATTTCCGCGCAGCTTGTAGCCGGTGGTGAAATTCAGCTTTCCGTATACAGACTCGATCGCTTTGAAGGGGATAAACAGAGTTACGCTCCAGGAATCCGGGGAGATCTCACCCTTGACGGTAGGCATCACCTCCGCCTCCAGACGGACGCGGCCGTAGCGGTCCGGTCCAACGGCAAAAAGGTAAGCGCCCTTGGGATTCATTTCGAAATTGATGTAGTGATCCGTATGCTCCGGATCGAAATTGAGAAAGATCTCAAGACAGCTGTCAAGCGAAACTGAGGGAGCGTAGCCCTCCATGGTTGCGGTAGGATTCTTCTCCAGGGCGGTCAGCTTAAATAAAAAGCCTTCCTGCTCCACGAAAACTCCTTGAAAATAGGAAGTCGGTGTGTATTCCGATCCCCAGGGAATATCGGATATATACGCTTTTTCAGCGGTTTCCAAAGCGGTAGCATCACCGCGGATCAGTTGGTAATTCATAACAGCCTCCTTATGCTTTTCTATTATTATAAACCTTTCTTTTTCTTTTGCAAGTTTTTTTCGGAAAACTATAGAATTTTCCTTGTAAAACGTGTATAATGGAATATCGATAAAAGGAGAAGTGTTTATGCTGGGTTACGTTCGTTGTGCGACCGGTGAAATGCTGGTGAAGCATCATAGCTTATATCAGGCGTTGTATTGCGGTCTTTGCCATTCCATCCGCAAAAACACTACCTGCGCTCTTCTGCCGTTTTTGTCCTATGATTTCGTTTTTTTGGCAACACTCAGGCTTTTGGTAAGCGGCGATCCCTTGCAGACCGAAAAGCAGCTTTGCCTTTTCCATCCCCTGAAAAATAAAAAGAAACGGATCAAGGATAATCCCCAGCTTTGCTATGCAGCCCGTGCCTCTTTGTTTTTGACCTATGAAAAAATGCGGGATGATCTTCTGGACGGAGATGCGCCGTCTTCAAGGCGTATCCTGCTTTGGATCTGGGCACCGATCCTAAAGCGCGCCTGTAAGCGCTTGATCCGGAAGGAGCCTGAACTCGGAGCACTTTCTTCCGCTTTGTCTGAGAAGATGGAAGAGGGAAGAAGACTGGAAGAGAAGGCGGCTTCCTTGGATGAAATGTGTGCGTCTTTTGCAGAGTGTCTGGCTTTGGTATTTTCCTTCGGACTGGAGGGAGAAGATGCGAGGATCCTTTCATCCCTTGGGGCGCATCTGGGAAGATTTATTTACACGCTGGATGCTATGGATGATCTGGATAAGGATGAGAAAAAGGGCGCGTTCAACCCGATCCTTTTGCGTTACGGTGATGCAAAAAAGGCAAAGGCGCATTTCGAGGAGATGGATCTGGTGCTTTCCTTTTACGTGAATCAAATGAAGCTTGCTCTCGATCTTTTGGAGGGCGATAAGAATTTGTTTGCAATTTGCGACAATATTATTTGTTTGGGACTTTCCCAATCTGCGGGAAAAATTATGAAACCGAAAACGGAGAAACAAGAATGAGAGATCCATATCAAGTATTGGGTGTTTCCCACGATGCGACGGATGACGAATTGAAGAAGGCGTATCGGGAGCTTGCCAAAAAATATCACCCCGATCACTATGCCAATACGGAGTTTTCCGATATTGCGGGTGAAAAAATGAAGGAGATCAACGAGGCGTATGATGAGATCCTGCGTCAACGTGCTTCGGGAACGCAAGCTTCCTCGACTGGTGGAGAAAGTCGCTTTCGGCGTGTTCGCGAACTCATTTCTGCCGGTCGTTACGGGGAAGCGGACGTGTTTCTGGATATGGAGCAGGTTCGTCCCGCCGAGTGGTACTATTTAAAGGGGCTTTGCGCCATGGGTCGACAGGCGTACAACGATGCCTCTGCTTTCTTCGGCAGAGCTTACCGAATGGATCCTACCAATGCCGAATACGCCGCTATGTACCAAAAATTCCGCGGCGCACAGAATCAATACGGCAATTTCAACCGTGGCAACCAAGGTGAATGCAGTACCTGCGATATTTGCAACGCCCTGATCTGCGCAGACTGCCTTTGTGAATGCTGTGGTGGCGACCTGATCTCTTGCTGTTGATATGAAAAAAACGAAGGTATTGAGCATTTGCTCCTTAATGGCGGCAATGTGCGTTGCCATCCTCTCCATCGGGAGTCTTTTTGAAAGTCTTGACGTGACCCTGGCGATCTTTTCGGGACTCGTTGTGATGATCGTTGCCACGGAGTACGGTGACCGCGCAGGCTTTGCCGTTTTTGTCATCGCAGGCTTGCTGGCACTCCTCCTTCCCGTAAAAAGTCCTGCCGTTTTGTTCTTGGCTCTTGGTGGCTGGTATCCCATCGTTCAAAAGAAGATCAATATGCTTCGCCCCATTTTCGCTATGATTCTGAAGTTTTTGATTCTCAATGCTGTTTTGGCGGCGCTTCTTTTGCTATCCGCCTTCGTCACCGGTACTTCAGAGGCAAAATGGATGTATTTGGCTTTGTTTGTAATCGGCAATCTCTGCTTTTATCTGTATGATATTTTACTGGATCGCTTTATGATCTGGTATATTCTCAAACTTCGCAAACGCTTGAAATTTTAGGAGACGGTATAATGGATAAGAAATTTTCTTCCGTTGCTACGACCCCGAATTCGGAAAAGTGGGAAGCGGCTACTGCGCGCATTTCCCCGATCTATCAGCGTGAAAACGATCCGAGAAGCCCTTTTTCAAGGGACTATACCCGCATCATTCATTCCACGGGCTTCCGCCGATTGAAGCATAAGACGCAGGTATTCTTTTCGCCCCAAAGTGACCATATCTGTACCCGTATCGAGCACGTGCTTCACGTGGAGTCTATTGCAAGTGCCATTGCGGCATCTCTGGGCTTGAACGGTGAACTGGTCAGCTCCATTGCAATCGGACACGATCTGGGACACTCTCCCTTCGGTCACAAAGGGGAGCGTGTACTGAACGATATATCCACCAAGGTGATCGGTGAAAAATTCTGGCACGAAAAGAACAGTCTGTTTTTCGTGGATTATATTGAGCTTTTGGAGGATGACCGTCGCCATCGTCAGACCTTGAATTTAACGTATGCCGTGCGAGACGGCTTAATTTCCCATTGCGGAGAAGCCACCAAGAACCATCTCCACCCCCGCACGGAAGCGATGGATCTGTATCAGCTTACCACTCCCGGTGGGGAAGAGCCCTTCACCTACGAGGGATGCGTTGTGAAAATGGCAGACCGCATTTCCTACATCGGCAGAGATATTGAGGATGCACTTGCCCTCGGTATTCTGACCGAGGAAAATATGGATGAACTGACGGATCTTGTGATCGAATTTGCAGGGGATCGGATCAATAATACCATTATCATCAATCATTTGATCAATGATCTGTGCAAGTTTTCCGATCCCGATGCCGGCATTTGCTTTTCTGACCGTACCAATGAATTCATTTGTCTTTTGGGAGAATTCAATCTCAAGCATATTTATCGCAATCCCAGAGTATCACGCGCGGAGAGCTTTTTTGAAATGATGATCCGTGAGATCTTCAAGCTTTTGTTCGAATGCTTTGACGGTGAACACACCCTGCATCGTCTGGATGAAATGCAGAAGATCTATCCCAAGCTTTTTTCCGCATTCTACGAATGGCTCAGCACCTATTGGACTCTGGTACGGGATGCCAAGCTGTTGAATCCCGCCATCTTCGATCTGTCCTACGAGGCAGATTACGCCCGCGCCGTGATTTCCTATATTGCGGGAATGAGTGACCGATACGCCATTGAATGCTTTAATGAGATTATTAGTTTCTAGGATGTTTTATGAGAGTTTTAACCTTTTGCTTGGGTGCGCTTCGCACCAATACCTATTTCTGTTTTGATGAAAACGGAGCTTGCGTGGTGATCGATCCCGGTATGGACGGGGAGGGGATCGCCGAAAAGCTTGCGGAAAAGGGACTTACCCCCGATTATATCTTTTTGACCCACGGTCACTTCGACCATTCCCAGGGCGTACGCGCTCTCAAGGCCGCTACAGGCGCAAAGGTCGTGATTCACCGAGACGACGCCATTATGCTCACCGATCCCGGAAAGAATTCCGCCGCCTTCTATTACCGTGGCGACCTTTCCGCATTTCCTACCTCGGAAGCCGACGTTTTGGTGGAGGAGTGGGACGTGATCACCGTAGGTTCTATGGTGTTCAAGGTTCTTCATACGCCCGGGCATACTCCCGGCTCCGTTTGCTTTTTGTCGGAAAATGCCCTTTTCTGCGGTGATACGGCATTTGCTTACAGCTATGGGCGTTACGATCTTTGGGGCGGTGATCGGGAAGCGCTTTCCGCCTCTCTTGAGCGCATCGCTTGTCTTGAATCGGATCTGAAGCTTTGTCCCGGTCATGGGAATTCCGTGTCCCTTTCCAGAATTCGGGAACAGATCCGAGCCTATTCTCTGGAATTGAAATAAGGTTAATATGAGAAAAAGAATTATATGTGTTTTTTTCCTTTTTGCCCTGGTCTTCACTTCGTGTTCTCAGACCCCTGCCGTCGACTTTGACACCACAGAGCAAAGAGAAACGACCACGCTTTCGATGGAAACAGAGGAAACTCCACAAACCTGGGAGGAAACGGCTACGACACCCCGGATTCCGGACGTTACCACTACCGTACCTCCCGTTTCCACTACACCTCCGGTCAAGGATACCACGGAAAAGACCACTTCTTCCCAAGCCCATACCCACGCCTGGAGCGTCAGCTCCGTTACGGAGGCAAGCTGCTCTGCAAACGGCGTTCGGGTCTATTCCTGTGGCTGTGGGGAAACCAAGGAGGAGGTATTGTTAAGCCTTCCTCACGATTTTACTTCCCGAGGCTGCGGAAAACGGTTTCAATGTAAAAAATGCGGCAGTGAAGGCGAACTGGCAAAGCATCACTTTGAGAAGAACGTTTGTTCTTTGTGCGATCTGGTCGTAACCTCTCCCGTGTTCGTTTGTAATACACAGCTTGATTACGATGAACCCGCTTCTTCCGTGATCCAAAAAATGGGAAAGCCTACCGAGGTCTTGAACGAGGGAGAACTGAAAAGCCTGGTGTACGCCTCCGATCTGACTTGCCTTACCGTAATTCAGACGGACAGTGTGGGTCTTTGGGGAGTCTTTACGTTGGATCCCAATGCCTTTTTCTACATCGACGGACAGATCGTCAAGGCGGAAGGCTTCAGCGGAAAGCCGGATACCCAGTCGGATACCTCTTACCGTGATTTCACTTCTTGCCGCATATACGGCTTTCGCGATCAATTGGGGAGCAAGAAGCATTACGGGATGTGGCTTCGTTATACGGAGTGTGACTATCATTATCTGACCGATCCCCGCATTACCCCCAATTACGGAACCCAGGAAAAGCTTTCCTACTATTACGTCAACGGTCTTCGCGCCATCAACGGAAAACAGCCCTTGAAGTGGTGCGAGCTTGCGGCGAAGGTTTCACGGGAGTACTCCGTGAAAATGGCAAGTGAAAACTTTTTTGCTCACGACGGTCTCTACGCGAACCGACTCAGCTCTGCAGGCGTTTTGTGGCGCAGCTGTGGAGAAAACGTATCTCAAGGCTATACCAGTGCATACTTTGTTTGTGACGCCTATTACAACTGCGCGGATCACCGCAACAATATTTTAAACAGTGCCTTTACCCACGTGGGAATGGGCTTTGCCATGCAAATGGATGGAACGACTCCCGTTTCCGTTCTTGGAACCCAGACCTTTTATTCATAAAAAATGCAGTAAACGAAACATCGTTTACTGCATTTTCTTATACACCCTTCTTTTCGATGATCTTAACGTCTTTCGGCTGGATGGAAGCCTCTAAATAGACGATCTCCTTGATCTGTGCCACCTCTCCGGGAGTCAGCCCTTCAGTGGAGACGACGATGTTTGCCGTTTCTTCGTTGATAATGGCAACGCATTCTGCAAAGCCCTTGGCTTTTACCAGATTTTCAATGTCGATCTCCCAGCTGGTTTCATTGGCGATTCGCTCCATTTGGGTGTAGGCATCGGTCTTTGCGGCATCACTTGCCGCAGTATCCTCCGTGATACTGACCAAAACCTCCAGTGCTTCACCTCTTGCACGCTCGCGGTCAATGATGGCGCTGGCAAAGTAGCTTTTTGCATCTGCTTCTTCCGAGGCTTCCAGCGGCTCCTGACTTTCGGGGACGGAGGCAGGCTTTGTGCCGTAGCGAATGTTCAAGTATCCCGCGATGGCAACGATGACCAGACAGCCGGCGATCAAAGCGTTTCTTCCGTTGATTGCTTTCCAGGGAAAAGGCTTGATTTTTTCCTTCGCCTTTTCCAGCCATTTGGGCAATTTCCAGAAGCCGTCTGTGGATTCCGTGGATTCCACAACGGTCAAGGCGGTTTCCTCCTGCTCAAAAGTTTCCTCTTTGGGCAAAGTGATCTTTTTCAGTTTTTTCATAATGTTCTCCTTATTCCGTTACGTAGATTTTGTTTTTGGTTAGATTTAAGGTGCTGGAAATCAAATTGATGATTCGCTCCCTGATTTGTATGTTTTCTGCTCCGATGCAGACCACGCTCACCCCCTTTATTTTCGGTGCCTTGATCTCCATAACTGCAGGCTCACCGTCGGCAGAGTCGGACTGTAAGGAGAAGGCGTTGACGTAGGTGTCGGAATCATAGGGGTTTCCCTTGTTTCCGGTGATTTGATAACGGGAGCTTGTTTCCAAGGTGATCATAACGCTTACGTCTTCCACACCGTCCATTTTTTCAAGCATGGCACAAAGCCGCTCTTCCAGATCCTCGGTATAGCCTTTTGAATCGAAATCAAAGCTGCTGTTTCCGTTCCTCTTATTGGAATCATATTCGGAAAGATAGAGAAAAATGATACCGAGAACAAAAAGAATCGCAAGAAGGGGCAGATTTTTTTGCAGAAAGCTTTTTTTGCTTTGTTTCATAGTCATTCTCCTTGATCCGTATCTGTTTTCAGTCCGTAATTGCGATAGATGAATTCGCAAATTTCGGTTGCCTTTTCACCCCCTCCGATCACGCGGATGGATTGGGGAAGACCTTGCTCGTCCGTGTAGATTTCCAAGGAATATTCACATTGAGGAAAGGCGGTGTCAACGCTTTTCTTGATGGTTTCTCCCATCCTTTTCAAAATGATTCTGTTGGAGTCAATCTCTTCGGTCGTTTCAAATTCAAACGGAAGAGCTTTTCCTTGAAACCATCCTTTCCACCCGATCAAAGGGGAAATCAGTGCGATGATCAGACTTAAAGACAGCAAGAAGCGTAAGGGAGAAAAGAGGGGAGATTTTTCGCCTTTGGGGAGAAAAAGCTTGATAAGCTTTCCGCAAAGAGAAAGCAGGATGACGGTAAACGCCCAAGATTTCATTTTATAATCCTCCCCGTGTGTTGATAAACAGTGTGATGTAAAAGATCAGATAGCAACCTTGGGAGATGAGCAGGGCCAGCAGCAGATCAAAAAGACCCGATAAGGATTTTAAATAGGTCTGCATATTTTTCTCACCCAGAATTTCAGCGAAGGCACTTCCGAAGCCGAGGAAAAGCTTTTGCATCCCGATGCAAAGGATGGGACGGAGCAAAACGTAGCATAGGACGAAAATGCACAGCACACCGCATTCCGTTTTTACTGCAGAGAAGGAAGCCGCCAGTGTTTTCGTGCTTTCTCCCACCAGAGATCCTACTACGGGGATAAAGGTTCCTGCGGCAAAACGAACCGATCGCATAGCAACGGAATCCGCCGCCGCTGCCAAAGCGTTTTGAAGGGAAAGGGTGGCGGAAACCACGGTAAAAAACAAAATACAAAAGGTCTTCAGCATTTTTTTGAAAAAAGCAAGGAGACTGCTGAGTCCAACCTCCAGAATTCCATCCACTGCAGAAAAGGCAAAAAGCGTGTTGAACAAAGGGGAAAGAAAGGTAGAGACCAGGGTACTGACCGTGGTAAGGACAAAATTGAGAGAGGCGGCCAGGGTCCCTGCGGCGCTTGGCGATCCCGATAAGGTCAGCAAAACGGTGGTAATGGGCAGGGAGGTCAGGAAAAAACTATGAATGCTCTTCAGCGTTGCGGTAGCAAGGCTTAGAGTATCCTGCAGGGAAGAGAATGCGATCAGAGCCAGACTTAGAGGAAAAAGAAAATCAAAGGCGCTTTCCAACAATCCGCTTCCGAATGAATCCTTTACTGTCCGAAACAAAGCCGCAAACAAAAGAACGGCACAAATTTTCCCCAGAAGATCAATTCCGCTTCGAAAGCCAATGGAGAAAAGGGAAGAAAGGCTTTTCCATATCCTTTTTGAAAAGGAACTTGGATCCTCTCCCTCCAAAAGCTCCCGAAGGGCATCTTCGTCTATATCTTGTGGAAGAGATTGCCACAATTCATCCGTACCTGCGAATTGCTCCAGACTTGCTTTTTCCTCAGCGCAAACCTGAATGGTTGGAATCAGGAAAAAACAAAGGATCATAATGGTAATTTTAACGAACCTTTTTTTCAAACGACTATCTCTCCGATCCGATCAAGTACCTGCTCCAGAACGGGCAAGGATAAATATAAAATGGCTCCTTTTCCGCAAAGCTCTAATTTTTCAGCAACCCTTTCTTCTCCCAGATCGCGGCAAAAGGATGCAGAAACCGAAACGAGCAGTGCGATCCCAAAGCCTTTGAATAAAAGGGCAAAAAGCCCCTCAGTACCGCTTGCATCCCCTAAAGACACGAGCTTTTCCCAAAGCGGGAGGAGCTTTCCGAGAAAGTATAAAAAGAAAACGATTCCCGCAGAGCTGAGGATCAAGGGCTTGAATTTTGGAAACAATTCCTCCGAAACCTTCAGAAGAAAGCCGAGCAGTAGTGCAAAGGCGCATAATGCAAGAGGAGCCATCAGATCCCGAAGGTGTTCCGTACGGTGTTGATCAGGTGGGAGATCTCACCGACTAGGATCAAAAGCACCAGGATAATTCCCCCCAGTACCACGTATCCCGCCTGTTCATCCCTTCCTCCGGATTTCAGTACCTGACAAAGCACCGAGGTTAATAGTCCAACGCCTGCAATTTTCAGCAGTAAGGTTACGTCCATATTTTTCTCCTAAATCAATAAAATGAAGATACCAAGCCCGGCCACGAGTCCCGAGATCCTAAGGATCTTGACTTTGTTTTCACATTCCGCCTTGCGCTTGGATTCATTCTTTTCCAGGTGACTGATGACACAGTCCAGCTCGGATAGCTGAGCCATTTTTTCCAGAAGTCCGAAATGCTCTGCAAAGCGATCCAGCAATTCACGGGATTCTAAATCGAAAGCGAAGGCTTCTCCGTGTTTTTCCCAGGCAAAGCCGAATGCACCGCTTGCCGTGGTCTCCAGTCTCTTCAGCAGCTCTTCGTAAAAGGGAGTTTTTCTTAAGACCTGAGAATCGAAAATTTGGAAAATTTCTTTTTGATCCCGTGAAAAATTTTCGATTTGAAAACGCATTTGTAAAAGCAGCGCTAAAAAAGCGCTGCGCCTTTTTGCCTCAAGGCGTATCTCTTCGCCCCCTCGTAAGGACAGAAGGAGAGGGATCAGGGAAAGAAGCAGGATCCCAAAGAGCTTCACCCTAGCTCCTCCCAACGAAAACGGCATTGATAGACCTTATCGGGGATTCGTTCCAAAAAAAGCGCGTATCGGAATTTCCCCGATTCCATAAGCCTTGCAAGGGGCGGGGAGCGCATCGCTTCCGAGGAGCTTGCCGCGTGTGCGGAAGCAATCACCGTGCATCCACCGCTGCAAGCGTTCAGAACCGCCTCTGCTTCACCGGAAGAACCGATCTCGTCACAAAGGATGACCTGAGGGGAAAACAGCCTGGTTGCTTGCTCGATCCCAATGCTTTTTTCATAAGCGGGTAAAACGTCCAAAAGTCCCGCTTTTACCTTCATATTGGGAGGGAAAAGCTCCTCCCGTTCATCCACCACTGCGACGCGAAGGGGAGAAAGGCTTGCGTACCCCAGAGAAAGAAGAGAAGCCAAGGAACGCAAAAGCGTGGTTTTTCCGTCACCGGGTGCTGAACAGATCAAAAGGGAAAAGATCCCTTCCGAATTCATTTTTTCTACGATGGGCTTTGCCGCAAAGGGGGCTTGACGAGGGATCCTCAGATTGATCCCGAAGATTTGGCTGGGAAGAAAAACGCTCCCCGTTGTGCGTCGGGAACAAATCCCCATACGCCATCCGTCTGCATCCACCGCAAAGCCATCCTTCAAACGGTCAAAATAGCGGTAAACGCTTCCACCGCAAAACGCTCCCAATAAATATGAAAGCTCTTTGGCACTGCAGGTGACTCCCGAGGATAAAGGGCATTCTCTTCCGTTTTCATCCAGCGTTACGTTGCCGTGGAATTTCGTCAGGGAGAGGGGAGCATTCATTCTCAGACGTATTTCACAAATATGATCCCAATGAGGGTATTTATCAAGAATGTTCCGCAATCGCGGCGGAAACAAAGCTAAATGCCGTTTGATCGAATCCATTTCTTTCTCCTTCCTTTTACCGTTTTTATCTTATGCGAGGGCAAAATAAAAAAGACCAATCAAAAACGATTGGTCTTAATCAATTCTTACGGGAGTGAAGGAGCGATAATCGGAGGATACCAGGGTAAATTGAATTCCCTCCCATTCTTCGTAAAGAGCCTTCGTACCCCAGTTGTGCAAATGCCCGTAATATACGCGGCGCACCTGAAATTCCTTCAAAACGTCTAAAATCGGATTCTCACGCTGGGCTGCAGTTACGATGGGATAATGGGAAAAGCAGATCAATTCGGGATATACGCCCGTTTCCTCCAGCTCCCGAAGGGCGATCTCCTTTGCCTTTTCCAGGGAGATCCGAAAACGAATGCTTTCCCGAAGCAGAACCTTTTGATCGTGCTCGGTCATTTTATCCTCGCACATCCAGCCGCGGGAACCGCAAAGCACCTTTCCTTCGCAAAGAAGGGCGTCGTTGTGGAGAAATTGAAGGGTGGAAAGCTGCTTTTCTTCCAGAAATGCTTCCATTTTTGCCATAGAGGACCACCAATATTCGTGGTTGCCCTTCATCAGGATTTTTTGACCGGGCAGACGGTGAATAAAGGTCAGATCCTCCAGTGCGCCTTCCAGGCTCATAGCCCAGGAAATGTCGCCGGGAATGACTACCGTATCCTCGGGACGAACCATATATTCCCAATACTCTTTCAATTTTTTTTCGTAGCCGACCCAACTACCGCCGAAAACGTCCATCGGCTTATCGTCGGCAAGAGATAAATGCAGATCCGCTAAAGTGAATAAAGCCATCGTCGTTTTCCTTTCGTATAATTGTTTGCTTGTTGCACAGAATAAAGAAAAAAGAAGGGAAGTGAATGTTTTGGAGGGAATTACCTTAGATTCCGCGGTGCCTGCTCACATCAAGGGGATTCAATGCAACGTAAAAAATTGCGTGTACAACGATATGAGTGAATACTGCACGGCACAGCATATCAGCGTAGGACCCAGTTATGCGACGGCAGGTATTGATACCATCTGCGCAACGTTTCGTCCCAAAAGACGCTGAATGAAATCCGGTTCAATATGGCACCTTCCGTTGGAAGGTGCCATATTGATTCTTCTTGTTTTATAAGCCGAAGGCGCAAGGGGTGTGGATCACGTGAACCTTGCGATCGTTTTTTGAATCCAAATACAGTTCCACGGTATCGTAACGGGGAACGAGGCCTTTGCAGAGAAGGGGCTCTTCTCGCCGGAAAACGCGGGAGGAGCGAATGATGTGCTGCTGCTTTTCCCGATTGACCCGATATAACCCCCGCCCGTATTTCGATGCACTGTGAAAGGTTCTCGTTTTCACCTCGACGAAAACGATCTCATCGTTTTCCTGCAGGATCAGGTCGATCTCACCGTATTTGGTTCTGTAATTGGCACGGATAAAGGTATAACCCTTTTGCTCCAAATAAAGCTTTGCAAGATATTCACCACGGTCACCGAATTCCTTGTGGGTCATGCCAAGCCTCTTTTTTTCAAAAAGCTTTTACGATGAATGGGGGAAACGCCGTGCTTTTCAATGGCTTCAAAATGAGCCTTGGTGGGGTATCCCTTGTGTCCCGCAAAGCCGTATTGAGGGTATTCTTCGTCCATTTTCAGGCATTCTCTGTCTCTCAATACCTTTGCTATAATACTTGCGGCGGCAATGCTGGGACTTTTTGCATCTCCCTTGATCACTGCCAAAGCAGGCTGATCAAAGCCCCGTGCAACGTTTCCGTCAACCAGTAAGAATTCGGGTCTTACGTTCAGCGCTTCTACTGCTCGCTTCATGGCAAGCATACTTGCGTTGAGAATATTGATCTCATCGATCTCCTCGGGGGAGGCAGTACCAAAGCTCCAGGCAAGGGCGTTTTCGGTGATCTCCACAAAAAGTGCCTCTCTTTTTTTCTCTGACAGCTTTTTGGAGTCATTCAGCCCTTCGGGAATATATCCGTCAGGCAAAATAACGGCTCCGGCGTAAACGGGTCCCGCCAAGGGACCTCTGCCCGCTTCATCCAAACCGCAAACGGTCCGAACGCCGTCGGGGATCAGTTCAAGCTCTAAATCGTAATTCACAGACTCGGCTCCTCCAAGGTGATACGCCCGATCTTTCCGCTTCGAAACTCCTCCAGAAGCATGGCGGCGCAACGCTCTTCGTTGATCTCTCCTCCGCCGATCAGCATTCCGCGCCGTCTGCCGATGGCGCAGAAAATGTCGTAGGGATCGGATTCCAGCTCCTGCTCGGTCAATTTATAACGCCGGGCAAGAAGGCTCGGCGCAATTTCAGCAAGCCTTCCGCACAGACTGCAGGCGATCTCCTCGCTCAGCAAAATGGAATCCTTGATGGCACCCGTCATAGCCAGATGCTCCCCGGTTGTGGGATCCTCAAATTTAGGCCAGAGAACACCGGGCATATCCAAAAGCTCCAGCTCTGAACCTGCTTTTACCCATTGCTTTTGCTTGGTAACACCGGGACGATTTTCCGCCTGTGCTTTTTTACTGCCTGCAAAACGATTGATCAGCGTGCTTTTCCCTACGTTGGGAATTCCCACCACCATGGCGCGTATGGGCTTTGTCATTCCACGCTCCCGATCACGCTCCAGCTTGTCCTTCAAAAGGCGGCGTGCTTCGGCAAGTACCTCCTGAGTGCCTTTTCCCGTTTTGCTGTCCAGTGCTACGGCACCGTAACCCTCGGAGCTGAAATGCTTGATCCAGCGTGCGGTAGAGGCAGGATCTGCAAGATCCGATTTGTTCAAGATAACAACGGATTTTTTTTCTCCCAAAAGAGCGCGGATCTCAGGATTTCTGGAACTTTGGGGAATCCTTGCATCCAAAAGCTCAAATACGATGTCTACGCTTCCCAGATTCTCTTTCATAACGCGCCTTGTTTGCGCCATATGTCCGGGGAACCATTGAATGATATTACTCGGCAAAATTAAGCCACCTTTCCCAACCGCTCGATGGGGGACAGACGAAACATAACGCGTCCCATAATATAGCGCTCGTCGATCTGACCTACGGAATTACTGCGGCTGTCCAGGGAATCGTTGCGGTGGTCACCCATTACGAAAATGCAACCCTCGTCAACCTTGAATTCCACCTCGCCGTTTTCGTCAGGCTTCATATCCTCACTGTTCATAGAGGTAACGTTGTCTCTTAAAATATAATCCTCGTGAAGCAATTCTCCTTCCACCCAGATCTCCCAGGTGATGAAGTTGATTTTAACCGTTTGTCCGCTTGTGGCGATCACACGCTTGATCAAAGGCTCAGTGGCATTTTTGTAGCGGGGAGATTGCACGACCACGATATCACCGTTTTCGGGGGAATAAAAGAGGTCGGAAATAATCAGGTATTCACCGTTTTCCAGGGTGGGGAGCATAGAGCCGCCGTTTACCGTAACGCCACGGAAAATCAAAGTGAAAATGAAGATCACCGCGGTCAGGGAGAACAGAAAGGATTTGATCC
>JAZPZL010000178.1:0-3782 GCA_045544655.1 Eubacteriales bacterium
TTATTTCTGCATACATTAGCCAATAATGAATTTGGTAAAAATGCAAATTCCAACTTGGCTAATGTGATAGAGTTTTCTCCGATCTTGTTAAGTTTTGTGTAGCAGCAATCGGGGTTTGCGTTTTTCAGTGCGTTGACTTCGGTTAGCGCACTTTTTTATTTAAAGGAGAAATATTATGAAAAAATCGCCATCGCTTCTTATACTCATTTTTTGTCTCGCCTGTATGCTCTTGGCCTTCTTCACGAGCGGCGATGATTTGTTTTCACCCAGATACACAGGTAACGACATTGAGGATTTCTTATTGGATCTTAGACCCTTTATTTTATTCGGATCCATCGGCGTAAGCATCCTTGTAATTCCTTTATTTATTCATTCTTCCAAAAATGACAAAAAATACCTTGGTGAAAACAGTACAGATCCCTATGAAGAAAAATTCGTTACCGCAATCCGGAAAAGGGTTGAATCACCTTACGGAACAATGTCCACTTTTTACTTTATACTTTTTGAAGACGAATACTGCAGCCGAATCGAACTAGCAATCAAAAATCTTGATGAATACAACCTTATATTGGAGGGAGATAAAGGCATCTTATGCCATAGAGGAAAACGTTTTATTTCCTTTATAAGAGACGGTGAACTCGATGAAACAGAAGAAGAAAATGAAATCGAAAAACCGGTCGAGAAAGCAAAAACCTATTGTTGCCCAAAGTGCGACAACATCATAAAACACGGTAGTAATTTCTGCTCAAATTGTGGTGCCGCTTTCGATTGGGACAAAAAATAGTATGATCGATTTACATTTTTTGGATTTAAACTCCTGATCAGAATTCTACACTGTTACAAAAATTTCCGTAAAGACACCTGTTCAGCCAGGTGTCTTTTGCTTTTTTTCATTAATCCCCGCACAATCTCCCGGAATTGATCCTTGTCAACTACAAAAGGTGCCGTGCAACTGTGAAAAACGGCTTTTGTTGCGGAAAGAATTGAATTTTCCCGAAGAATGTGATAAAATTGGAAAAAATTCCCGCCCGCAAAGGAGACAGAATGGAAAAAAATCAAATCGAAAAGCTGGATCGTGAGATTGACGGACTCAGCCGAAAATTGGCGGAGCTTACCGTACGTCTGGTCAATATCAAAAGCACCCAAGGGGAACCCCTTCCCGGTGCTCCCTTCGGCGCAGGTCCCAAGCAGGTTTTGGACGAGCTGCTGCGAATCGGAAAGGAAAACGGCTTTTTCTGTACCGATTACGGCACGGGTGTGATCTCTCTTGCCCTGCGGGAAGAAAAACCGGATCTGGGAATCTGGCTCCACGGAGACGTGGTCCCCGCCGGAAACGGCTGGAGCTTTGATCCCTTCCGCGCTACGGAATATAAAAATTGCATTATCGGCAGAGGTGCCACGGATAACAAAGGGCAGATCGCGGCGGCTTTTTATCTGTTGCTTGCTTTCCGAAAACTGAATATTCCCCTGAATTTTAATCCTGCTTTGTATATCGGAAGCAACGAGGAAAGCGGAATGGCAGATCTTACGGGGATCCCGGGAAATCCCGATGCAAAAGGATTTTTAAACGCCTTCGAGCCTCCCCGTCTTTCCCTGGTTCCCGACGGCGGCTTTTCCGCAGGCTACGGCGGAAAGGGAAAAGTGCACTTGACTCTCCGCAGCAATACCCCCTTCCACGGCTGCACCCTTACTGCGGGAACGAAAGAAGATCCCGGTCTTGCCACGGCAAGCTTTGACCGTGAAATTTCCGCGGATCCCGTCGCGCATTGCACCGTCAAAGGAAATGAGGTTTCCGTCTGGACTGCTCCCAAGCACGGGGCGCACCCCGATCCGGACGGAAATATGATCACCAAATTGTCCGCTTTCGTTCTGGAAAACGGTCTTTCTCATCCGGAGGATCTCTATATTTGGGAATTTTTGAAGGAAATTACCACCCGGGTATACGGTGAAACGCTGGGGATTGCCACGCAGTCCGAAGAAATAAGCCCTTTGACCGTTTTTACGGGAAGTGCAAAGACGGTAGACGGCTGCTGTCAAGTCCATCTGGGCATCCGTTATCCCATCGGTATTACGGGAGAAGAGATCCTGGAAAGAGTAAAAAATGCGGCAAAGGAACGGAATTTTTCCCTGATCGGTCATCACCACAGCCAGCGCGCTTATCTTGCGCCAAAGGATACGCCGGTGGTCCGCGCTTTGTGTGAAGCTTCCGATGAACTTATGGACAAAGTCATTCCGCCTTATACCCTCAGCGGCGGAACCTACGCCCATCATCTTCCCAACGCCTACGTTTTCGGAATGAACGGCTGTCAGCCTCCCGAAGATTTTCCCAAGGGAAGGGGAGGCGCCCACGGTGTGGACGAATCCGTATCCTTGGCAAGACTGCAACGGGCAATGCGCATCTATGCCCGTGCGCTTCTCCGCCTCAATGAAATTTCTTGGTAATCCAAAAGGCTTTTGCAAATGCAAAAGCCTTTTTTCGTCTACGTTGAACAAAAAAATAATCCGCTTCCGCTTTTTTGAAAAAAAGCTTGGCAAAAAACTTCACCTTGAAAATTTGAATCGCGCTCGTTCCGGCAGCCTTGTGGGAAACCCTTTGTTCCCATAAAACCGAAATGACTTTACGCTTTTTTGAAAAAAAGCTTGGCAAAAACTTCACGCACCATCCCTTTGGGTCTGCGCCGAGGCAGTTTTATAAATCGTTGCCTACACCTCATCCACCGCAAGCGGTTCCGCATTGACACTACGGTTTTCCGCCTCCCATTCGGTCGTTAAAAACCAAGTGTCGGCTGTCAAAAGCACATCAAAAAAGCCATACTATGGCTTTTTCTCGGCTTTCGCCCCTTCTCCCTCCGGAGAAGGCTTTACGCTTTTTGAAAAAAGCTTGGCAAAAACTTCCCTGGGAGGGAATCAATCCTTCACCCCTTTCCCGGACAAACCCACGGAATTCAGTTTTGTCTCCACGAAATCCCGGGTATATTCGCCTTCTCCGGTGGGAGAAGGTGGCAGCCGCAGGCTGACGGATGAGGTGTGTATGGGCGATTTGTGCGCCCGAAAGAAATGCCCTTTGGGGATATATCGCCCGCCATCCATCACAACCGCGGAATTCAGTTTTGTCTCCACAAAATCGCGGGCATATTTGCCTCCCCTTTTCGGGTGAAATTTTTGGGGTCAAGGGACTTTTTTTGAAAAAGTCCCTTGCGGGGCTTGGGGCAGCGCCCCAAAAAAGGAACAAATTCGACCCTTTCTTACATTTTATATAGACAATTCCCCTTTTTTTTGATATAATACTTTATCTATATGTTAAACGGAGGAGTTTTTCGATGTCAAATCGTACTTCCAAAGAGAATTATTATCTGGATATTGCCCAGACCGTAGCGGAGCGGGGAACCTGTCTGCGAAAAAAATACGGGGCGATCATTGTGAAAAACGACGTGATCGTTTCCACCGGCTACGTGGGCGCACCGAGAGGTCGACAGAATTGCTGTGATCTGCAGTTTTGTCTTCGTGAAAAGCTGAATATCCCCCGCGGGGAACGGTACGAGCTGTGCCGAAGCGTACACGCGGAGCAAAACGCCATTATCAACGCTTCCCGTGAGCAGATGATCGGCGCTACCATGTACCTTTGCGGCATTGACGCCAAAAGCGGTGAATACGTTGCCAATTCCTCCAGCTGCCAGATGTGCAAGCGTATGATCATCAACGCGGGCATTGAAAAGGTCATTATCCGCGACAGCAAGGAAGACTATCGGGTGATCTCCGTTTCCGACTGGGTAGAAAACGAC
>JAZPZL010000179.1:0-5860 GCA_045544655.1 Eubacteriales bacterium
AGACGAGGGACACAAGTCCCTCCTCCCGAGCCTTCTGAACGCAATTTTCCACAATCTTACGGTGACCCAAATGGATCCCGTCAAAATTGCCCAAAGCAACGCAGGTGCCTGTCTTTTCCGTGCCGACAGAAATTTGCATAGGTTATGCTTCCTTTACGAAGTACACTTCTTTCATTCTCTGATCTTCTACGGGGCGGTCGGCAAAGTCCGTCATCACCTCGCAGATCTCATCCACCACTTCAATTCCCTGAAGAAGCTTGCCGAATGCGGCGTAGTTTCTGTCCAGGTGGGGCGCATCCTCATGCATAACAAAGAACTGGCTTCCTGCGGAATCAGGTGCCATGGAACGAGCCATGGAAAGCACACCGCGGGTGTGGCGAAGATCGTTCTTTACGCCGTTTGCGGCAAATTCGCCCTTGATGGTCCAGCCGGGACCGCCGGTTCCTCTGCCCTGGGGACAACCGCCCTGGATCATAAAGCCGGGGATCACGCGATGGAAGATCAGCCCGTTATAAAAACCGCCGTCCACCAGCTTCTGAAAATTCTTCACGGTGATGGGAGCGATCTCGGGATAAAGCTCGGCGATCATCTCTTTTCCGTTTTCCATAACGAATTTTACGAAATTCGTCTTTTCTTCACTTTTCACAAATGCCATTTTTCCTTCTCCTTTATTTGCTTTCGGGTTTTACAAAGTAGACCTTTTCCATCACCTGCTTCGTGAGGGGAGTTTCTCCTGCACAGCGGGTGGTGGCGATCTCATCCACCACGTCCATCCCCACCAGAACTCTGCCGAAGGTTGCATACTGACCGTCCAAATGGGAACAGCCTGCGGTGGAGTGGCAGATAAAGAACTGGCTTCCCGCAGAATCGGGATCATTGCCGCGCGCCATGGAAAGCACGCCTCTTTCGTGAGAAAGGTTATTCTCTACGCCGTTTGCGGCAAATTCACCCTTGATCTCCCAGCCGGGATCTCCGAAACCGGTTCCCTCGGGGCAACCGCCCTGGATCATAAAGCCGGGCATAATGCGATGGAAGATCAAGCCGTCGTAGAATTTCATTTCAACCAGCTTTTGGAAATTCTCCACGGTAATGGGAGCAGTATTGGGATAAAGCTCCACTACGATCTTTTTGCCCGTATCCATCTGAATGCAGACGAAATCAGTCTTTTCCTCAGTGGGGATATATTTGGTTCCGTCTTCGGCTACGGCACCGTCGGTCTTCTCCGCTTCCTTGCCGCAGGAAACGAAGCTCATCAGAGCCACCAGTGCAAGAATCAGTGCAACAATGCGGAATGCTTTTTTCATCGGTAATATTTGAAGTAACAAACGATACTTCTCTCCTTTCCCTGTATTTCATCATAGCCGGTGAAGATCACGCCGTCGTGACTCATCAGCTCACCGGACTGAACCTGATCGTCGGCGCATTTAAAAATAGAATCGGTCTCGCTGTTGACGAAGACCCATCCCGATTTGACGCAGATATATGCGTCCTTACAGAGCACCACGTCCCCCGTTTCCAGGCGCTCGGTCACGTATTTGAGGATCTTGCTGTCGAAACGTGCCGCCGCCTCTCTGCGGTACGCAGGGGAGGCGTAATAGCGGTCGGGAAACAGCTTTTTATATATTTTTTTGAACATATTTCCATTATAGGTTCTTTCCCCTTTTCTGTCAAGGCGAACCCCAAAAAAAGAGAGGAGAAAAAGGGCAAAAAAAGATGGAATTTTTTTGGGGAAAAATCCCTTGATTTTCTTGACTTTTTCGTAAAAAGAATGTATGATTACTTTGATATATTGTAAGGTGGATTTTTTTGTATTTTCAAATAAACAAAAGTAAGGAGGTAGATAAATGGAAAACCGCGTCTCCGGATCGGACGTACTCATTCGTCTGGAAGACCTTTGCAAATCGTTTGATAACGAGCAGATTCTCAAGAGTGTAAATCTCTATATCAGAGATAAGGAATTCGTAACTCTTCTGGGTCCCTCGGGCTGCGGTAAAACCACGATCCTGCGCTGTATTGCAGGCTTTGAAACGCCCGACGAGGGAAAGATTACGTTTGAGGGGAAGGATCTTTTATCTACTCCCGCTCACAAGCGTCCCATCAATACCGTATTCCAGAAATACGCTCTTTTTCCGCATCTGAACGTTTACGACAACGTGGCGTTCGGCTTGCGCATAAAAAAGATGCCCGAAAAGCAGATCCGTCCCCTGGTGAGAAAAATGCTTGCCATGGTAGATCTGAAGGGCTATGAAAAACGGCCCATCGCCAAGCTTTCCGGCGGTCAACAGCAGAGAGTTGCCATCGCCCGCGCACTGGTAAATATGCCCCGCCTGCTTCTTTTGGACGAGCCTTTGGGTGCGCTGGACCTGAAGCTTCGCAAGGATATGCAGCTGGAGCTGAAAAATTTGCACCGTCAGTCGGGCATCACCTTCCTTTACGTGACCCACGATCAGGAAGAGGCTCTGACCATGAGCGATACCATCGTAGTAATGAAGTCGGGCACCATTCAGCAGGTAGGCTCTCCTCAGGATATTTACAATGAGCCTGCAAACGCCTTCGTTGCGGACTTTATCGGCGAGAGTAATATTTTCGACGCCCGTATGAAGGAGGACTGCAAGGTTCAGCTGTGCGGCGCGGAATTTGAATGCGTGGATCCCAGACCCGCAGAGCTGGTCGACGTGGTCATCCGTCCCGAGGACGTGGAGATCGTTTCTCCCGAGAAGGGCATCGTGGTAGGACGTGTGGAAGCAAGCCTGTTCAAGGGCGTTCACTACGAAATGACCGTTTCCTGCCAAGAGGAAACCTGGATCATTCATTCCACCCGCTCTGCAGAAGTGGGTGAGACCATCGGAATGTATGTTTCTCCCGAGAACATCCACATTATGAAGAGAATGTTCCCCGATGAAGAAAACCGCATTGAAGCCACCGTTACCGCGGAAGCCAACGAAGAGGGCTTGTACGAGATCAGCTTTGACGGTAAAAGCTTTCTCCTTCCCTCTCCCGATCTCCTTGCCAAGGATGAGAAGGTCCTTCTTTCCGTGGCGGGTGACGGCGTAGAGCTTTGCGATCCCGAGGACGAGGTGTTCTCCGGCGTATTGGACAGCGTGGTATGGAAGGCAAGTCATTACGAAATGATCCTGATTGCCGAGCATCGCCGCTGGCTCATCAAGAGTCAGATGGACGAGCAGGCGGGCAGTGAGGTATCCTTCCGATTCCGTCCCGACGCTCTGAAGATCGTGAAGGGAGCGGAGCAATGAAATCCAAAAAGCCTTTGATCCCTTATCTGTTCTGGATGGTGGCGTTTACCGTGATCCCTATGGGGCTTGTGATCTATTATGCCTTCACCGGGGACGACGGCTCCTTCTCCCTCTCCAATTTCAGACATATCATAGACAATAAGGGCGTATATCTGGAGTCCTTCGGAATCGCCTTTCTCTCCACCCTCATCTGTCTTCTCATCGCCTATCCCCTGGCACTGGTTATGAGTCGTATGACCCCTCGCGGACAGAGAATGATGAATATTCTGGTGATGCTCCCTATGTGGATGAACTTCATCCTGCGCATCTGTTCTCTGGAGGTGCTTTTAATGCCCGAGGGTGTGATCAATCACATTTTGGGACTGGAATCCAATCCCATTTATTATACCTGGGTCGCGGTGATCATCGGAATCGTTTATAACTATCTTCCCTTTATGGTGCTTCCCATTTACACCGTTCTCTCCAAGATCTCCAAGCCCGTTCTGGAAGCGGGCAGAGACCTGGGCTGTAACGGATGGACGCTTTTGTGGAAGGTCATTTTCCCCTTGTCCGTTCCCGGTGTGATCTCCGGAATCACCATGGTTTTCGTTCCTGCCGCATCCAGCTTCGTCATTGCAAGGCGTCTGGGTGGCTTCAACCTGATCGGTGATACCATTGACTCCTATTACAACACCAACTTCGATATGAACGCGGGCAGTATGCTCTCCTTCGTTCTGATGATCGTTATCGTCATTTCCATGGCGATCATGAATCATTTTGACAAGGACGACGACATTGTTTTGGTATAGGAGGGAATACTATGAAAAAAACGGTTTCTTCCCTGTACCTGGCGCTGGTATTCCTCTTCCTTTACGCGCCCATCTTCGTGATGATCGCCCTTTCCTTCAACGATACCCACATCGGCATTTCAAACTGGAAGGGCTTCACCCTGAACAACTACCTGACTCTGTTTGACAATGCGGAACTGGTAGAAGCGCTTCTGAATTCCCTGATGATCGCGGTTCTGTCTGCCGTCTTCGCTTCTCTTCTGGGAACTCTGGCGGCACTGGGACTGAACAACGTAAAAAAAGGAAAGGGACTTTTGATGAACCTTTCCAACCTCCCCATCATCAACCCCGAGATCGTTACGGGCGTTTCCCTGATGCTCGTATTCATCACCATCTTCTCCGTTGAGCTGGGATTTTTCACGGTGCTTCTTTCCCACATCGTATTCAATACCCCCTACGTCATTCTGAACGTTCTCCCCAGACTGCGCAGAATGGATAAAAATCTCTACGAGGCGGCGTTGGACCTGGGATGCCCGCCGTCAAAGGCTTTCCTGAAGGTGGTCATTCCCGAGATCATGCCCGGCGTATTCGCAGGCTTTCTCATTTCCCTGACCTACTCCTTTGACGATTTTATCATCAGCTACTTCACCGGCGGCAATTTTCAGACGCTCTCCGTCTTTATCAACAACAGCCTGAAAAAGGGTGTCCGCCCCTGGATGGCGGCAATGACCGGTGTGATCTTCGTAGCGGTGCTTCTGATCCTGGTGATCATGAACGTACACGACGCCAAGGAAGAAGCAAAAGAAAAACGCAAAATTTAAAGTATATTATTTGTAAGGAGACTACAACATTGAAAAGAATTCTTGCCCTCACCCTTTCCGTCCTGATGCTTGCGGCACTGGTACTTCCCATGTCCTCCTGCTCCGATGCCAATACCCTGGTGGTATGCAACTGGGGCGAGTATATGTCCACGGGTGCCGACTGTGACTACGACGTCATCAAAGAATTTGAGAAAACCACGGGAATCCGCGTCAAATACGTTACGGCGGAATCCAACGAGGCTCTCTATTCCAAAATGAAGACCGGTTCGGGAAAATACGACGTGATCTTCCCCTCGGACTATATGGCAGAGCGTATGATCAACGAAGGAATGCTTGCCGAGATCAATTTTGACAACGTTCCCAATTTTGCCAACATTATGGATAACTGGAAGGGTCTGGAATACGATCCTGCACAGAAGTACACCGTTCCCTATTTTTGGGGCACGGTAGGCTTGATCTACAATGAGAAAATGCTGAAAAAAGAGGATCTGGCTCTGGTAGAAGAATGCAGAGACTGGAGCATTTTGTGGAGCAAGAATTACCCCAAGCAGATCATGATGTTTGACAATCCCCGCGATGCCTTCGGCATTGCGCTGAAGCAGCTCGGCTATTCTCAGAATACCGTTGAGGAGGCTCAGCTCCGCGAGGCGGCAGAGCTTCTGAAGGAGCAACAGTTCTACTATGCCATGGACCAGTTCTTTGAAATGATGCCCTCCGGCTCCCTTGCCGTAGGTGCTTATTACGCGGGTGACTGTATGTCCGTAATGGAAGAGAACCCCGATCTAAAATTCGTGATTCCCGAATGCGGAACCAATATGTTCAGCGATGCAATGTGTATTCCCAAGACCAGCACGAAGAAGGAAATGGCGGAAAAGTTCATCAATTTTATGCTTTCTCCCGATGCAGGCAAAGCAAATACCATGTACGTGAACTACTCCACTCCCAACAGAGCCGTTTGGGATCTTCTGGAGGAAGAGATCAAGACCAGCGAGATCGCCTATCCCCAGATCAATGAAAA
>JAZPZL010000180.1:0-24606 GCA_045544655.1 Eubacteriales bacterium
GTCCCTCCGAGCCATCGGGCGCAAGGTGCATCACAAAGCTTCCGTCAACGCTCATCTCATCCAGTCCCATCATTCCCATCACCAGGGAATTTACCACGATATCACACGCTACGTTATAAACGTAACTTTGCTTTCCATCTCCTCGGAGCGGATGCTGCAGAACGCAGTGCATCAGCTCATGCAGCATCACAAAGGACAATTCCCCGTCGGGCAGACGATGGGCAAATTCGGGATCAAAAACGATGCGGCTCATATCCGTAAAGGCGGTATTGCACTCGGCAAGACCCATCCGCAGATGAAGAAGCAGTGAGCCGAAAAAGGGATAATCACGCAAGATTTCCATCCTGGATTCCATCATCCTTTTGAAAATGATTCTTTCATCCATTTTACACCTCAGACGAATCGCTTATTTTTCGCAAGCCACGCCCGACAGGAGGGGCATTTCATCAGCTTCAGGCGGATCGGCTCCATTTTATTCAGATCACCGTAAAAGCTCATGGCAACGTCACTGGGAAAACGCGCCGCATACAGGCAAACGTTTTCAAGCTCCTGCACGGTGATGTTTTCCCGACGGGAGCGAATGGCGCTCACAAGACTTGCGGTAAAGGCGTGAAGGGCGTCAAAGGAATCGGGATATTTTTTGCATCCGCCTGCAAAAACGTCCTCTACTGCAGGCAGATTCTGATGAGAACGTACCCAAGTCTGAAATTCCATAGCCGTATCCGTTCCCACAAGCGCGCTGATCAGAGGATGGAGCTTGGAAAGATCCTCATCCATCGTATGGATCAGATTGCTGACGAAGGCCCAGCTACGGGGCGTGGGATACGCCATATCAGCGGCCTCCGGCTCTACGCAAAGCTTGCCGTTATCAAAAGCCAGATACCCGATGACGCGACTGTCGATCCCATTTTCCACCGCCCACTTGCGCCAAGCGGGATAGGTGGTGCGGACCTCAAAATGCATCAAGCGGTTGCAGAGCGCCTTGGGCATTTTGTAGCTGACACTTTGATCGGTGGTACGGTTGCCCGCCGCCATTACGATGCAATTTGCGGGAAGGCGGTGTTCCCCGATCTTCCGATCCAGACAGATCTGGTACGCCGCCGCCTGCACGGATTGGGGTGCTGCAGACAGCTCATCCAAAAACAAAAGGTTGATGTGATCGTCGTCTCCATTCATATCAAAGATCTTGGGCATCAGCCAGTTACTGAACTCCCGATGCTCATCCGCAACGGGGATTCCGCGCAGATCTACGGGAGAGAACAGCAAAAGTCGCACGTCCGTCACGGTAACGCTTTTATTCGTTTGCTCCTCCAGGAGCTTTGCAACCTGGCGGATCGCATCGGATTTACCGATACCCGCAGGTCCCCACAAAAAGGGTGCGGGAATGCTTTTAAAGGGAACGCCTCTTTGCACGGCGCCGCTATAAAGCCGTGTCATCATTTCGATAAATTCGTTTACGGTAACGGCGGGAATGTTGGTATTCGTATTTTCCATTTTCATTATTTTCACCTCTGATACAACGTTTAGGCGGATTTTTCATCCGGCTCGGACAGTTTGCGGTCGATCTCGCAAAGCTCCTGCTCCAAATCCTCTACCTGAAGGGCATAAGGATTTCCCTTTTCCAGATCGAGCTCTGCTTCAAGCTGACGCTTTCTCGTATTTTCCAGTTGTTCTACGATGCTTTGGACCCTCTGGGCAAGTCCGTCCAGAAGGTGATCGACTCGCATTGCACAGCCCAGGGGCTTATCCGTTCCCATCTCCACTCGGTAAGAACCCCCGTTTTTACTGCGAACGAAGACGTAAGGATGCTTGAGATCCATACCCGCGGGCAGGCAAACGGTAAATCCCTGATACGTATCGAAAATTCTTTCCTCCCCGTACAATTCATTGTCCAGAACCGCTTCCAGAAGCTCCTCGCCGAAGGCAACTCGCTCTTCCATGGGGATGACCTCGCGGTTTTTGGAATAATCCCGCGCATCTGCCTCCGTACGCTCAAGAAGCGCGGCGAGGCGATCCAGCTCTGCGGGGGTGCTTTCCACCACGGTCTGCAGATCCAGCAGCTGCTTCTGGCGATGGCGGCAGGCGATCTTGGTTCTCTCCAGGCGATTGGCGGTCTCCACCCGTTTTTTGATCAAGGGATTTCCGATGGCAAGGGCTTTGATCTCCGCATAATTCAGTACCACATCCGCTACGTCGTCTGCATCACGGGTCGCCGAGGTACCGGAAAGGAAGCTGCTGATAAAGCGCTGCTTGTTTTCCAAAAGCTGCCAGGAATAGGAATCGAAGCTGCCTTCGGTAACGTATCGATAGATCTGCACCTCTTTGCAGGTGTTGCCGCGGCGCAGGATCCTTCCCTCTCTTTGCACCATATCCGCAGGACGCCACGGAACGGACAGATGGTGAAGGGCGATCAGCTTTTCCTGCACGTTCACACCCACGCCCAGCTTGGCAGTAGAACCTACCACCACCCGAACGGTACCCGCATTGATAGCGGCAAAAAGCTTTGCTCTGGCAGTTTCTCCGGTAGCATCGTGTACGAAGGCAATCTCCTCTTCGGGGATCCCTTTGCAAATCAGTTCCAATCTCAGGGCGTCGTACACGTTGAAGCCCGCCTTTGGGGTTCCGATATCGGAAAAGACGACCTGGCAGGTATCGGGCTGTTCACGATAGACCCTCCAAATAGCATCGGCACAAGCGTTGATCTTGGTTCTTTCACGGATGGAAATACTGATCTCGGGATCCACCAGACGAATATCCAATGCGCATTTGCGACCGTCGGTGGTAACCTTCAGCAAATTGTCCTCCGTGCGCTTTACCTGATGGGTACGGATCAGCTCCGTGCGCTCGGAAAGGGCCTTGATGTACTCTCCTTGCGCCTTGTTTTTGGGAACGCAAACATCCCGATAGCCATCAAAATCAGGAATCTCCTCCGCATTTTCCTCCAAATGATGAAAATCGCAAACGGTGGAAAAAAGCGCCATCAATTCCGTCAGATTGTGGAAGGTATTGAAGCGGGTAACGGCGCGAAGCTGCTTGCTGTCCACGTCCACCTCAAAATTCGTTTCACGCTCACCGCCGAAGGTATTCACCCACATATCAAAGGTGGAAATCCCACGGAATTTCAATTCATCCGGCTGGAGATAGGTCTGCAAAACGAAAAGGTCGGAAAGTGAATTGGTCAAGGGGGTTCCGGTAGCAAAGATCAGCTTTTTCACCACCTTCGCCTTTTCCAGCATCTCCTTGCATTTTTTACTGCCCTGGCAATGCATACCCACGATGTTGTCCGCTCTGGACTGCAGGGGAATATTCTTGTAATTATGTGCTTCGTCCACCACTAAAGTCTCGATCCCCAGCTTATCAAAAGGAAGCCAGGGCGTATCCTCTCCCTCGGTGATGTAAGCCATCAACTTTTTGGAAAGCTGTTCCTTCTGTCGCTCAAGCATTTTTTTCTCGACGGTATTCACCGTACAGGAAATGGCAACGCGAAGGCTTTGGATCTCATCCGTCATTTTTTTCACCCAATAGCTTTTGGACATTACGATCATATCGAAGGAGGAATACGCCATATAAATAGCAACGTGATCTTCATCACGCACCTTGCGAAGCACCTCAGCCCGCTTGGACGGGGTGAAATCCTTGGGGAACACCGCAAGGATCTTATCCTTGGGATACAAAAGCTTATGAGCGTTTACGGTTGCCTTCAGAACGTTATTGGGCACCACCACCAGATTCTTGCGGCTCAGCTTCATACGGTAAAGCTCGTGAACGCCGGCGCAGATCTCGTAGGTTTTGCCGGTTCCCACGTCGTGAGCAAGCAAAAGATGCTCTGCGGAAAGCAGAATCCTGGCAATGGCGTTGCGCTGATGATCAAAGAAGGTAATATCGGGATTCAGATCGGGAAATTTCAAGAAGGAGCCGTCGTAGGAACCGACGCCGTAGCCAACGAAGGCATCGTTGTAGCAGTCCTCCAGGCGGCGGATACGGTCTTTTTCACCGTAAATCCATTTTCTGAACTCCCGCAGGATCTCCTTCTCCTTTTCCTGAGCTTCCAAGGTAGCACCCCGATTGAATACGCGATCGTACTTGTTGGCAGTAAGGGTAGGAAGGTAATCGAAAACCTTTACGGTTTTGTTGTTCATGGTATGCTCCAGGATTTTCAGCGCGGAAAGGTGTGCCGTTCCGTAGGTCATGGTATTGGCAACGGAAACTCTGGCTTCCTCGGGAGCGGTAATATCCCAGGTGCAAAGCTCTTTGTTGAAGATCACGGAGGGAGCCACACGCAAATGCAAAAGTTCCTTGGCAAAGGAAGCCACCAGATCCGGAGGCATCCAGGGAGCGCCCGGTAAAATGTGAATATCCGCCAAGCTGAGGGATGCAGGGATCATTTTTTCAAGCAATCTGATATTGCAGTCAAAGATCCCGGGAAAACGCCGATTCTGCGCCACGGCAAATTCCAGCTTCCGGCGGAGATTGCCGCTGAGGTAGCGCGCCTTAAGCACCCAGCCTCGGGTCATATCCCAGCGATCCTCATATTCGAATTCGGCGGGATCCTGAAAAATGGCGCTTCCCCGCAGATCTGCAATCAGCTCCTCACAGCTTTTGCCGCACGCGGCACTCATCAATTCCAGATCCACACGCCCGAGCTGATTCAAACACGCCACCAAAGCCTCGTCCGACGATGCGCCTTGCAGCTCTTCCCCAAGGGACGGGGAATCGTCTTCAAAATACAAGTCCACCTCGTTTACTTCAAACATTCTTTTCTCCTTTTACAAACGTTTTCCTTATCTCATACCATCATAAAACATTTTATGCGACAAAATAAGGACACATCAAAAATCGTCCAATCGGACACTTCTATATAACATAAAACGCCCCGCCTTCTTAAAAATCGCAAATTTTGGATAATTTTGAAAAAGAAAAAACGGCATATTTTCAAATGAACCAAATATACTTTTCTCAAATAAATGAAAAGAGGGGCAATATGAAAAAAGAAACATTTCCTTGGGGATTAACAGGCTTTGCCTTCACGAGCCTGATCGGGACTTTTTTGCATTTTTTGTACGATCTGACCGGTGGGAAGCTTTGGGCGGCGGTCATTTCCGGTGTGAACGAATCCACCTGGGAGCACATGAAACTGTTATTTTTCCCGATGCTGATTTTTGCGGTGGCGCAATCCTTCTTTTTTGAGGGAAGAAAGGATTTTTGGTGCATTCAGCTTCGAAGCATTCTGCTGGGACAGATCCTGATCCCCATCTTTTTTTATACCTACAACGGAGCCGTGGGAAAATCACCGGACTGGCTGAATATTGCAATCTTCTTTATTTGTGCCTTCTTCGCCTATCGGTACCAAACGAAGCGATTCAACAAAGAAAATGCCTCCTGTCCCTTCCCTCTCCTTGCTTTGTGGCTTCTGATCGGGATCGCGCTTTTGTTTGCCCTCTTCACCTTCTTTCCGCCCGAGATCGGACTGTTTCTCGATCCGATCACCGGCACTTACGGAATATAAAAAAAGGGCTTGGCAGAAAACTCTGTCAAGCCCTTTTGGTCTACTTTAAGCTTAGAATTTGATTCTCTCGGCGATATAGCTCTTAACCTCTGCAAGAGGAATACGAACCTGCTCCATGGAATCGCGGTCGCGGACGGTGACGCATCCGTCGGTCTCGGTATCAAAGTCGTATGTGATACAGAAGGGAGTACCGATCTCATCCTGACGGCGATAACGCTTACCGATGGAGCCTGCTTCGTCAAACTCAACGTTAAACTCGGCGGCAAGCTCGGCGTAAAGCTCACGAGCCTTATCGGAAAGCTTCTTGGAAAGAGGCAGAATTGCCGCCTTCACGGGAGCCAGTGCGGGATGGAAATGCATTACCACGCGGGTATCGTTCTCACCGACCACCTCTTCGTCGTAAGCTTCACAAAGGAAGGCAAGGGTGATACGGTCTGCGCCCAGGGAGGGCTCGATTACGTAAGGAACGTACTTTTCACCGCTTTCGGGATCGAAGTATTCCATGGGTTCGCCGGAATGGTTGGCGTGCTGGGTCAGGTCATAGTCGGTTCTGTCGGCAATGCCCCACAGCTCGCCCCATCCGAAGGGGAACATAAACTCAAAGTCGGTGGTTGCCTTGGAGTAGAAGCTGAGCTCGTCCTTGTCGTGGTCACGCAGACGGAGGTTCTCCTCTGCAATGCCCAGATCGTACAGGAACTTGGCGCAGTAACTTCTCCAATATTCAAACCACTCCAGATCGGTGCCGGGCTTGCAGAAGAATTCCAGCTCCATCTGTTCAAATTCGCGGATACGGAAAATAAAGTTACCGGGAGTGATCTCGTTACGGAAGGATTTACCGATCTGACCCACACCGAAGGGAACCTTCTTTCTGGTGGTGCGCTGGATATGCTTGAAGTTTACGAAAATACCCTGCGCGGTCTCGGGACGAAGGTAAAGCTCGGAGGTGGAATCCTCGGTAACGCCCTGGAAGGTCTTAAACATCAAATTAAACTTACGGATATCGGTAAAGTCACCGGAGCCGCAGGAAGGACAAACGATGTGGTTTTCCTTGATAAAATCTGCCAGCTTATTGTTATCCCAACCGTTGGGATTGATATCCAGACCGTTTTCCGCAATATAATCTTCAACCAATTTATCAGCTCTGTGACGGGTCTTACATACCTTGCAGTCCATCAAAGGATCGGAAAATCCGCCTACGTGGCCGGATGCCACCCAGGCTTGAGGATTCATCAGGATCGCACTGTCAAGACCTACGTTGTAGGGGCTTTCCTGAACGAACTTCTTCCACCAAGCTCTTTTCACGTTATTCTTCAGCTCAACGCCGAGAGGACCGTAGTCCCAAGAGTTGGCAAGACCGCCGTAGATTTCACTACCGGGGTAAACGAAGCCTCTGCCCTTACAAAGAGCAACGATTTTGTCCATGGTTTTTTCAATATTTTTCATTTTTTTCCTCTCTTTCTTCCCCGACTGGAGATCGGGTGAAACTCTTATCTATTATACACAAAAAAGACGACTTGTCAATTACTTTGTATCTTCTGCACCGTCCGTCTTTTTCACACGGGACATTTCTCTTTGGGCGATGACCAGAGATTTGTAGATTCCGTTCTCTTTTTCCATCAATTCCTCGTGGGTTCCTACCTCGGCAACGGTCTTCTTATCCAAGACCAGAAGCTTGGTGGCGTTACGGAGGGTGGAAAGACGGTGGGCGATGGCAATGGTGGTTCGATCCTTACAAAGATACGCCAAAGATTCCTGGATCAGCTTTTCCGTTTCCGTATCCAAAGCGGAGGTGGCCTCATCCAGAATGAGGATCTTCGGATCGTGGAGAATGGCACGGGCAATGGCGATCCTCTGCCGTTCACCGCCGGAAAGGGTGTAACCCTTCTCCCCTACCACGGTATCGTAGCCGTCGGGAAGCTTCATAATGAAGGAGTGGGCGCCTCCCAGCTTTGCGGCGGAGATAACCTCCTCGTAGGTGGCGTTTGGCTTGGCGTAAGCGAGATTTTCATAAATGGAGCCTGCAAACAAAAAGGTCTCCTGAAGCACCACACCGATCTGAGAACGGAGAGAGTGCTGGGAAATATCCCGAATATCCTTTCCGTCAATACGGATCGAGCCGCGCTGAACGTCGTACAAGCGCATTACAAGATTGATCAACGTACTTTTTCCAACGCCGCTTCGTCCCACGATTCCCAGCATTTCACCGGGGGAAACGGAAACGGAAACGTTTTCCAGCACGTTTTCATTTTCATTATAGCCAAACCAAATAGAGTCAATATCGATCTGCCCTCGGATCTTAATATCCTCCGCGCCCTTTTTATCCGCCACGTCAGGCTCTTCATCCAGCACCTCGAATACCTTCGCCACGGCGGTTGCCGCCTGCTGGATCCGACGGGGGTAATTTGCCATAGAGCGCAAGGGCGTATAGATGAGACTTACGAAGGAGGAGAACATCGTCAGCTGACCGATGGTCATATTCTCGTGCAGGATCTCATTTCCCGCATAGTAAAGGAGAATGAAGTTTCCTACCTGGATCAGATATTCCGCGTAAGGCACCAGCTTCGCCCAGGCAATTTCATTGCGGACGGCAATATCACGCTGGGCCCGAACTGCCCGATCGTATTTCTCGATCTCATTTTTCTCCGTACCGAACACCTTCACCACGCGAACACCCTGAAAAACGTCGTGGAGAACCGTATTGGCATTGGCATTTTCCACCCAATGACGGTGGTACAGACGGTGAGTCTTGCGCCACACGATGCGGAACAGGATCGCTACGAAGGGCGTGGGGATCAGGATCATCAACGCCATTTTAACCGAATGGGAAAACAGCATCGCAGCTACGAAAACGATCACGAACAGCTGCTCCAGAATGGAGGGCAAAAAATTGGTCATAAACTGGGAGATGGTATTGGTATCCCCGGAAACGCGGTTCATCAAATCTCCCGCCGTATGTCGGGAGATTCCCGCAACGGACAGAGACTGGATCTTGGCGTACAGTCTGCGACGAAGCTCTACCACGGTCTTGGTACTGATCTTGGAGAGGATCACGTTTCTGACGATAGTAGAGAGAACGGCAAAAATGCGAACGATCGCCATGGAAAGCACCACTGTCACTGCAGGGGCGTAATTTCCGAGGAGTGCGGACGGATCCTTTACGTTCAGATAGTTATCAACGAAATTTCCCTGGATCATGGGCAAAAGCACGTTTAAAAGAGAATGCACGAAAAACAGGATCATAGACAAAAGGATCCAGCCGTATTGACCGCGAAGAAGCTGCAAAAGCTGCCCCACGGAGCCTTTTTTATCCGAACAGTTGGGGCAAAGCTGACTTCCCTTTCCCAAGGGACGGCGGCAATTGGGGCAAACGCTGTGCCGCTCCACAAAGCAGGCATCCTCGGGCTTCATCACCCCATCCAGAACCTCCTTGAGGATTCGGGTCAGCTGGGACAGATTTTCCTTTGCCGAGCCGAAAGCGCGACAAAGCTCCGTCCATTCTCCGTCGTACAAGATCAGGCAGGCACCGCCGCCTACGAAGCCTTCGTAGCGAGCGTCCTCCATTTTTTCAAAGGAATAGAGGGAAAAAGTCCCCGTTTCCACGCAGAACAGATAAATGCCTTTCGTTCCGAAGAGGATGCAAAAATCCTTCCCCTCTCCCTTTTGGTTCAGATTGGAGGTCAAGCTGAAAACGACACGGTCGCCCTGCTCCTGCAGAAGCTGCCGTTCCAGATCTTGAATCATAATTCGGTTATCCAAAATTTTCTCCCCGATCACAAATATAGTTCGATCTTGGAATGGCTCTTTTTATCCATTCCCTTCAGACTTTCGATCTCGTAGCGGCATCCGTCCACGTCCACCACGAACGCCCTGTCCTCGCCCAGGCGCAAAATGCTTCGGTGGGGATCCTTTACGGTGAATTTTTTCAAGCCGTAATCCGTTTCACAATCCCAATAGGAAGCGCCGAAGCGCTCGGTAAGCTTTACGATCTTTAAAATCTTGGGTGCAAAATATTTCTTCTTCAGCTCCCCGCGGCAAAGCTCTGCCTCCTCCTTCTTCAAAAGGGACAGATTGCGGATCATACCCAATTCTTCCTTTTCTTCGTTTTGAACGCAGATATATTCCTCCTCGGTCTCAAAGGGGAAAGCAAGGGCAAGAAACGCTCTTCCCTCGTACTCCTTCGCAGGGATCTTCACCATCAGAAGTCCTGTGGGTGAGGAGAAAAAAGTGGTGTTTTCACAATCGATCAAAAAGGAATCGGTAATTTGTTCCAGACCTTGTATCATACTATCTCCTATTCTTCAATACCAATGGTTTTCAGTGCTTCCATCTGGAGGGTATAAAGCTTTTTATAAACACCGTCACGCTCCAGAAGCTCATCGTGAGTTCCCGCTTCCACCATTTTTCCCTCTTCAATGACGATCAGGTGGTCTGCATCCCGCAATGTAGACAGACGGTGGGCAATGGTAATGGTGGTTCGATTTTTGGAGATCACTCTCAAAGCATCCTGAATCTTGCGCTCCGTTTTGGTATCCATAGCCGCAGTTGCTTCATCCAGGATCAAAATGGCGGGATCCTTCAGGATCGCGCGGGCGATGGAGATCCTTTGCTTTTCACCGCCGGACAGAGATTTCTTATCCGCGCCCACCTGGGTCTCGTAGCCGTCGGGGAAGGACATAATAAAATCGTGACAGCCCGCAGCCTTGGAAGCGGCAAATACCTCCTCTGCAGTAGCGGTGGGTGAGGCGTAACGAATGTTATCCATAATGCTTCCGCGGAACAAATAGGTCTCCTGAGAAACGATGGCAACGTGATCCCGAAGGGTGCGTATGGTCATATCCCTCAGATCCACTCCGTCTATGGAGATGGAGCCGGATTCCACGTCGTACAGTCGGGTCAAGAGATTTGCAAGGGTGCTTTTCCCCGCGCCCGTATGACCCACGATGCCAAGACTCTTCCCTGCTTCTACACGGAAGGAAACGTCCTGAATGGTTTTTTTGCCCGGAGCGTAAGAGAAGTTCACGTGGTCGAATACCACCTCGCCCCGCACCTCGGGCAGAGCGACTGCATCCTCCTTTTCCACAACGTCCGGCTCGGCATCCATAATACTGAACAGTCTTTGCAAGGCATTCATACCGTTTGCCATATGACTGAGAAAGTTAGCAAAGAAATTCAAGGGCGTGTAGAGCATGGAAAGATAGCTGACGAACAAATTCAAAACGCCGTAGCTGATACCGCTTCCGGGATTTGCGATCTCCTTCAGCACGAAGTAACCGCCGAAGCCCCAAACCAGATAGGTGCTCAGACGGATCCCCAGATTCAAAAGGGGGAAAATGGTGTGATGCTTGACGTCGATTTCAAGCTTGGACGCAGAAAGGCGGCGGCTTTTATCGTCGAAACGGGCAATCTCCTGCTCCTCTCTGGAAAAAGCCTTGACGATGCGCATACCGCCCAAAACGTCGGACAAAATTCCGTTAAAGCGAGAGCGGTGAGCGTGATTTTCCGCGTGAAGTCTGCGGAACAGACGCAGGGCAAGAAAATACCCGGAAAACATCAGGGGAATGGGAACCAGGATCAGAATCGTCAAGGGGAGGTGAATGGAAAACATTACGATGGCGATGCCGATCATCTGAATAAGATTGGTGAGAAAATAAGGTACGCCGTCACAGAAAAACCAATACAGGGTTTCCGCATCGGAATTGATCTGAGTGATCAATCTACCCGTATGACGGGAGGTGAAGAAGGAGAAGGACAGCCTCTCGAAGGAGGAAAAGATCGTCTTTTTCAGATCGCAAGAAACGAAGGCGGAAACCTTGGCGCCGATGATCCCGTTCACGGTGGAAATGAAAGCGCGAAGCAGCCCTGCCAGCGCCATAGAGATGACCAATCCCAGAACCTGACCGTAACGCGTGCCTCCGGGAGTAAGCACCTCGTCGTAAAGCACCTTGCTGTTCAGATACGGTGTAATGACACCGATGGCGGAGGAAAGGAGAACGGTGAGAAAGACCAGCGCCATCTGCAGACGATAACGAACGAAAAAGGGGGTCAGCTTGCGCACCAGCCCCATTTTGCTGACGCAGTGATTGCAGATCTTTTTTTCGGGATCGTCATAAGGACGGTGACATTTGGGACAAACGCCGCCCCGCTCTCTTTTTTCCTTGGGGAGCTCTCCGCTTTCCCGCCAAGCGGTAAAGCGCTCGATGAAGGAGAATATTTTCTTTCTGCAAGCGGCGGTAGCGAAAAAGAGGACCTCCTCCACCCCATCGGTACGAGTCAGCACGACCCGCAGGGTAGAGATCAATTCCTCACATTTGATTCCCTTGATCTCTTCAAGGGGAACGTAAAGATAATCCAATTCCCGCAAAGCCGTTTCGCTTTTTTGGGGAGAAAACAAAGAAGCACCCTGTTTCTCTTTTAAAACGTCAAGGCAAAAGAGAACGGCGATCCCCTCCCCCGTTACCAGGGTATAGCCATCGCAATACATCTCTTCTCGCCCCATATCGGTTTTGAGAAAAAGCAGTGCTTCATCTGTAAGAATTCCTTTTCTTCGGAAAGCCGTTTTGACTTCTTCGGGAAGTTTTTTTACCATAGTTTCGTTCCTTTTTCCGATCAGTTCTTTCCAACTTTTATTCTAAAGGAAACCGCACTTTTTGTCAATCAATTCAAGGAAAAAGGGGAAGATTTTTGAAAAAGCGTTGCTTTTTTTCCCGTTCAAGGGTAGAATTGGAAAAAAGCGGTGAGAAAACCAGAAACTTTCGGTTGCCGAATGCGCTTTTCCTGCTTATACTGAACTAGTAATACAAAGTGAGGCGGAAAAAACGTGAAGCTATACCGACAGGGAAAATGTGAGATCCGAATACGGCTGACGAATGAAGATCTGAAGGACTTTGCCATAACGGTGGAGGAGCTGGATTATGACTCTCCACGGGGAAAACGGGTGATCCGATCCCTTTTTGACAAAGCAAAAGAAGAGCTGGGCTTTGAAACAGCCGGAGAAAAAATATACATACAGCTTTATCCTACCCGCCTCGGCGAATGCGATCTTTTTATCACCAAGGTACAAGGAGAATCAAAGCCGAGCTGTTTTCGTTTTTCGAATTTCGATTCTTTTTTTATCGCAATTTCTCAAGCTCCCTCCAAAATCCGTATGGATTTGTGGCAGGAGAAGGAAAAGGAGATCTTCTACGCTTTGACAAAAGAAGAAGAGATCCCACCTTTGTTTTCGGAATTCGGTGAACGGGTAAAGCTCCCTTCCCGAGTTTTCCTCCGATCCCGCTGCCGTAAGCTACGCCGGGAAGAAAGGAACTAGAATGGATCAAATGAAAATCGAATCAATGCGGCGTTTGGAAGAAACGGTGCGTTCCTGTAAAAAATGTCCCCTGTGCACCTCCCGCACTCAAAGCGTTTTCGGGAAAGGATCATTGTCGCCCGCGGTACTCTTCGTAGGGGAAGCTCCCGGGGAGCAAGAGGACCGTCAGGGAAAACCCTTCGTCGGTCCTGCGGGACAGCTTTTGGATCTGTATCTGGAATTTATCGGTATGGAGCCTGAGGATTATTACGTAGCCAACATTCTGAAATGCCATACGCCCCGTAACCGCGACCCCCTTCCCGAGGAAGAGGAAAGCTGTCTTCCCTATCTGCGGGAGCAATTAAAAGTTTTGCAACCGAAAATTTTGGTATGTCTCGGAAGAATTGCCGCAAAGCGCATCATTTCTCCCGATTTCCGCATCACCAAGCAGCGCGGGATCTGGTACGATCTGGGAGGCTTTCGCGTGATGGCAACCTATCATCCCTCCGCACTCTTGCGGGATCCTGCCAAAAAGACAGAGGCGCTGGAGGATTTCAAAAAGATCGCAAAAGAAATTCAAATGCACAAAAAATAGAAAAAACACAAGAAAATGTGATTGCCTTAAAAAAGAGGCAATCATATTTTTTTATCCGAGGTGGAACAATAAAAGACGTAAAGGAGGAACAAAAAATGAAAAAAATCATCTCATTTTTCTTATCGGTCATCATCCTGTCGGCATCTTCCTTTGCCACCGCAAAAAGCGGTGAAAATTGGTATTTTTCTTCAAGAGGAAGGAATGAACGTCCCGGGCTTCCCACCCTTGACGCAAGGCTTGGAAAAGGAATCGGAAAAGACGAAAAGGTGCTTTATCTGACCTTTGACGCAGGCTATGAAAACGGAAACGTGGAAAGAGTGGTCAACACCCTTCGGGAAGAAAAGGTCACGGGAGCCTTTTTCGTGCTGAAGCACTTTATCGAGGCAAATCCCGATCTTTGCAAAACGATCCGCGAAGACGGAAATCTGCTTTGCAACCACACCGCAAATCACCCCAACATCACCGCTCTTTCCTCCGAAAAATTGGAGGCGGAGCTGAAGGAATTGGAAAAGGTATGTCTTGAAGTTTGCGGGAAAGGACTTGATCCCTATTTCCGCCCACCCGAGGGAGCGTATTCCACTGAGTCGCTGGAAGAGGTGGCCCGCCTCGGTTATCGAACGGTCTTCTGGAGCCTTGCCTGGGCGGACTGGGACAACAACAATCAAAAAAGCCCCGAATATGCAATGGAAAAGCTTTGCTCACGGGTGCACAACGGCGCGGTGATCCTGCTCCACCCCACCTCCGCCACCAACGCTACGATCCTGGGTGATTTCATCCGCCAAATGAAATCCCGGGGCTACCGTTTTGGCAGTCTGGAGGAATTATGGGAAGGATAAAAGCGTATCTTGCATCGGCTTTGAGCTTGTTTTCCGTGATAACCCTGCTCTCCGTTCCCACGGCGGCAAAACCGTACTGCAAAGGAGCAAGGGCAAAAGAAATTGCCCTGACCTTTGACGACGGTCCCAGCCTTCAAAATACGGAAGAGATTCTGGGAATTCTGAAGGAATACGGAATTCGCGCCACCTTTTTCGTAATCGGTGAAAACGCCGCCGCGGATCCGGAACGCATTCGTATGATCCATCAGGCGGGACACGAGATCGGAAATCACACCTACACCCACGCGTATATTTCCAAGATCAAGCCCGAACAGCTTTGGGATGAGATTCGGAAAACCGAAGAGGTTTTGAAGGAGATCACGGGAGAAAAGCCCAGCGTATTCCGTCCACCCGGCGGATATTACGATGAAGCCTCTCTTGCGATCCTGGAGGAAATGGGGTATCAAAGCATTCTTTGGTCCCTGGATACCAGGGACTGGAGCATGCCAAAATCCGATACCATTGCATCCAAAATCGAGGAAAATGCAGTGGGAGGAGATATCATTCTGTTTCACGATCTGAATGATAAACGGCTCCCCACCCCCGAGGCTTTAAAACGGATCCTTCCCTATTTGAAAGAAAACGGCTATGAATTTGTCACCATTTCGGAAATGATCGAGCATGAGGCGGGATAACCGCCTCATTTCTTTTTCAAAAAACGATTGACGAACCCCTGCTTTTTCGCTATAATTATAATTACCTATAGAATACATATGAAGGACGTTCCATGAAACTGAATCATTTAATCATAGAAAAAATTGAGATCACACAATTCAAGAAGATCCGAGACCTTGTAATTACCCCGGATGAAAAGGGAAATTTACTCTACGGTACTTACCGTAGCGGCAAAACCAGCCTTTGCGAATTCATTCAATTCGCCCTGTACGGTGCCGCCTCCGTCTCCCTTGCCAGAGGGAATGCGGAGGATGCCAAGGGAAAAATCTTCCTGAATTCGGATCAAGGTCCCTTCGTCATTGAGCGCAAGGTGATCGGCGGCAATGAATCTTATCTGTTTTACACCCACGATCCTGCATTTCCCGTTGAAACCACGTTGACCCCCGGTGAATACTTAACGGAGCTGGATCACGATTCCTTTGTCCAGGTCAACTATTTCCGTCAGACAAAATACGAGCCTCCGTCTGTAAAGCCGAAGTTTTCTCTTTTGAACAAGATCGCTTCTTTTTCACCCGATACCCGTAACCTTTATCGGGATATTTTCGTTCAAGATAAAAAAAGGCGCCTTTACCGCAACGAAGAGAAAAACGGCAGTCTGGATCTGCTTTTGGAAAAGGAAGCAAAGCTGAAGCAGGAGCTGGAGGAACACGCCGACTGGGAGCGTGAAGCAAAGAATTGCATCGCAATTCTCGACGAGATCCATGAAAAAATTGATGAAAACGACCGCAGATGCGTCTTGCTCAAGGCAGATATGGCAGGCTTTGAGGATGATCTGCGCCTGAGTCAAAACAAAGAAAACGCCGAGGATCTTCACAAACAGATCCTTGCAAAGGAAAAAAAGCTCCATATCGCCGCCTTTGAGGTTACGAACAAGATCGGAAAGCTTTCGGAAGACGAGCTGGATGAGATGAAGGACGATTACAATCGCTTAAGTCTCGCCATCACCGCTTTGAACGAAGCCCATACCGCCCTGGCGGATGCGGAAGAAAACCTGGTCTACCACGAAGGACTCTTTACCGGGATCAATTCGCTGGAATCTCTGGATACCCAGAAAAGAAAGATCAGCAAAGAAAAAGGAACCCGCCTTGCCCTTTGCATTTTCGGTATTTTGATGATCGCGGGAGCGGCTTGCGTTGCCCTTCTGCTGAATCATTTGAATTTCAACGTACTTACCTGCATCGCTTCCGCCGTGGCAATTGCCTTGTGCGGCACGGCCTGCCTCTTTATTTCCACCCTGTTCTCCGCCCGCATCAAAGCAATTCTGGAGATCTACGATGCCGAGGATCTTGCCGCCTTTTACGAGATCTACGAAAAGGTAGAGGCGCACGGCAAAACCACTCAGGTCTATCGCAGTGAGGTGGAAAGCGCAAGAGAGGATTGCCAAAAGAAAACAAGCAAAAAGAATGCGATTTACGCAAGACTTGCCGAAAAAGCGGTTGCCCTGGGCTTTTCCGAAGGAAAGGGCGATCTTCTCGCCTTTTGCGACGAGGTCATTGAGGCGAACGACGCACTTTACGATCTTCAAAGCGAATTGGAGGAGGACAAGGCGACGTATCGCAGGATGCTGACGGAAAACGTAGAACGGGAAACCCTTTCGGTCAGCCCCGAATTTGCAGCCCTGCAAAAGGAACACGCTTTTCTTTCCGCTCAAAACGATGCTCTTTACAAGAAAAAAGCCCTCCTTTCCGCAAGGCTTCAGGAAGCAAAGGAAAAAAGCGCCAAAAGTCCCGACGAGATCGAGCGTGAGCTGGATGCGCTTTCCGAAAAGCTTAGCCGTGAAAAAGCCGAATACGATTCCATTGATCTGAATTTCACCTTGGCGACGGCACGGATGGATAAGTTTGAAGAGGATCTGAAAAAGCTTCTGACAAGCAAGATCAACCGCCGACTGGCATTTCTCTTGCGAGAGGGAGAATCCTTCGTTTTCGACGAGGAATTCGAGCTTTGCTTCTGCGATCAGAAATCCGTTCTTCCTTTGATCTCCGCAGGCGGTGGCGTCATTACGGAAATGGGCGTTTTGTCCTTCCGTCTGGCTCTTTCCGAGGTGCTGGGCTCTACCCACTTTCCCATGATCTTCGACGATTCGCTGGCGGTGCTTTCCCCCGAGCAATCCAAAACCTTTTACGACGGTCTGCGGGAAACCTGCTCTCAGTTCTTTATCATCACCTCCTCCGACGATCTGTGTGAAATTTGTCGGGAAACGGCAAAATTCGTAGAGCTGTAATGTCCCTCTCCGTTTTTTCTCCCATCGGCGGTCTGAAGGGAGTTGGTGCAAAGCGGGAAGAAGCACTGAAAAAAAGCGGTATTGAAACCGTTTTCGATCTGCTTTTTCGCTTTCCCTCCTCCTACAGAAGCGGGAAGGTCTATCCCCTTTCCTCGGAGCGAGTGGGCGTATTTTCCTATTTTCATCTCACCGTGGATTCAACTCCCGTCACCTTGAATTTAAAAGGGCGGGGGAAGACTCTGCGCTACGTTGCTTCCGACGAAGACGGTACTGCGGTACAGGTCCTGCACTTTCACCAGCCTTATCTGAGAAATCAGATCTTCTTGGGACAAAGTCTGTATTTCGGCGGGATCCTCCAAGAAAAAAACGGCGCCTTCTATCTTTTCTCCCCTTCACGGGAAAAGGAGAAGCCAAACGAAGATGCGCTTTTCCCCGTTTACCCCTCCTTGGGAGGTCTTTCCACCAAGCAGGTGAGCGGACTGGTGGATCAGGTGCTTTTAGACTCCCTATCCCAAATCCCCGAAACCTTACCTGAGGAAGTTGTAGAAAAATTCGCCTTGATCCCACGGGCGCGCGCAGTATATCTGATGCACCGTCCCGCAAGTGAAAAAAGCCTTGCGGAAGCAAAATACAGATTTGCCTTTGAAGAGCTTTTCCGATTCAGCGTTCAATCCACGGTTTTCTCCATGGAAAGCAGTAACAAAAGAGTAGATGCGCTTTCCTATTCCGATCTGAGTGATTTCTTCGCCTCCCTCCCCTTTGAAGCGACCAAGGCGCAAAAAAGAGCCGTTGATGAAATTTGCGGCGATCTTTGCGGCAATGGAGAGATTCCTCCCATGGACCGACTTTTGCAGGGCGACGTGGGAAGCGGAAAAACTCTGGTTGCCGCCGCAGCCGCCTATCTTGTGGCAAAAAACGGAAAAAGCACCCTGTTTATGGCACCGACTGAGATCCTGGCGAAGCAGCACGCAAAAAGCCTTTCCAAGCTTTTCGAAGTCTTTGGAATTCCCGTTTTTCTCCTTACCGGCTCTACCACCAAAAAGGAACGGGAAGAGATCTTTTCCCATACTACGGGAGAGACTCCGTATATCCTCGTGGGCACCCACGCCCTCATTGAGGAAAAGACCCGTTGCGGCGGAGTTCTCTTATCCATTACCGACGAACAGCACCGTTTCGGTGTGCGTCATCGGAACCGCTTAGGTGAAAAAGGCGGTGCCATTCATTCCCTGGTCATGAGCGCAACGCCCATTCCACGCAGTCTTGCCATGTTTCTTCACGCAAAAAGTCGTATTTCCGTCATTGATGAGCTTCCCCCCGGCAGACAAAGCGTTGATACCCTCTACGTGGGTGAGGATAAGCTTCCGCGGATCTACGCTTTTCTGAAAGATGAGATCCAAAAGGGCAGGCAAGCCTATATCGTTTGTCCTTTGATCGAGGACGAGGAGGAGGTCTCCTCCCTGATCTCTGCCACGGACCAAATGCGTGAAATTCAAAAGGAATTGCCGGAGATCCCCGCCGCGCTCCTTCACGGCAAAATGAAGCCTGCCGAGAAAAACGAGGTAATGGAACGCTTTGCCTCCGGACAGGTCAAGCTACTGGTTTCCACCACGGTCATTGAGGTAGGCGTTGACGTTCCGAACGCTACGGTGATGTGCATTCGCTGTGCGGAGCGCTTCGGTCTCAGTCAGCTTCATCAATTGCGGGGAAGAGTCGGGCGCGGCAAGGAAAAATCCTACTGCGTTTTGATCTCATCCCATTCGGGGAAAAACGCCCGTCAACGGCTGAAAAAGCTTTGCGATTGCCACGATGGCTTTGAACTGGCGCAATTTGATTTGAAGACCCGCGGTCCCGGTGAATTTTTCGGTACCAGGCAATCCGGCTTTGGCGCCGATCCCATATCCGACGCTTTTTCCATGGAAATGATCCGCGATGCGGGTGAAGCGGCGCGAGCCTTCGTGGAAAAGGCAACGAAAGAGGAGCTCGCCCCCTATACGGGAGCAGTTCGTTTAAACTGATTTTGATCCCTTGCGGGATGAAAAATAAAACAAAAAAGGAGAATCGTTATGTTTAATTCTTTTTGGCAAAAGCTGGGCGAATTTATCGCCAACAGCGGAATCAAGGTGGTTTGCTCCGTCGTTCTGCTCATCGCTTGCTGGTATCTGATCGGATTTTTGATGAAGCTGATCCGCAAAAACCGTCACTTCGCAAAAATTGATCCCGGCGCGCAAGGCTTTCTCATTACCTGTGTTTCCGTTATTTTGAAGATCGTTTTGGTTTTGACCGTTGCCGCAAATCTGGGCGTTCCCATGACCAACGTGGTCGCCATCGTCGGCTCCTGCGGTCTCGCCATCGGTCTTGCCCTTCAGGGAAGCCTATCCAACTTTGCAGGGGGCGTTATGCTCCTCATCTTCCACCCCTTCCGTGTAGGCGACTACATTGAAGCAGGCGGCAAGGAAGGCACCGTCAAGGAGATAAATCTCCTTTCCTCCCGTCTCGTTACCCCCGATAACAAGGATATCATCATTCCCAATTCAACCCTGATCAATTCCGTGATCACCAACTTTTCTGCAGAAAAGACCCGTCGCGTGGATCTGGAATTTTCCGTTGCACCCGGCACCGATACCGAGCGCATGAAGAAGATCCTTTCCGTCCTTGCGGAAAAGCACGATTTGGTTTTGGACGATCCCGCACCTGCCGCAAGACTTGCCCGTCAGGAGGCTACCGCTTTGGTATTCAGCCTGCGCGTTTGGTGTAACCGCGAGGATTATTGGACCGTTCGCGCAGATCTGATCGAGCAGACCAAGGACGCTTTGGAAAAGCTGCAGATCGCAGGTCCTCAGACCAAGATGAACGTTCACGTACAGCAGTAATTCGTTTTGCAATAAAAAATTGAGGAAATCATCATGGAAGTAAAATACGGCAACCTTCACCTGCATTCCACCTATTCCGATGCGGGCTTTACCCCTCATCAATTGGTTTTGATCGGCAAATCTCTTGGCTATAAAGCCCTTTCCCTCACCGACCACGAGACCGACGGCGGCAACCGCGTATTTGCCGAGGAATGCAGCCGCGAAGGAATCGACTGCATCACCGGTGTTGAATTCTACGGAAAGGTGGACGACTACAAGGTTCACCTGACCGCGCTGGATTTCGATCCCGAGGAGCCTACGCTCCGCGCCTTTATCAAAAAACGCTGTGATCTCCAGGCGGAAAAGACCCGCAAGACCGTTGAATTCGGAATTCAGAAGGGGTATTTGGAAGGAATCACTTGGCAGGATATTCTGGACCGCACGCCCGAAGGCTCCTGGCTTTGTATCGACTCCGTTCTGAATGCAGTACGGGAAATGCGGATCGAGCTTCCCATCACCCTTGCAGAGATCCGTCCCTTGGTCTTCAAGGCTCCCGAGGTAAAAGCGTTCAACTTTCCTCAGCCTGACGCGCAAGAGGTCATTGAAGCGGTTCGCAAGGCGGGGGGTGTAATTGCTCTGGCTCATCCCAATGCAAGATTCGTGGAATTCATTGAAAGAATGATCGATATGGGTCTGAACGGCATTGAGACCGGTCATCCCAACATTGCTCCCGAGGTGCTCCCCTTAGCCATTGAAGCGGCTGAAAAATACAATTTATACCATTGCGGCGGTACGGACCACGACGGTCCCATGAGCTGTTGCGGCGGGGAACGCGCCTGGCCCACCTTTGACGGTGTTTCCGAGGAGCATTACTTCCAGCTGAAAAACAGAAGCCGCGGATAAAAGCAGAAAAAGCGTTTGCAAGCTTGCAAACGCTTTTTTTCTTTATACCAGATCCTTTAAGTAATAGGCGCGGGTCCAGGCTTTTCTTCCCTTCAGATCGGTGATGCAAAGGCGGAAGAAGGCTTTCTCACGCCATTCCTCGGTAATTCCCTCACGCCACTTGGTAAGGTCGAATTCTGCTTCGGTCAAGGGATTTTCATCAGTGCCGAAAACGCGATCGTTTTCTCTGCCGTTGGTGATGTACGCCACGTTTCTTGCTTCGGAGAAGCTTGCTCGCAGGGTATCCCCCTCCACGGTGAGAGATCGGATCTCAGGTCCTGCGGATGCATAGACGTCGCCTTTCTCCATTGCTTTCACAACGCTTTCGTAGGTCAGCTCCTCCGCACCGATCATCACCCAGCCGCCGCCCACCTCACGAAGTCGATGGGAATCGTCCGCGGCAACGGGGCAAAGGGCATTTCCCTCTCGCAGAAGCTCTTGATAGCACTGGCTCATATCCTCCTCACAGCCACCGCTGTATGCGCCGTAATTGAATACCTCCACGCCCCAGAGCCCCTTTAAGTCAAGGTAATCTCTGCCGTTTTGCAAGGACCAAACGGGGTGATTGTATACGGCGAAAAAGCCCTTTTCATTTGCCTTTCGGATCAATCTGTTCACTTCTTCCACGCTGTACACCCTCTCCTCGGGAGCGTCAAAGACCAGCTCGCTTTCGTGGCCTTCCATATAAGGGCGCAGGTGGGGATGGTAATGCTGCCAACGGTTTTCGGGACTTTTGGCAATGAAGTTGATATGGTACGTGCGGGCGTTCATTCTCGCCACGTCCTCGTAGATCATCATTTCGTAGCCGTTCAGGGTCAAAAAGCTCTCGTCATTCAGCTCGGGATGGGCAAAACACATTTCGTGATCGGTCAAGGACAGGATCTGATAGCCTTTTTCCTTGTAGGCTTCTTTGACCCGGGCAGGCTCGACCTTGCCGTCGCTAAGGGTGGAATGGCAATGCAGTGCCGCTTTAAAATACTGTTTTCTGATCGGTAGCAGATGTTTCATTTGGATTCTCCGTTCATTACAAAATATTGGGCTTCAATGGGATTTTCCGTTTTCAGGGGATCGGTGGGGCATCTGCGGTAGATCATCTCCATCACCTCTTTCATCTTGCGGGCAGACAGAAGCTGCGAGGGAGCATTCCCCAAAAAGCCGTCGACCCCGCACCGATGATAGCGGAACGGAATATCAAACTTAATAAAACGATCGGAAATATCCTCGGTATAATCCGTCAAAAAGAGGCGGAAGGGTCTTTTCACGATCCTGCCGTCCGCGTAACGCACGGCAGTTTCGATCGCCTTATCGTCCATACGGTTGGGAGTTTCCAGCATTTCGTCTACGGTGTGGAGATAAGTATTGCGATTGTGGGCAACGCCTACGAGAAGCACGTACCCGTCCTCATCGTAAAGCTTTCCGTAGCAAGACTGCGGCGAAGTAGGCGTTTCCACGAAAGCCTCCCCTGCCCCGATCTTCTCCGCCTTGGCGCGGTCACCGAAGATCACCATAGAATGGGTAGGATTATCCGTGCGATACCCGCGGGGATCCTCTGCCGCCACGGTAGAAAAATAGCCGAGGCAATTGTCCGAGGATGAGAGATCCAGCGTGATCTCCCGCTCCAGATTGTGCCAGGTATGAACGGGGACGCAAAGAAGTCCCCCCTCGGCAGTAAAGTATTCAATCAAAATATCCAGCAGACCCTTGGCACCGCCCTCCACCGCGCCTATTGCACGGAGAGAAGAATGCATCAGTACCATTTTGTCGCGGGGAGCGTGCATCGCCTCAAGCTGGGCAAAAATTTCTTCTTTGGAATACATCTTCATCATTACACCTTTTAATATTCAATGCCCCAAGGCTCGGCAAAGCTTTTTTGTGCCTGGCGGATATGGGGACGGGCGGTTGCGCTGATGCAGTGCAAAATCGCCGTATTCAACTCCACGGCAACGCGCACCTGCCGCCCAAGAACCTCAGAAAGCTGATGCTCCTTCCAGCGGGGAATCACGTCCGTATCGTCATCATAGGCAAAGGGAATGCAATCGTCGAAAGAAAAGCCTTCGATAAATTCCCCCGTCCGCTCCATCAGACCGAAACGGACGAACCCGTAATTTGCGCGGATATTGAAACTCAGATCATCTTTGATCAGCTGAATGGGCTTAGTTACCACCTTGCCGCCCAGACCTACGCTCTCAATCCCGCAAAATCCATCGCGTCGAATCTTGTAAATGGGACTTCCCGTTTTGATCTTTTTGCCCTGCAAGGCATCGGCGCGCGCTTTGTTGCTATCCTGAGTTCCGTGAACGAAAATGGCACCGGAGCAAATGATATAGTAATCCTTTCCGTCAATGCTTTGGCAGATATCCTGCGGTGCAAGACCGGCGCAACCGGGCTCGGGCGGCAAAGGGCGTTCCATCAAGGGCTTGCCCGTTGTGGCAAGAAATTCCTTTCCGTCATAGCTGTATACCAATTCCGGCTCCATATAGCCAAACATTCGGGTATAATCCTCGCTGTAAAGGCCGGTATTGTACCGCCATACGAGACCGTAGAAAATACCATCCATAAAGCGGGCACCCATTGCATAGTGATGCATCGCGGTAAAGCCGTCGTTGTAGGAGGCACCGGGATGCAGAATGATCCGCGGATCGGACCAGTTTTTCAAATCCTTTGAGTCCTTCACGGAGATTCTGCGATCGACGTGAGCCGAGCGGTGCAAAAGCGTATAAGAAGCATCGTAGGGGTTATAAAAAATAGAATTGCGGGTATCACTGGTAAAGGGATGAATCAAACAGCTATGATCGTTTTTCCAGTTCACACCGTCTGCCGAAAAAGCAAGTTCCACCTCTTTGGGAAGACCTTTTCTTCCCATACGGGTCATACCGCAAAGCTTGTAGCGACGATCGGGATCGGGATCATATTCATCGTAAAGGACACTGCACCCATGAACACCGCTTTCCCCATCGTAGAGCACGTCGCTTCCCTCGGGGGTGACGAGAGGCTCAAAGTGGATCAGATCACGGCTTTCCCACGCCTTGAGATGGCGAGGACCGTCTTTTCCCCTTTCTATGAGCACCTCGTAGTAAACGCGGTACGTTTCTCGCTCTTTATCATAAACCAAAGAACTGTAGGGCCCTGCGGCACAAAGGGAAAAGGGTTCGGGAGAAAACCATCTGCGCACGGTTCCAACACGAAAATCAATCCAAAAATCATCAAACAGCGGCAACTTCATTCGATTACATTCCATCGCTTTGCCCTCCTTATTTTTCCCTATTATAGCATCAAAGCATCGCCCTTGCAATAGAAAAATCCGATGCAAATGCATCGGATTTTTAGCAATGAAGCGGGAAAAGATATTTTTCCCAATTTTGCGTATGGGTTTGAACTCTTACATAAAATGAAATCCTTGCTGACGCAAGGGTGGATTTAGTTGAAAAAAGCACCGACAAAGTCGATGCTTTTTTCTGTGTAAGGACTATAAAAAAGATATTTTTGCCGTTTTTGCGTATGAATTTGAAGTCTCACGGTTTTTGAGTGAAGCACAAGGCTTCACCTTGCGTGATGCGATGCTGTCGCATCGTGATGTTGCTCACTTTGTTCGCAGTGATGTGATGTTTGGCGCCACACGCCAAAGGCGTGCATCACGGACCGCAGGTCTGCATCA
>JAZPZL010000181.1:0-7696 GCA_045544655.1 Eubacteriales bacterium
GCTTCAGGAACAAGAGACTTGTTAGCCATGTTCATAACTCCTTATTGAGAAAATTTGAGCCTAGGCTCAGATACCCTTTGAAACCTAAATTTCTTGGGCTCGCTAATATTCTTACTAGAATTCAAAAAAATATTAATGGTAAGTTATGGAAATGCTTCTTGAAATTAAGTATGATCTATGATATACTAAATATATAATTCTTGATTCAGAAAGAAGAGGTTTCTTATGCCACAAAGGTTATATAAAGACGATGAGATCAAATTGATCATTTTATACCTTCTCAACGAATTGGATGATTCCTACGATTTTCAGACACTTTCGGAAATTATCGTTTGGGACGGATCTATCAGCTATTTTGTTTTCTCTCAGTGTTTTGGTGAACTGATCACAACGGGTGCTATTACAAAAATCGAAAAAGGTGAAGAGTATGAGCCGGAATTTGTTATTAGCTCCATTGGAAAAGAGTTTATCAAAGAGGCAAAAAGCTCCATCTTAGGCTTCGTCAAAGAGCGTATTATGAGAAGCGCAACAAGATTTCTTGCTTTTAAAAAAGACGGTACAAGCGTTAGCACGAAGATCGAGTCAAAGAATTCCGGATATCAGCTTTCCTGTTCCATTCATAACAAGAAATTTGATTTACTTGAGATCAATATGTATCTTGATAACTTGGAGGAAGCGGAACTATTGCAGCAAAGCTTTGAAAAGCAAGCGGAGCGTGTATACAGCAATTTATTGGCACAGTTAAGCGGCGATTCAAAATTCATTCTTTCTTGAGAGGCTAAACCAATGAAAAACTGCAGTGTATTTGATTACGGAGCAAAAGGCGACGGAACAACGCTCGATACGGTTGCTATTCAAAACGCTATTGATGACTGTTCCAATAACGGCGGCGGTCGGGTCACTCTCTCTTCCGGCAATTTTCTATTTGGAAGAATCGATTTGAAGGATGGAGTTGAACTCCACTTAGAACGGGATGCGGTGCTTTTAGGATCTACTGACGTTTTTGATTTTCCGGAAATCGAAACAGACTTTTGGAGAACCGAGTATGCCCCCAGATTCAATAAGCGATGCTATATTTATGCGGAAGGTGCAAAAGATATTGCCATTACGGGAAGAGGCACCATTGATTGTCAAGGCAGCGCTTTTGTTGATCCGTGTTCCGAGGAAGAAATCAACAATAGACCCCACATGAGCTTCAAAAGAAAGCAGTTCCCTCTTCCCGAGGGTGTAACTGCGGATCCAAACCTGGTCGCCATGGTTGGAACAAACCCACATCCCCTGGATCCAAAGATCACAAGTCTTGCTCCTGCAAGAGTCATTCTTATGATCGGATGTGAAAACGTTCTGATGGAAGATATTACAATTAAAAACCAACCTGCAGGATGGAGTACCTGGATTACCGATTGTGAAGACGTACACTTTCATAGACTTCGTATCACCTCTGCCCTTGATTTTCCAAATTGCGACGGTTTGCATATCAATTGCTGCAGAAACGTTACCGTTTCCGACTGCAATATTCGCACCGGTGACGACTGCATCGTGGTTCGTGCATATTCCGCACCTTTGTACAAAAATACCAAGTGCGAAGGTGTAACCGTTACCAATTGCAATTTAAAATCTCATACTGCCGGAATCCGAATCGGTTGGATCGGTGACGGTGAAATGCGCAATTTCACCTTTTCCAATTTAACGATCACGGAATCTATTTCCGGAATTCTAATGCGGTTGCCTCCCAATCCCCATTCCGCAAGAATGGCAGATCAAGGCTTTGAGGAGCCTTTCATTGAGAACATTTCTTTTTCCAATATTACCATTGACCGAAATTATATGTCCCCCATTCGCATTGAAATTGAGAATCATTCTCCTTGCAAAGCGATTCAGAACATCTATTTTTCCGATATACACGCTTTCTCGGCAAGAATGCCGGAGATCAAGGGAAGAAGCGACGTTCATTTGAAGAACATCTATTTTAACAATTGCCACTTCAGACAGATCCGATATGAAGACATCGGAACGAAATTCAGCGAGAGAATGGTGAAGATCAATCGCCAGATCACGCCTCCCGTATTTACTTGCGTTAATAACCTGGTTTTAAACGGTACAACTTTTGATCTGTTATAAAACAAAGCCCGAAGCAGACTGCTTCGGGCTTTTCCTTATGCTATCTCATAATAATAAAAATGATCTTCAATTTTCTCTGTATAATAGGTGAATTTTGCTCCATAGGATGCTTTTTTCTCGTAAGAAAATCCATTGCCGCTTGGGGAAAGCTCAATAGATGGATCTCCAAAATAGATAGGAGTATCTCCGGAGGTGTAGTAAATACCGTAATCAAAATTCTTTCCGGGAATACACATATCAAAAGCGCAGATCCTTAAATCTTCACGACGGATCCAGTCCACAAGCTTTACGTCACTTTGTTCAAACAAGGCTGTTAGACCTTGATTCTCACAAGAAGAAATCGAAAGATCCTGCATATTCTGTAGATACAGACCATCCATTGACTCACTACCCTTGACAGAATAATAGTCATTGCGTGACACCATGGCATCAAAATCAAGCGTAGAAAAGTACTTCACAATCTCCTGATACAACTCCTTATGCTCTGAAAAATGATTAAACGTTCCTGAGTTATCGGAAATCGTAGGTTCCATAGAACAAGAGCTTAGCAAAAGTATGGGTAACATCAAAAAAATCATCAAGCGTTTCATAATTTTCTCCTTTTGCCTATTATACAATATTTTCGATACGAATTCAAGATAAAAATAGAACGCAGGATTTATTCCTGCGTTCTATTTTCAAAACTTAGATACCCTTCTTAGATCTTTCAATCTTCTCAATGGTAGTAAAGTTGTTCTTTGCTACGTGACCGGGAAGTGGCATGATCTTTTCATGAATGGCATCGATGATCCACTCAGGCTGAGGGAAGAACATATGATCAAGCTCAAAGCAAGGAGTGATCCAGTTTCTGGAGCCTACAACGGTAACGGGACCGTCCAGATAATCAAACGCCATTTCAGTAATGTTGGAAGCCATATCTCTCATTACGGAGTTTCTTTCAACGGCATCACCTACGATTACACACTTACCGGTCTTCTTAACGGATTCAACAACCTTGGTATAATCGAAAGGAGTGATGGAACGGGTGTCGATGATCTCAGCGGATACGCCGTACTTCTCTTCGAGGATCTTAGCAGCCTCAAGTGCTCTGTAAAGAACGGCGCCAATGGTAAGAATGGTAACGTCCTTACCAACTCTCTTGATATCGGGATCACCGATGGTGATTTCATAAGCTTCTTCAGGAACGCCACCTTCGTGGAACTCTTCACCCTTGTCGTAAATTCTCTGGGATTCAAAGAAGATTACGGGGTCAGTTCCGTTCAGTGCAGTCTCCATCAGACCCTTAGCATCGTAAGGAGTAGAGGGGAATACAACCTTCAAACCAGGGATGTGAGCGGTCAGAGCGGTCCAATCCTGAGAGTGCTGAGCACCGTACTTGGAACCAACGGAAACTCTGAGGATGATTGGCATCTTCAGAATGCCGGCACTCATAGACTGCCACTTAGCCATCTGGTTAAAGATCTCATCGCCTGCACAACCGATAAAGACAGCGTACACCAACTCAACGATACAACGACCCCCGCACATTGCGTAGCCTACTGCAGAGCCAACGATGGCAGACTCGGAAATGGGAGAGTTGAACAGTCTGTGATAAGGAACTGCCTCGGTCATCTTCTTATATACGCCGAATGCTCCGCCCCAGTCACGGTTATCTTCACCGTAAGCGATGAGAGTGGGATCTTCATAGTACTTGTTGATGATCGGCTCAGCCAGACCGTCGCGGATGTTGTACATCTTCATCTTGGAAACGGGCTTGCCGTTTGCATCGGTAGCAGTACGAATCTTGCCGCGGATCTCCTTAACTCTGGGACACTCATCCTTGGGAACGAGCATCTCAGGCTCTCTTCCCTCTTCCATGGTAGGCTTGTGGAGGTTGGAGAACATCATACCGGAAATTGCATCGGGATTCTTATCAAGATCCATTCTGGGAGAAATTTCATCGTTGATCGCCAGCTTCATGATCTCAGTCATACGGTTGGTGATCTGTTCGTGGATCAGAGCAAACTCCTCTTCCTTAGCGATGCCGCCTGCAATCAGCTTATTCTTGAATGCGGGAATGGGATCTGCATCCTGCCAAGCCTTGATCTCTTCGGGAGTTCTGTAGGTGGAGGAGTCAGAGGGAGAGTGACCGGATACACGGTAAGTAACTACGTCGAGCAGCGCGGGTCCCTTGCCCTGGAGAAGGATCTCCTTCTTTCTTGCAACAGCGTCGATCACTGCGAGAGGATCGTAACCGTTTACACGCTCAGCGTGCATCTGGGTGGGATTGAAGCCTGCACCGAGACGAGCAACCATATCAAAGCCCATGGTTTCGCCGCGGGTCTGACCGCCCATACCGTAGTGGTTGTTAAATACGTTGAACAGAATAGGCATTCCCTCGCCCTTGCCATCGTCCCAGAGCTTGGTGATCTGGTCCATGGAAGCAAAGTTAAAGGATTCGAGAGCGGGACCACGACCGCAAGCACCGTCACCGAAGTTTGCAACAACGATACCCTTCTTGCGGTTGCATCTCTTATACAGAGCTGCACCGAGTGCAACGGGAGCTGCAGAACCTACGATTGCGTTGTTGGGCATGATACCAAAGGGAATGAAGAATGCGTGCATAGATCCGCCCAAACCGCGGTTAAAGCCGGTGGTTCTTGCAAACACTTCTGCGAGCGCACCGTACAGAAGGAAGTTGATTGCAAGTTCCTTGATGTCGCCGCCGGCGTTCATATGCTTTTCAACAACGTTCAAAACGGCACCGTCAAGGAATTCCTTCATAACCTCGTAAAGCTCTTTCTCATCCAGCTTTTCGATGGAGGAAAGACCCTTAGCAAGGATTTCACCGTGGCTTCTGTGGGAACCGAAGGTAAGGTCATCGATATCAAGGCTGTAAGCTTCACCGACAGCGCTTGCTTCCTGACCGATAGAAAGGTGGGCAGGACCGGGATTGTTGTATTCTACACCGTTGTAGCAGCTCTTAACCTTTACTTCGTTGAGCATGGTTTCGAATTCGCGAATGATCGCCATATCGCGATAAATTCTCATCATATCAGCTTTGGTGTAGATCTTTTTTTCCTCTTCCAAGGTCTTGTTGTACTGGCAAACGGGAATATCCTCAAAGTGGATAACGCCGGACTCAAAGGCCTTCGCGGGATCGACAAATTGACTCTTAGGCATTTTTTCTATCTCCTTTTAAAATTATAGTTTAAAAAATAGATTCACGAAGCACTTCGCCTACCGTGGGATGGGGGAATACAAACTTTTGGATCTCAGAAAGTCTCATTTCCTTGCCAACCATCATAGCGGCACCGTAAACGATTTCGGAAGCGTAAGTACCGATCATATGGAAGCCGAGGATCTTGTTGTGATCCTTGTCTACGATGATCTTCATGATACCCTTGCCGCCTTCATTTTCAGCAAGATATCTGCCGCTGTAGCTGAGAGGAAGGGTTCTGATCTCAACGTTGAAGCCCTTCGCCTTAGCAGATTCGGTGGTTTCGCCAACTGCGGCAACCTCCGGATTGGTGTAGATAACGGAAGGGATGGAGTTGTAGTCAACTCTGTCCTTACCGCCCAGCATATTGGTAACGGCTACTTCGCCTTCTCTGTAAGCGGTATGAGCAAGCATAACCTTGCCGTTTACGTCACCTGCAGCCCAAACACCGGGAACGTTGGTCTTGCAATATTCATCGGTAACAACGGCACCTCTCTCCATAAGAACACCAATCTCTTCCAAGCCGAGACCTGCAGTTCTTGCTCTGCGTCCAATGGAAACGAGCGCCTTATCTCCTGCGATTTCATTTACCTTTCCGTCAAGCTCGTAAGTGATCTTTCCGTCCTTGATGGAGGTAACCTTTGCGCCGAGAATGAATTCAACACCGCGCTTCTCATACTCTTTCTTGAGCATTTCGGAGATCTCGCGATCGGTAGGACCTGCGATGTGATCCATCATTTCCAGAACAACAACGCGGCTTCCGATGCTGTTGAAATAGCTGACCATTTCAAGACCGATTACGCCGCCGCCAACAACCAGAAGGGTTGCGGGAACTTCCTTCATATCAAGGATCTCGCGGTTGGTCAAAGCGAAACCGTTTGCAAGAGAATCCTTCAAGCCGTCGATGGGAGGCAAGGTTGCTTCAGAACCGGAGCAGATCAAAAGACGCTTGCCTTCGATCTCTTTATCCCCTGCCTGAACCTTAAATCCGTCGGCAGTTTTGCCGAGGATCTTTGCAGTTGCGGTAATAACCTCAACGCCTGCCTTCTTCATTTTCATACCAACGCCGCCAACCAAGGTCTTTACAACCTTATCCTTGCGGTCGATGATCTTGGCATGATCAATGGATGCTCCGGTAAACTCAACACCGTATTCGGTGCAGTGCTTGGAATAATCGTAAATCTTAGCAGAGTAAAGCAGAGTCTTGGTGGGGATACATCCCTCATTCAGACAAGTGCCGCCCAAAGCTCTTTCTTCTACTACGCAGGTCTTCAGACCTTTTTCGGATGCACGCTCAGCAGCGTTATATCCACCGGGACCACCGCCGATTACAATCAGATCAAACATTTTTTAGCCTCCTTATTTTGCCAAAAGAATATCAAAATTCTCAAGGTTTGCACAAAGATCCTTCAAAAACTTCGCTGCGGGAGCACCGTCAAGAGCTCTGTGGTCAAAGGTGAGAGAAAGACCCATAGCGGGATAAGTAACGTCGCCTGCGGGAGTCTTCTTTACACGATTAACGATGGTGCAAACACCGAGAATACCGGTCTGGGGAGGATTGATAACGGGAGTAAAGCTTTCAATACCGAGAGAACCGAGGTTGGTAACGGTAAAGCTGGCGCCGGAAAGCTTATCGGGGCTGATCTTTCCGCCCTGTGCTTCGCTGATCAGTGCCTTGGACTGTGTAGCGAGCTGATTGAGAGTCAAGGTCTCTGCCAAGGGCAAGGTGGGAACGAGAAGTCCTCTTTCGGTATCAACGGCAATGCCGAGATTTACGTGCTTAAAGAATCTCATCTTATCATCAAGATAATGAGCATTCAGATCCTTGTGAGCAGGAAGAGTCTTTGCAACTGCATAGAGAACGATATCGTTCAGAGTAATGTTAGTCAAGCCCATAGCTTCTGCGCCAGCCTTGAGGGAGGCACGGAATGCCATGATCTTGGTAGCATCAAAGGATGCATTGAGCGTGAGCTGTGCAGAATTGGAAAGAGAAGCGTGCATAGACTTTGCAATCACCTTTCTCACGTTGGAAAGCTTCACTTCTTCAAACTCACCTGCATCAACAGTTGCGGGAGCAGCTTCGGTAGCTGCAGCTACGGTTTCGGTAGCAGCACCCTTGAGCAAGCCCTGATCGAGAGCGAGCTGAACGTCTCTTTCAATAATTCTGCCCTCGGGACCGGTGGGAACTACCTTGGAAAGGTCAACGTCGGTCTTATCGGCAAGCATTCTTGCGCGGGGAGAGATCTTTTCGCTACCTGCTTCGGCAGAAGCGGTTGCGGCAGCAACGGGGGCTGCGGGAGCAGCTTTTTCTTCTGCCGCGGGAGCTGCAGGAGCAGCCTCAGCGGGAGCAGCATCTTCCTTGGGAGCGAACTGAGA
>JAZPZL010000182.1:0-1920 GCA_045544655.1 Eubacteriales bacterium
GGGGCATACGCCCGCCAGAGAGCCGTATTCCCGCAGAACCACGTTGGGCAGACGGGAAAAGTTGGTGATCTCCACCTGCATAGAGGCCTTGCCGCCCAGACGGGCGCATACCTCCTCCTCCAGATCCGCAGTTGCCTGCTCGGGAACCAAAAGATAGATCTGCTTTCCCGCCCGAAAGGCTTCCTCCAAGCGCTTCAGCATCCATTCTCTTTTGCCGCTTCCCACGACTCCGAAAATCCGATTCAGCATAAAATTCTCCTTTTATATATAAGGTGCGATCATTATACCACATTCCTTTTTCCTTTGTAAAGGGAGGTGACGGCAGATGGGTAAAAAACAGCCCATCTATTTTTCTGCCGCACTGCGGAGATCCGTATTGACTTTGCTTTTCCGAAGGATTATAATAAATGAAGAATCGAAATGAAGGAGAAAAAGGGAAAATGAAGCTGATTACCCAGGAAGAGATCGGCCTGTTTTATCAATATTTTGCCGCGGTCGGGGAAGAGAGTGACCGCCTTCTCGGAGAAGAGGAGCGGAGAAGCCCCGAGGATTTTGTGTATCTGATGTTTTCGGATCTTCTGGAGTCCTGTCAGCGCATCGTGGGGGTAGACGGCAAGGTTGCCCGTGAAGAGGTGGACGCCATCAACGCTCTGTTTGCCTCCGCAGGCTATGAGACGGGGTGGCTTTCTCTGAAGCTGGAGTCCGCCTTCCTTCCCGGTGAGGCGACCTCAGGCGTTTTGGAGGAAATGGCGCGGATCCAGCGCGTTTTCTGTGAGCATCGCCGTGAGCGGGGGGAGGATCCCGCCGTGGAAAAGGCCTTGGATGCCATTGAGTCCTTTTTGTACGTGTGGATTACCTTTCTATGCGAGATCGTCATTGCGGACCGTGATTTTTCCGAGGAGGAGATCGATCTGCTTCTCGAGTATCTGGGGAATTTTTGCGAGAGGGTCGGCAAAAGCTTCGGAAGACCTCTTGCCATCAGCAAGCGGATCCGGGAGCAGCTGCACCGCGCCGTGCAAGTCTGCTATCAAGGATAAATTTTCTTTTGAGAGAAAGGATAAAAAATATGCGTATTTCCACTGAGATCGCCTCCATTTCCGCCATCGTGGGAGAGGAGCGTGCCGTTGAGGCAGTTGCCAAGGCGGGTTTTGACTTTTATGATTTTTCACTGACTCCCATGGCAAAGTGGAGCAGCAAGGAGGGGCGCTATCTGCGGGAGGATCATCCCCTTCACGGATCGGAGTATCTCTCCTTTGCCAAAAAGATCCGAAAAATTGCCGATGATCTGGGCTTGCCCTGTAACCAGACCCACGCCCCCTTCCCCTCTCACAGAGAGCAGGTGGAGTCCTATCTGGAGCGGGCTTTGGAATGCTCTGCGGTAGCGGGGGCGAAGATCTGCGTTATTCACCCGAAATGCTTTGATACCGCCGAGGAAAATGCGGAATTTTACGGAAAGCTTCTGCCCCTTGCCAAATCCTACGGAGTTCGCATCGCAACGGAGAATATGTGGAATTGGGACAAGGAGGCGGATCACGCCATTCCCTGCGCCTGCTCCACTGCCGAGGATTTCGTCGCCCACGTGGATGCGGTGAACGATCCCTATCTGGTGGCTTGTCTGGACATCGGTCACGCGGAAATGAAGGGGCTGGGCACAAGCTGCGTGGAAATGATCCACGCCTTGGGAAAGGAGCGCTTCGGCGCCCCAGCTCACTTTATGATGCATTCTTCCGGCGCATTGATCCTTTCCGTCGGCAAACGAACTGAGCCCTGCGGTCAATACGTTCGCATCAGCTACGACAAGGGCTTGACTTGGGAACAGGACGTGATGATCGGTCCCGAGGCGGATTTTCTCGCTACGGATCAAGGCTATCCCAGTACCGTGGAGCTTGAAAACGGAGACCTTTTGACCGTCTACTATCA
>JAZPZL010000183.1:0-4702 GCA_045544655.1 Eubacteriales bacterium
CTTCTGTCAAAAGATCCGTTTTCCCTTTGATGGCTTCGCTCTGACTTTTGGCGGTAACGAACTGAAGAGCAAGGGCGTTGCAATCGGCGGAATTGCTTTTTTGTCCGATCACGTAACGACGGACCAAGACCTCCATCACCGCATCTCCGAGATACGCCAGAAGCAAAGGAGAATCTATCATTTCCTGCATCGTGATTCCTTTCAAAAAAAGCAGGGGTCGCCCCCTGCTTTTTTGCACTTAATTAATTGGCAGCAGTCTGATCTGCTTCGGTAGTCTGCTCGGTTTCCTCGGTCTTTTCTTCCTCGGAACCTTCTGCAGTGTCTGCATTCTCGGTTTCTTCCTCAGTCTTTTCGGACTCAGCTACGTCCTGATCATCGGAGGTGATGGTGCAGCCTTCCTTCTTCAGTTCATCCAGAACGGTGAGATCCGCGATCTTATTCTTGCTGATGTCCAGGGTACCAAGCTCAGTCAGCTTTGCAAGAGGAGCTACGTCCGTGATCTCGTTCTCGTTAATCTCCAGAATGCTCAGGCTCTTGAGCGTCTCCAGAGGAGCAACGTCAACGATCTTGTTGCCGGTCAGGTACAGATTCTTCAGCATTTCAAGACCGGAAAGGGCCGAAACGTCTGCAATCTCATTTTCAACTGCGTAAAGGGTAACCAATTCCTTCATACCCTCTGCACCCTTCAAGGAAGTCAGCTTGTTGTTATCAAGGTGGAGAGAGGTCAGATTGGTCAAAGCCGTAAGTGCCTCGATGGAAGCGATCTGGTTGTTGTCTGCATACAGAGTATCCAAGGAAGTCAAGGAAGCAAGTGCATCCAGAGAAGCAATCTTATTATCGTCCAGATTTATGTTGGTAAGCTCGGTCATTTTACCCAGCTCTTCCACGGACTCAAGCTCGTTATCAACCAAAGAAACGGAGGTCAGCTTGGTAGCGTTCTCCAGTCCCTTCAGAGAGGTGATTCCGTTGGAATCTGCAACCAGGTTATCCAGAGCGGTCATACCGGAAAGAACGGAAAGATCCTTGATACCGGTTCCACTGATATCCAGCATGGTAAGTGCCTTCATGGAAGATACGAAGGAAGCATCCTCAGTCTTCACGTCACGCATACTGAAGGTCTTCAGAGCGACCAGCGCGCCAAGCTCCTTGAGATCGGCAATCTCCGTGCCGTCGATCACCAGATGCTCCAGATTCTTCGCTACCGCAATCTGAGAAGCAGAGGTGATCACCTTGCTGTCGCCGCTGATATCCAAATACTTCAGGTTGGGGAACAGAGCAACGCAATCTGCGAAATCAAACTTGGAAGCGTATCCGATCCCGGCATCCTCGCCCAGGTATTCCTCGGAGCTGTCGGTTTCTTCACCGGTCACGGATTTCAGCTTTGCTTCGTCACCGAAGGTGATGGCATCAGCACCGGTGAACGCCATATACTGAACGGTAGCAAGATCTTTCTCGGTGATCTGTCTGGGAGCCTTGTCAAAATATACGCTCAGGGTATTGAGAAGCACGCGATCCTCAATCAGGGAAGATCCCTGGTTCCAAGCGCCTACTGCCAAAACTGCTACAAATACGACCAAGGCAAGGCAAAGCACCAGGTAGCCTACGATCGCTTTTGCATTCTTATTGGTTTTCTTTTTATTTGCCATTTTTCACTTCCTTTCTGGGAAAAAATACTACTTATATAATTTACATCTTTTTCGGAAAATTGTCAACCGTTTCTTAGCAATTTACCCGAAACGATCATCGTTTCCACGGAAAAAGTTTTCTCTTCGGTCAATTCCACGTCATAGCACCGTCCGATGCAAACGTCACCTTCAACGGGAGTTTTCGTGTAGATAAAATTCTCCGTATAGCCGAGCATAGCACCGTCCCGCACTCTCTCGCAAAATACCCGATACTTCTTCCCTACTCTTTTTCGTGCAAACTCCGCGCCGGATTTCTTTGCGATCTCCAAAAGCTCTGCGCAGCGATTTTTCTTCACCTCAGAGGAAACCACAGGCTTCATCAAAGCAGCTTTGGTTCCTTCGCGGGGAGAAAATGGAAAAATGTGAGTGTGCAAAAGATTGGCGTTTTGCACCAAGGAAACGGTATCGGCAAAATCCTCGTCGGTTTCACCGGGAAAACCGCAGATCAGATCTGCAGACAGACCTGCATCGGGAAAATAGCGATTGATATTGGCAATCGCCTCTTCCTCGGCATTGCGGTCGTATTTCCGTCCCATCAGGGAAAGGATCCTACTGCTTCCGCTTTGCAAGGAAAGGTGAAAATGAGGTAAGACGCCGGGAACGGAGGATAAGCGCTTGCAAAACTCGTCGGTGAACAGGCTGGGCTTAAGTGAACCGAAACGGATCCGCTCTACGCCACTGCGTTTTGCCAGCTCCTCCACCAGATCGCATAGATCTGCAGGCTCGGGAAGATCCGTACCCCAAGCACCGGTCTCGATGCCGGTAAGCACCACTTCCCCGTAACCGTTTTCACAAAGACGCTCCACCTCGCTGAAGATCTCCTCGGCACTGCGGGAACGCACCCTGCCGCGAACCAAGGGCACGTAGCAATAAGTGCAAAAGCTGTTACAGCCGTCCTGGATCTTTACGAAAGCACGGGCATTGTGACTGCGGCAAAGCTGCATATCCTCATAAGCTCTCGGACGGGAAATATCCTCCCGCAGATCCATTGGCTTACGGTCTGCCGCAGGAGTGTTACAATATGCGGAAAGCACTTCAGCAAGTCTTCCCTTCCCGGTATTTCCGGTCAAAACGTCTACACCGCGAAAAAGATCAAGTGCTTCCTTCTCGCCTTGGGGGAAGCACCCGCAAAGGCATACGACGGCGTTCGGATTCTGCTCCTTTTTTCGCAAAAGGCGGCGCAAAAGCTGTTTTCCCTTGCGAACGCTTTCGCCGGTTACCGCGCAGGTATTGAGAAAATAAAGGTCGCAATTCTCTTCCGCCGAGGCTTCCTCGAAGCCCTTGGAAAGAAGTCCTTCCCGTACGCACTGGGTTTCGTATTGATTGACTCTGCAGCCCAGAGTCAAAAAAGCGGCTTTTTTCATATCAGTATACGTAATCGAATTCCAAACCGTAAATATCTACGGTATCGCCGTCCTTGACGCCTGCCTTCTGCATCGCGTCCTCAACACCGGAATCCTTCATAACCTTCTGAAAATAGCGCACCTGATCCCGATCCGCAAAATTGATCTGCTGAATGAATTTGCAAAGCCATTCACCCTCAACGACCCAAACGTCTCCCTCGCGGGTAACGGTGGTTCTTTGCGTTTTGTAATCAGGCTCTTCCTTGACCTCTTCCACGTAATCCGCTTCATACTCCTTCAAAGGAGGCAAGGAGGATAGAAGGCGCGCCGCTTCTTCAATGACCTCGCGGACACCCTTGCCCGTTTCGGCGGAAATGTAGAAAAGCTTCCAGCCGTTTTTATCACATTCCTCCTGCAAAGCAAGACGAGTTTCTTCGGAAATGCCAAGATCCTCTTTGTTGGCGACGATGATCTGGGGATGAGAAAGGAGCGCAGGATCGTAGGTCTCCAGCTCCTTATTGATGATGCGGATATCCTCCAGGGGATCTCTGCCCTCACTGCCCGCGCCATCCACGATGTGGATGAACAAACGGCAACGCTCCACGTGGCGAAGGAACTGATGACCGAGTCCTGCGCCTTCTCCCGCGCCTTCGATCAGACCGGGAAGGTCTGCCATTACAAAATTCCGTTCGGAATCGATCCCAACCACACCGAGAACGGGGCTGAGGGTCGTAAAGTGGTAAGCGGCTACCTTGGGACGTGCGGCACTGGCACGGGAAATGAAGGTGGATTTTCCCACGCTGGGAAAGCCCAAAAGTCCCACGTCAGCAAGCATTTTGATCTCCAGGGTGATCTCACGCTCCTGACCCGGCAAGCCGGGATTGGCAAACTGAGGAACCTGACGTGTGGGGGTAGCAAAATGGGCATTTCCCCAACCGCCGCGTCCACCCTTTGCGGCAATAAACTCCTTATCGTGAGAAAGGTCGAACATAATTTTTCCGCTCGCCTTATCGCGGATCACGGTTCCGGGCGGAACGGCGATCACAAGATCCTCACCGTTTTTGCCGTGACAGCGCTTCCCTTTTCCGTCTTCGCCGTTTTCGGCAATGAATTTTCTCTTGTATCGGAAACGGATCAGAGTATTTTCGCCCGGGTCAACGCAGAATACCACGTTTCCGCCGTGGCCGCCGTCGCCGCCGTCGGGACCGCCCTTGGCAACGTATTTTTCACGTCGGAAGGAAACGGCACCGTTGCCGCCTTTCCCCGCTTTAATAAAAATATCCGTTTTATCTACGAAGGATGACATATTACACCTCCTCAATGATGAAAAAAGGGGTACGTCCAAGAGCCACCCCTTTAGACATACCCCTCAAGTTTCTTGAATATTAGTCGCAGTAAACGCTGACTTTCTTCTTACCGCCTGCCATGGGCTCGTACTTTACAGTACCTGCCGCAAGAGCAAACAGAGTATCGTCGGAACCGATACCAACATTCATACCGGGATGAATATGAGTTCCTCTCTGACGAACGAGAATGTTGCCGGCGATGCAAGCCTGACCGTCAGCCTTCTTTACGCCAAGTCTCTTGGACTCAGAATCTCTGCCGTTCTTGGTAGAGCCGACACCTTTTTTGTGTGCAAAAAATTGCAAACTAATTCTAATCATCGTAATACCC
>JAZPZL010000184.1:0-2304 GCA_045544655.1 Eubacteriales bacterium
GAACTTTACAATGTTAAGAAAGAAAAAAACTCACAACCCAAAAAAGGACGTGAGTTTTTCATTTTAGTCTTTCAAGGTGTCACCCGAGGCGCGGTCTTGATTGGGTGAAACACCGAAGCGTGTTTTGTATGCGCGGTAAAAGGAAGAATATTCCCGAAATCCGCTGCGCTCACACGCGCAGGAAATGCTCTCCCCTTCCCGAATCAAGCTTCGCGCCAAAAAAAGACGCTTGATCAGAACGTAATCCCACAGGGTGGAACCGGTTGCTTTTTTAAAGCTGCGGGACAATTGGGATTTGGACAAATAAAAATCTGCGGCAATAGCATCCAGCGAAAGCTCCTTGGACAGATTCTGATTGACGAATTCGATGATCTCGAAAATCTTGCCCAATTCCTTGCGCTCCACGAAAGAATGCTCCTCTACCACGTATTGGTTGCTGACCTCAATGAGAATCGAGTACAAAAACGCCGTCACCGTCAGGCGGATCCGATAAGAAGAGGTGCTGTCTCCCAGTTCCAGAACGGAGGGCAAAAGCCCCTCCAGGGAGCGGAGACGAAACACGTTTCCCGCCCCCAATCTTCTCTCGCGAAAAGGAGCGGAAAGCTCCCCTTTCGGGTCCAGAAGAGAAAGGAGCGTATCGGAAAAGTGGATGGCGATCCGCTCGTAGGGAGTCCCCGCCTCCACCTGAATCTTATGGCTTTCTCCATCCCGCATCAAAAAGACCGCACCCGGGAACAGCGGGTATTCGTTGCCCTCTACTCGCATCACCCCTTCTCCCGAAAGGATGATGAGAACCTCGTTCATTTCGTGGGCGTGAAGGGAAAATTTCTTAGGATCGCGCCACGGAGAGACGGTATGATGGAAAAACAGATCTTCCGCATGGTATGCACATATTTTCTCTTCCATTTGCACGCTCCTTTCAGAACTTTTTCTGCATTATATCAAAAAAAAGCACGATTTGCAATATATTTATATAAATAATGAGAAAAATTGTAATTTACTTGTACAATATTTTCTGTTATAATTTTCAAAAGGAATCGTTTTCCTTTTTCACAATGCTTAAATCATAGCCTTTTTTTGCAAGGCATCGTTTAAGCAAGACGCTTTTTTAAAATGAAAGGAGCCCATTGTTATGGAACAAAAAGTTATCGTTATCACAGGCGCAGGCGGCGTACTCTGCTCCGGCTTTGCAAAGGTTTTGGCAAAAGCAGGACACAAGGTTGCTCTTCTCGATCTGAATCTGGAAGCGGCTGAAAAATTTGCTGTAGAAATTCGTGAAGAAGGCGGTATTGCAAAGGCTTACGGCTGCAACGTACTGAAAAAGGAATCTATGGAAGAGGCACACCGGGCAATTCTGGCTGACTTCGGAAAATGCGATATCCTCATCAACGGTGCAGGCGGTAACAATCCCCGCGGTACTGCAGATCACGAAACCTACGAGCCCGGCGACGAAACCCGCGACGACATTAAGACCTTCTTCAATCTGGATCCCGACGGAATCGGCTTCGTATTTAACCTCAACTTCCTGGGCACCCTTCTTCCCACGCAGGTATTCGTACCCGATATGATCGGCAAGGAAGGCTGCAGCATCCTCAATATTTCCTCTATGAATGCATTCCGTCCTTTGACCAAGATCCCCGCTTATTCCGGTGCAAAGGCAGCCATTTCCAACTTTACCCAGTGGCTTGCCGTTCACTTTGCCCCCGCAGGCATTCGTGTAAACGCCATTGCTCCCGGCTTCTTCGTAACCAATCAAAACAGAGCCCTTCTCTTTAACGACGATGGCACTCCCACCGCCCGTACCAACAAGATCCTGAACGCAACTCCCATGAAGCGTTTCGGTGAAGCAGAAGAGCTGAACGGCGCTTTGAACTTCCTTCTGGATTCCGAGAAGGCAGGCTTCATCACCGGCGTGGTTCTCCCCGTAGACGGCGGCTTCTCCGCTTACTCCGGCGTATAAGATCAAACAAAAAAAGGCTTTGCTTCATAGAAGCAAAGCTTTTTTTATACCTTTTCCAAATAGGAGGAAACGGCGTAAACAGGAGTTCCGTTGTAATCCAGCCTGGACCAGCCCTTGTCTCCGATCCCCGTTAATTTCAGAGTTTCACCGTTTTTCAGCGTTCCCGCAATTTCCGCATCGGTCGACGGCGCAAGGCGAAGATTCACCACGTCCTTGGCGGTTACCAAGCCGTCAGCAGAAGCAAAGCTTTGGGATGGTACGATTCCGTTTCCGTTCTCATCCATCAGATAGGAGGTAACGGCAAACACGCGTTCACCCTTGTAATCCAATCTGGACCAGCCCAT
>JAZPZL010000185.1:0-24340 GCA_045544655.1 Eubacteriales bacterium
CGGTTAAAGAAGAAAGATCCACGCGCTCAGTTACAGGAACGTCTTTGAAAAAAACGTAACGAAAGAAATTATACAGATCCAGACTGTATTCGTATACGGTTTTTTCACTTGCGCCCTGGATAGAAAGCTTATATGATAAAAACCTGGCAACTGCCGCAGGCATTTTTTCCATACGAATATTCATATCAATCTCCCCTTCCGTCTTTTTTCTTTGATTTACTTTTCTTCTTGGAACGGCGCTGATCTTGTCGCTTTTTCTCTTCCTCCTTACCGCGTTCACGGAAATAGATGCAAAGCACCATGACAGAAGCAAAGAGCAAAACACCCGACGCCGTTGCAATCACAGCACTTAGCAGAGATTTTTCTTGTGATTCTTTCTCAGAAGAAACAGGCTCGTCATAAATGATCTCCGTATCCTCCGGAAGTCTTGAATCCGCATCGGGCAGAGATTCAAAGACAGACTCATCGTTTTCCGCCAAAGGCTCCTCGCCCGAGATAAGGGAATTTTCCGAAACAGCAGACGCAGATTCTTCCGGCAAAGGTGCTTGATAAGCGGAGGAGGAAACTACGGTCGTGGTTACGGGAATTTCATCCTGAAGAACGGATGCTTCCTCCTTCGTAATCGTTGGCACTTCGCCCCCAACCGTCGGAGGCTCCCCCCAATAAAGAGGAATCGGTACTACGCTTGGAATATAAGATCCCGATACAGGAGCTTCAAAATCGTTTAGCATCCAATTGAATAAGGTTTGTCCACCGGAAGAGCCGGGAATTGCAATTTCGGACGGAACACCCGTCACGGCGCAAGATACGGCATCCAAATCCACTTCGGTGGAAAAGTTGCCGCAAAGGGTATTTGAAGGATCCTTCAACAAGGCAGCTACGGTAGCACGATCGGAAGGAAGCACCGAAAGAAGCACGTCCTCCAAGGGGATCTTCACCTCTGCAACAAGAATCGTACCGCTTGCTGTTTCATCCAAAGAAAGAACTGCATTTTTGCAATAATATTCGGCATTCCACTTGGTACCGTCTGCAGAAACGATCCCGTTTTTAACATAAATTTCCGTGAACGTTGATAAGGGCTTTGAAACAACGCTTGGTTCTCTCAAGCTTCGGGCAATTCGTTCACCTGCAAAACCGACACAAATATCATCGTCATCAGAAAAATAATAGGTATTTGATAAAAGAGAGCCCTTCAAGGCAGGGTGATCACCATCAGCAATACCGATAGAAAAAGTAATACGGTGGCACTGGATCCCATTTCTCAACGCTGAGGAAACGGTCCCGCGCTCTGACGGCAAGGTGAGCCGCAAACCGCAATAAACATAGTTTCCGCAGAGCAAAACGAAGTTTTCCTGAGTAGCCCCAACAGAAGAACCTGCAATTTGATAAACGCCGTCGTTTAAGAAGCAAAGACCTTGATTCTCCTTAAAAGTCACTCCTTCACCGTATTCACCATCCGTAATTTTTCCGTCAAGGACGGCGGCGCTCCCACGAGAAACCTTCATTGAATGCACGCCAAAGGGAGAGAGATCGCTCAAGGAAAGTGCTTGTACGGGTTTTGACACGGGAAAAACAAACAACCATACAAAAATCGACAAAATAATACTTATTTTTTTCAAATTCATAGATAAAAGAACAGCGGTCCGAATCTTCGGACCGCCGAAACCTCATATAGAAATTAGATGCGGGAACTGCGTTTTCTCATCAACAGTACCGTAACTGCACCTGCTGCGCAGAGAAGCATTACTGCGGAAAGAACCACGGTAGTGGTCAGGCTGTCACCGGTAGCACTTGCAGAGGAAGTAGCAACGCCGATTACGCGATAATTCACGCCACGAACACCACTTGTCAAAGCAGGAGTACGGGTTCTGGTTACACGGGTCGAAGTCGTTCCAATGGGAGAAACGGAAATGGAGTCATTTACTTCAGTACCATGAACAGCAGGGTTGTACGTGCCGAGAAAATGAACAGGATTCGCCAGATAGTAAACACCGAGACCGTGCCCGCTGCTGACAGCATCGGTAACTCTGTTGTGGAACAGATAATTGCCGATCTTACTGTAACCGCCGGTACGGGCAGTACCGTAAGCGGGAAGCATCGTCTGAGCGTAGATTACGTCGTCGCGAGCAATCAAAACGTCCTTACCGTCGGGTCCGGTGGTCTTAACGTTTCCGGAGGACTGGAGTCTCATATTGAAGCCCCAGGAGCCCCATTCGGGAACCTTGTTCAAGGGAGTGCCATCCTCATACTCAACGTCGGTGATACGAAGCACGTCGCCGAGGGGATATCTACCCTCAAAGGTAACTGCCCATTTTCCGTTTTCCAGAACGGTTACCTGATAAAAGAAGTTTTCAGCCTTTCGGTATGTAGCACCGTTCCAGATCACGCCGGTCTCTTCATCGGTCCAAAGCGGAAGATAAGTCTTGGTATGATTGCTGACCTTTTGGGGATTCTGCAGGGTAACTCGACGGTGACCGCTGGATTCCGAAAGAGTAACGGACAGAGCGGTATTGAAATAATCAGCCTTCTGAAGGTTGTAACGGGTCTGAGCTACAGAGTTGTAGTTGGCACCGGATACGTTGTTGGTCTGCATAAAGTTGATAAAGGTATCTACCCACCAGTAATTGTAGCGACGCTTGTTGCCGCCGTTTACCGTTTCATTGTCGGTAGCCTCGGTAAAACGAACCGCGGGGATGGTGGTGGTGACAGCAAAATAAAAATACTCGTCGTCGTAGGTCAGATAACTATTCATATACTCGGGAATATCCTCTTTCAGAACGAAATCGGTAAAGTCCTGTCTGCCGAAATAGTTATTCTGATGTGCTCCAACCTCGGGGTAAGAAGTGATCCAAAGGTTATCACCGGGGGTAGAAGACAAAGCACAGCCGTTGTTGGGACCGGGGTATTCACCGGTGCCGACTTTGCCGTCGATGGCGGGAGCCACGTCGGTTTTAAATACCTCCAGGGTATGCAAGCCGTAAGCCTCAAGATTGTGAGTGCTTACGGAGGAGGGGATGGACAGGGTGTAGCCTCTGGCAGACGCGGGCACCGCAAAGAGGGCTGCAAGCGTTACAATCGCCAAAAGAAGCGCCAAAATTTTCTTCATATTATACTCCTTTAACAACTAGAGTTTACTTTGAGTATACTTCTACTCAATATCCATCAATATCATAACATTGATTTCATCTTTTGTCAATAAAAAAATCGTTTTCTTTAATGGAAAATCTTGAAAAAATTGATAAAATTCACAAATATACCATTGTATTTTTTACCAAAATGGTATAAACTCTCAAATAAAGTATATCTTGAAAGGATAATTCTTATGACTTGGTTCACCCGAAACACCGGCTTGATGCTGAAAACCTTCCTATATCAGGTTGTTATAAGTCTTTTTGGCTTTATGATGTACGGCGCTACTTATAAAATCCCTCTGCTTCTCGTGATAGGACAGGCAACCGTAGTTTTGTTCTTCTTTTATATTATGTCCTCCCAAATGTATCAGAGCGGTGCAAAGCAGTGCGAATATGATCACGGTCACGAGGTCCGCTCCTCCCCTGCCGCCGGCTTTCTTTTTGCAGGGATCGCTTTTTTACCCACCATCCTTCTCGCGATCCTTTCCGTTCTCATTCCTCCCTTTGGGGAAGGCGGCGCCTCCAACACTGCGGGATATATTTCCTATCTGTGCAATCATACCTTCTTACAGGGAATGTACGTAGGCATCACGCAAACGATCTATCCCACCGCCGCAGGCGGAGCAAGTGAGGCACTTGCCGCCGCAAACGCCGCCGCCATCAATTCCCGCTGTATCATTCATCTTTTCGGCGCAATTCCCGGAATTCTCGCCGGGGGCATCGGCTACCTCATCGGTTATATGAATTTCAAGAAGGATAAGAAAAAATCAAAATAAAACGTCGCATATCACCTTGCAAGCGTGAATACATTCTTGTGAGGTGATTTTTTTGAAACACAAAACCAGGCTCATTCCCGATTCCGCCCTGTTCGGATTCTTGTTGACCGGCTGTATTCTGTTACTTGCGTCGTTTTTCTCTTCCCTGTTTTCAAATTCCTTACAGTCGGAGGTCATCTCGGTCTCTGCTCCTGAAAAAGACCTGCCGACCGTAATTCTTGATGCGGGACACGGGGGGCTTGATTCCGGCGCGGTCAGCGTTTACGGAGACGAGGAAAAGCATCTGAATCTGGCGGTAGCGAAAAAGCTGGGTGCTTTTTTGGAAAACGCAGGGGTTCGCGTGATCTACACCCGGACCGAAGACGAAATGCTGGAAAGCGAAAATAAAGCCGGCTCGAAAAAAACGAGAGATCTTCTTGCCAGAGTGGAGATCGCCAAGCAATATCCCAAAGCCTTGTTCGTCAGCCTTCACATGAATACGCTTCCGATTGAAAAATACAAAGGACTCCAGGTATTTTATACAGACCGAAACGATGCAAACCGCGCTTTGGCGCAGGTCCTGCAAAACACCGTTTCCGCTTCCCTGCAGACAGACAATACAAGAAAAGCAAAGGATGCTGAAGGGAAAATCTATATTTTGGATCGGATCGACCAGCCAGCCCTCTTGGTTGAGTGCGGCTTTTTAACCAACGGGGAGGAAGCGGCACTGTTGAAAAACGAAGAATATCAGGCAAAATTATGCTACGTTTTGTCCCGTCCGATTCTGGATTTTTTGTACGAACGATAAAAAAACAGAATAATTTTGAAAAAAATGAAATTTACTCTTGATTTTTGTTTTTGTTTATGTTAATATAGAGTGCAATGCAGTTGATTGATGATTTCATCGCAACGTAAATAAAAACAGAAAAAGGTGAAAAGAATGAAAGAAGGACTTCATCCCTCCTACAAGGATACCGTGATCATTTGCGCTTGCGGTGCGGAATACCCCACCAGATCCACCAAGGAAAACATCCACGTGGATATTTGCGCAAAGTGCCATCCCTTCTACACCGGTAAGCAGAAATTCGTTGATGCCGGTGGACGTGTTGACAAGTTCAACAAGAAGTTTGGCAGATAAGCTGTCGGTTGTCAGATCGGCATAAAACGGTTAGAAGCGGTTGCACTGTTCCGGTGTTGCCGCTTTTTTCATTATTTTCAAGGAGTAGCAATGAGCAGTATATTTGAAAAAGTCCCGAGCGCATCCACCACCGAAACGCAAAACCGAGAGCCTGAAAAAGCAATTCTTGTCAGCGTGGTATTGGACGACGCGGATCCGATGGATACGGATTCCTCCCTGGATGAGTTAGAGGAGCTTTTAAAAACGGCAGGTGGCGTTTCCCTGGGGCGACTGATCCAGGCGCGTGAAAAGCCTGAGCACGCCACCTACATCGGCTCCGGTAAGCTGGAGGAGCTTGCCATACTTTGTCGCAATATGTTCGCAGATCTTGTAGTATTCGACTGCGAATTAACCCCCTCTCAGATCCGCAACGTGGAAGCGGTGCTGGAAGATGTGCGCGTCATCGACCGAACCATGCTGATCCTGGATATTTTCGCTCTGAACGCCACAACAAGGGAGGGTATGCTTCAGGTTGCCATCGCCAATTTGAAATACACGCTTCCCCGTTTATCGGGACAAGGCACGGAGCTTTCCCGATTGGGCGGCGGAATCGGCACGAGGGGTCCCGGTGAAACCAAGCTTGAAATTGATCGGAGACACGTAAAACGCAAGATCCAAAAGCTGGAAGAGGAGCTGGAGGAGCTTGCAAAAAAAAGAAAGACGCAGAGGAAAAGCCGTGAGAAAAACGGTGTGTTTCAGATCTCCCTCGCAGGCTATACCAATGCAGGAAAATCCTCTCTTCTCAATCTTCTTTGCGAAGATCAGATCCTTGCGGAAAATAAGCTGTTTGCGACTCTTGATCCCACCACGAGAAGACTGCGTTTGCCGAATTACGGTGAGGTGCTTCTGACGGATACGGTTGGCTTTATCAACCGACTGCCCCACCATTTGGTTGATGCATTTCGTTCCACTCTGGACGAGGTGGTTTACAGTGATCTGGTTTTGGTGGTTTTGGATGCCACGGATGCAAAATTTATGCAAAAGCTGGAGATCACGGAAGGCATTCTTTCCGATCTGTATAAAAAAAGAGAGGTCGTACCGCCTACTACTCTGTATTTGCTGAACAAAACGGATCTTCCGGAAAGCAGATTCAACGTAGGCGTTTTTCCCAAAAAATACGAACACGTTTGTATTTCTGCCAAGACCGGAGCAGGCAAGGATGCGCTCTTGGAGAAAATCGAGGAAATCCTTTCTCAGTTTAAAAAGCCCGTAGACTTTCTTTTTCCCCACGAGGAAGGCGGAAAGCTGTCCTTTTTATACAAAAACGCCAGTGTTGGCGAGGTACGCTACGAGGCTGAGGGAATTTACGTCACGGCGATCTGCGACGAAAAGACCCGCGGAGCACTTGCAAAATTTATCAAAAAGGATTAAAATAGACAAAAATCGCGATTAAAGGAAACATTATGGCTGAAAGAAAAAAGAAAAGCAGTAAAAATACACCACCCGCAAAGCCTGCGGTGATCCACGAGCAACCCATCACCCAAACGCTTCGGGAAAACTATATGCCTTACGCAATGAGCTCCATCATCTCCCGCGCAATTCCCGAGATCGACGGACTCAAGCCCTCTCACAGAAAGCTTCTTTTCACGATGTATAAATGGGACTTTTGACGGGAAACCGAACCAAGAGTGCCAACGTAGTGGGACAGACCATGAAGCTCAATCCCCACGGTGATGCCGCCATTTACGAAACCATGGTGCGCTTGACCCGAGGAAACGAGGCTTTGCTTCACCCCTTCGTAGACTCCAAGGGTACCTTTGGTAAGCAGTATTCCAAAATGGCGTATGCCGCAAGCCGATATACGGAAGTCAAGCTTGCGCCCATCAGCGGAGAGCTTTTTGCAGGGATCGATAAGGACGCGGTCGATATGGTGGACAACTACGACGCTACCCTCAAGGAGCCCGTGCTTCTCCCCTCCTCTTTTCCCAACGTACTCGTTTGTCCCAACACGGGTATTGCGGTCGGTCTGGCAAGCTCCATTTGCTCCTTCAACCTGAACGAGACCTGCGATGCCGCCATTGCCTTGATGCGGGATCCCAATGCGGATCTGTACGAAATACTGAAGGCACCCGATTTTTCCACGGGAGGCGAGCTTCTTTACGACGAAGAGGAGATCCGCCAAGTATATGAAACGGGAAAAGGCTCCTTTACGATACGCGCCGTATGGGAGGTGCATCCCAAGGAAAACCGTATCGTAATTACGCAGATCCCTTACAACACCACGGTAGATCAGATCATTGAAAAGATCGTACAAATGATCAAGGAAGGCAAGCTTCGCGAGATCAACGACGTCCGTGATGAGATCGACCTAGACGGATTGAAACTGACCATTGACTTGAAGCGCGGAAGCGATCCCGATAAGCTGATGGCAAAGCTTCTGAAGGCAACCGATCTGGAATGCCGATTCCCTTGCAATTTCAACATTTTGATCGCCGGCTCCCCTCACCAGCTTGGCGTTCGGGAGATTTTGAATGAATGGCACGCCTTCCGATGTGAATGTCTCAAGCGAGAGTTCTATTATGAGCTGGGTCAAAAAGAGACCAAGCTTCACCTTTTGCTGGGTCTTGAAAAGATCCTCGTGGATATTGACAAGGCCATTGCCATTATCCGTAAGACCGAGCATGAAAAGGACGTCATTCCCAATCTGTGTAAAGGCTTTGATATTGACGAGCCTCAGGCAGAATACATTGCCGAGATCAAGCTGCGCCATTTAAACCGTCAGTACATTCTGGATCGGATCGGCGAACGTGAAAAGCTGGAAAAAGAAATTGCCGAGCTGGAAGGGCTTCTTTCCAGCTCCCGCAAGCTTGACAATTACATCATCAAGCAGCTGGAGGGCATCAAAAAGAAATACGGTCAGGAGCGAAAAACCCGCATTGCTTACGAATTCAGCCGTCCCAGTGCTACGCTGAAGATGGAGGAAGAGGAAGAATACACCGCCCACGCCGTGATCACCCGCGGAGGCTATCTGAAGAATATTCCTCTCAAGTCCATTATGATGAACGATCAGCAAAGATTGAAAGAAGAGGATGCCGTCGTATTTTCCGGGGAGCTTTCCTCCAAGCAGGCCATTTATTTCTTCACGGACAAAGGTCAGGTTTACCCTGCGAAATTCGGTGATTTTACCACCACGAAATCATCGGAATTGGGTGATTACGTTCCCGCAAGACTGGAAATGGATGCAGATGAAAAAGTCATCTACTCGGCAATTATCGACGATCTCAGCGGAAAGCTCGCCATCGTCTTCGAAAACGGTAAGGGAGTTTGCTTCCCTATGTCCGTTTATGAAACCAAGGGAAACCGCAAAAAACTGACCGGTGCTTTCAGTACCCTATCCCCCGTGGCGGGAATGTTCCTTTTGAAAGGAAACGAGGTCAAGGAGATCCTTTTGAAAACCAAGACCGGAAGAGCCGCCATTCTCAGAACTACGCTTTTTGCGGAAAAGAGCACCCGTACCAGCGCAGGCAATCAAATGATCGCACTGAAGAAAAACGATATGATCGTTCAGGCTATGGAGGTTTCCACTGCGGAGCATCCCGAGCTTGCGATCTACAAAAAGCCCCGCATTCCCACTCCCGGCATTATCTTTAACGAAATCGATATGGAAGCCGCCCAAGGGAAAATGGACATTTAAGTCCTCAAAAAAGAACGGATTCATTGTGAGTCCGTTCTTTTTTTAGAAATCAAACAAGGACAATTTGCCGGGAGTCGTACCAAAGCGTTTTTTAAAAGCATCATAAAATCCGCTGACGCTTGAAAAGCCGCTTTCAAAAGCAACGTCGATCATATTCAGATCCGTTGTTTTCAAAAGAAAAAGCGCGTGCTGCATTTTCTTTTCCAATACGTATTCCCCATACGAAATTCCCGTTAATGCAAAAAAACGTCGCGAAAAGGTGCTTTCTGCCATACCCGCCTGTTTTGCCACAGCCTGCAGTCGGATTCCGCTTGTAATATTGCGGTCAATTTCATCAAGCAAGCGCAAGAACTCACGATCACTTTGCTGTACGGGAGCAAAAGAATAATTATCTATTCGCTCCGCCTTAATAAAAAACTCAGTAATTTTTGCGGAAGCAAACTCATATCGGAACGGAAAATCTTTTTTCCATTCATCGAAAACCTCTCGAAGCAAAGAGGACAAGGAAGGATTTCTTATCACATTCTTCCCCTGCACAGCGCGATCCCGAAAAAACATAAAATGATGCAATTCGGAAAAAGAATTGTGGGAAAGATTGAATATTCCCAAATCGAAGCCGTTTTTTCCAAAGGCTGTAAAGCACCTTCTTTGTCCGATATTTAAAAAGATTACGTCCCCTTCTGCAACACGATTGGAACGGTCTTCAATTTCCCAAACCGCCTCTCCCCGCAATACGAGGCAAATCCTCAGATCCGAATAAAAAACATCCTTGGAAGCGGAACGGGAATCGTACTCCTTATGAATGGCACGGACAGAAAAATTGTGCTGATTGAGAATCATCATATCCATCACCTCCCTATCACAATAACACAAGTTTTCTCATTTTGCAAGAAAACGAAATAAAATGCTTGAAAATCGGTGGAAAAATCAAGGCCTTCGTGATATTCTATGAATGAAAACGGATTTTTGAAGGAGGTACTTCATGTACGACGTAATCGTATTGGGCGCAAGCTTTGCGGCGGCGGGTATCGCACGTGTATGCGGTAAGAGGTGTTTGGTTCTGGAACGGAGAATGGAAGCGGGCTATGAGTTTTACGGTGCCTTGCATTTCGGGACCGGCTATGACACCCCTCTTAAACTCAGCGAAGCGGAAGAGATGCGCAAACAATTTTGCAAAAAAACATCCCCCTACGGAAACGATGCGCTTCTTTATCCCATTTTCAAGGAATGTGATATTTATTTCGGAACGGAGACCGTATCCGTTGAAGCAAAAGGCGAAAGCTTCCTTTGCACCGTTCACGGTGTAGACGGCTTTCGAAGCTTTGAGGGAAAAACGGTGGTCGATACACGCAGTAATACAAAAATCAGCACGTCAAAAAGCTTCAATCTGTTGATAGAGAGCAAGGAACTGCCACAGATCGAAGGCGTCTCTTGCAAGGAGGCGGACACCGAGGGAAGATTCGTACTTACAATTCCCGTTCCCCTTTCCTGCACCTTTCACGAGGCAAGAAAAATCGCTCTGAAGATCGTCGAAACATTTTCCCCCTCTCAGAAGCTGATCCTTTCCGCAACTGAATTTGATTATCAAATTTCAAAATCGCTTCGAGAAGAAGATGGGATCCGCGCTTTGCCCTCCAAGGCTTATGAGAATCCCCTTTTGGCTTACGAAGCGGGACTTATTTTCGGGAAGGAGCTGAAAAAATGATTTACCTTTCTTCTCTTTACGGCGGCGTTCTCCGAAAAGAAGCTGTGCAAAAGCCCGAATTTGAAAAGAACTATGACGTGATCGTTTGTGGTCTTGGAACAGCAGGCTCCTTGGCAGCCCTTTTTTGCGGGGAAAACGGATTATCCGTTTTGGGAGTTGAAGCTTTCACCTGCGTGGGGGGAACCCACACGGCGGGAGGAATCAGCGGTCATTACTTCGGCTGTCCCGGCGGAAGATACGAAACCGTGGATCAAAAGGCTTTGGAATTTGCAAAAAAATTCACCTGCACTCCTGCAGAAGCACGGAAGCTTTTGTATGAAAAGGATTTGGTTGAAAGCGGAGCAGAGCTTCTTTTTGAATCTTCCGTTTGCGGCGTTTACTTGGAAGATAAAACCGTGATCGGCGTTCAGATCCTGACCCAAAACGGAATTCTCCACTGCGGCGCAAAGGTGGTAATGGACTGCACCGCCGAAGCTACGGTAGCGGCGATGGCAGGATGCAAAACGGAATTCGGAAGAAAAATCGACGTACAAATGCAGCCCTATTCACTGGTATCCCTCTGGTATGACGGTAAAAAATACCGATGCAACAACGTGGATTTCGGTCGTGTAAACCAAAACGATCCCAAAGCCCTAGCCGATGCAATCCTTTTTGCCCGCTCCTACAACTGTGACGAAGCGAAAAAAGGTCTTCTGATCTGCCAGATGCCCTTTTTAGGACTCTGGGAAGGACGGCGAATCGTTTCAGAAGAAACCGTACGTCTGGAGGATCTGTTTGCAGACATACAAGCAAAAGAGGTGATGTTTTACTCTTATGCAGATCTGGATAAGCACGGCTGGGATATTGCCTTTGACGGAGAACTCCTCGGTGACTGGGCAGTAGGAGCCAATTTGGGTGCGTACAATCTGAGCATTGCAGTTCCCTACAAAGCGATTTTGCCAAAAGATCACGAAGGCATTCTCGTGCCTTGCCGCGCCTTGGGGGTAGACCGAGACGTATCCAGCTGCGTACGAATGAATCTTGATATGAAAAAAGCGGCTGAAGCCGCGGCGGAATGGGCAACCCTCGCCATCCGACAAGATCAAGCCTTGCGGGAGGTTCCCTATTCGCAAATCAAGGAAAAACTGCTTTCAAGCTCTTGTCTGCGAGAAAGTGACGATCGGGGGGTGCGCGTTGACGGAAAACGAAGCCCGGACGGCTCCCCTTTCCCTTCGCGAGACGTGAAATGGATCCGCTCTCCCGAGCTTTTAAAAGACGCTTTACAATCTGAAAAGCCGGGTGAAGGGATCTGGTCTGCCAAAAGAATGGGAGAAATGGCTATTCCCACACTCGTTGCCTATCTTGGCTCCACAAATGAACACCTGAAAAAGCACGCGGCATTTGCTTTGGCAAGTTTGGGGAATGAGGCTTCCAAGCCAATTCTGCGGGAGATGGTGCAAAAGAGAGATCCTTTTATGCTGAAGGATTGCCGAAAACACAACAATCTTCGAGGATGCATTGCGATTCATTGGCTGGGAAGACTTGCCGATCGGGAGATCACGGAAGAGCTGACAGATTTGATCTGCAATCCCGAGGAATCCAAAAAAGCCGTTTATCAGCAAAGGGAAGTACAAACGACCCGATACAAGGTACTGGATTTTCAGGACGTTTATTATCAGTTTGCTTCTCAGGCGGTGGTCGCCTTAATACGGATCGGTGAAACTCACGAAGACCTGAGACCGACGATCCGGCGAGCTTTTGAAATCGCTTTCGAGGGAGATGCATACTACGGTCGATTTACGAAGAGACCTCGCGAAAGCAGTGAAGGCAATATGGTGCTTACCATGAAAAACATTGCTCTTACGACCTGCGAGCATTGGAAAGAAAGCTAAAAGAGAAAACGCAAGAACCCGCTGTGAGTTCTTGCGTTTTCTTAATACTTAATCTTGAGGACGAAATACGATGGAGCCGTTGGAAGCATCCATTGCATCCACGATGGCGATGCTCTGCAGATCGTAGCCCTTTTCTCGAAGGGATGCGCCACCCACCTGGAAGCCCTTTTCAATGGCGATTCCCAAGCCGGAAACAGTTGCTCCCGCCTCCTGCACGATGGAAATGAGTCCTTCCAAAGCACAGCCGTTGGCAAGGAAATCATCTATGATCAGCACGTGATCGTCTGCATTGATAAATTTCTTGGAAACGATAATCTGATTGCGATTTTTATGCGTATAAGAAATAACCTCCGCAACGTACATTTCTCCGTCTATATTAATGGATTTGGATTTTTTTGCAAATACCATCGGAACACCGAATTCCTTGGCAACGGGATAGGCGATTGCAATGCCGGACGCCTCAATGGTAAGAACCTTCGTTACTTTTTTATGAGCAAAGCGACGGTGAAACTCCCTGCCGATCTCATCCAAAAGGGCAATATCCATCTGGTGATTCAAAAAGCTGTCCACCTTCAGAACATTTCCTTCCTTCACCACGCCGTCTTTCACAATTCTTTCTTCCAAAAAATTCATAGTCCAAACCCTCCATTTCTTTTCGACAGTATAACACATCTTTTTCCAAAAGTCACTCTTTTTTAAAAGAAAAAAACACTCTTTTTTATATTTTTTTTGATAAAATATCACATAACCTTCAAATAAATATGAGAAGATAGATATAATCAAGGTATAAAAGGAGAACTGCTATGCAAAAATTCATCGCATTTTTGATCCTTCTGTCTTGTTCCGGTCTTTTTTGCGCTTGTCAAGGGGAGAATCCGTCTCGAGCAAACAATAACGAGGTTACGGAAATACTCTTAAGCGATGAAAAAATTACCGCAGACGGAAAGGAACTGACCGGGAATCACTCAAGCTCTCTGTACGTGGAAAACGATATCGTTTACTACGAAGCCGGAAAGGATTTCACTTACGGTGAAGGCTCGGAGAAGGATGCCCACGAAAAAGAGGAAGCAGAAGCGCATACGGTTCTGCACGTTACTCGCCCAGGCACCTATCGCCTGAAGGGAAAGCTCTCTCAAGGACAGATCGCAATTGATCTGGGAGATGATGCAAAGGAAGATGAAAACGCGGTTGTCACGCTGATTCTGGACGGAGTGGATCTCACCTGCACGGTAGCTCCTGCCGTGATCTTTTACAACACCTACGAATGCGGAAGCAGTGATGCGGAAAAGGCATCCAAGAACGTAGATACCTCCAAAGCGGGAGCCAACGTGATCCTTGCCGACGGAAGCGTCAACACGGTCAACGGCTCCTACGTAGAACGTATTTACAAGCCAGATTCCGTTGTTTTAAACGAGGATAAGACGGAAGTGGAGGATGCAAAAAAGCTTCACAAATACGACGCAGCTTTTTACTCCAAAACGTCTATGAATGTCAGCGGTGAAGAAAAGGGCAACGGCATTCTCAACATCAAAGCGGAAAACGAAGGTCTGGGAAGCGAGCTTCATTTGACGGTCAACGGAGGAAACATCAGCATTCTCTCGGGGAATGACGGAATCAATACCAACGAAGACGGCGTATCCGTTACGACCGTCAACGGCGGCAAGCTTTCCATCAAGGTAACGGGTGAAACGGGCGAGGGTGACGGAATCGATTCCAAGGGCTGGCTGATCATCAACGGAGGTGAAGTCTACGCCCAGGCTTGCGCCACCAGCGGTGATGCGGGAATTGACTCGGATATGGGAATTGAGATCAACGGCGGCACGGTAGTTGCAAGCGGAAGTATGCTGGATCGGATCGAAACCAGCGATCAAACCTACGCAGTATTCAATTTTGCACAAAAGCAAAAGGGCGGCGAAAAGATCAAATTGAAAAATGAAGCGGGCAACATCGTTTTTGAAGCAAAGCCCGAAAATGCCTATTCCATTTTGATCGTCAGCTCCCCCGAGCTATCTCCCGGCACCTACACCCTTTGGAGTGACGATACACAGCTGGAAGGGCAAAGCGGAGGTATGATGGGCGGCATGGGTACTCCCCCTTCCGTTGTAAATCCGGAAATGCCGAACGGTGCAACCCCGCCTGAGATGCCCGAGGGTGGAACACCTCCCGAGAAGCCGGAAGGCGAACCGCAGCAGCAAGACCGAATTCCATCAGACAAAGTGGAAAAACCAAACGGTCAAAAACCCATGCCCGGATTTGAATTCCCCGATGGAGAAAAACCGAATTTTGAATTCCCTGATGGGAATTTTCCCGACAGAGGATTCGGAGGAAAGCGGGAAGAGAATCAAACTGCGGGAGAGTCCTCCGCTGATTTCATTCTCAAAGAAGGAGCAAATTCCTTCAGCGGCATTAAGGCTTTGACCGAAAAGACGGAAAGCCAAGCTGATCAGGCAGCTGCAGGATAAGCCTATTAACCAAAAAAGCCATCGCTTGAAGCGATGGCTTTTTGATTCAATGGTGATGGTGATGATGGTGATGATGGAGGTGATCGCATTCCAAGTGCTTTACGTGGCAATGCTCTTCGTGGCAATGCTCACCTTCCGCTTCCAATTCAAGGGTTGCGTGGACGATCCCATGTTCCCTTAATTCAGATCGGATCTTATCCTTCACCTCGTGGGGATCGGAGCGAGTAACGACGTGCATCGTAGCGAAATGATTCTGACCGTCCATACTCCAAAGATGAACGTGGTGAACGTCCAAAACACCGTCAAGGGCGGTCAAATGTTCTTTGATCTCCTGAACAGAGACCCCGCAAGGAGCTTTTTCCAAAAACAAATTCAAGATCTCTTTCATATTTTTGACGGCATTCATAAAAATAAAGATCGCAACACCGATGGACATAACGGGGTCAATGACGGTAAGATCGGTAAAGCGCATCACGATCGCACCGATCAATACCACGATCCATCCCAGCACGTCTTCCAGCATATGAAGATTTACCGCCTTCTGATTCAAGGAATCTCCCTCTCGGGTGAAAAAGGCGGCCGCAGCGTTTACGATCACACCGACGATGGCGAAAAGGATCATTCCCGTATAATGGATCTCGGTGGGATGGATCAGCTTATCGACGGCATTATAAATAACCGCACAAGAACCAAAAAGCAAGATCGCGGTGGTGATCAAACTGCCCAGCACGGAATAACGCATATACCCGTACGTAAAGACGTCATCCGGTTCCCTTTTACTTTTCTTTTCCAAAAAGTAAGATACGCCGATGCTCATCGCATCGCCAATATCGTGAAGCGCATCGGAAACGATGGCAACACTACCGGTAAAAATTCCTCCAAACAATTCAAAAGCAGAGAAAAACAGATTCAGAATAAAAGCGATCAAAATATTTCTTTCGGTTTTCATGATTACCTCCATTGACTTTTTACCAAAAGTTTCGTACAATACATTTACTAGTGAACAGATTGTTCGGTAATATTGTATCAACTTCCGGAGTAAATGCAATATACGAAAAATCACCTTTATTCGTTACCGAACAAAATGAGAAAAATGTATGGAGATTTTTATGGATCGACGCCAAAGAAAAACGAGAGAATCAATTTTCAAAGCCTTTACACAGTTACTTTCAAAAAAGAGCTTTAACCGTATCACCGTCGGTGAGATCCTTGAGCTGGCGGATATCGGGCGGGCTACCTTTTACGCTCATTTTGAAACCAAGGATTATTTATTAAAGGCTTTTTGCGAGGAGCTTTTCTGTCATATTTTTGATACGGAGCATCATACGGGTCACGACCATCGGCATATTTTTGACTGTGAAGGCTCGGATTCCGTGATTCTACATTTGTTTCAGCACTTTCAAAAAAACGACAACAATATTCTCGCGCTCCTTTCCTCGGAAAACAACGAATTGTTTTTGAAGTTCTTTCGAGGTGGACTGGAGCATTTGATCCAAAGCCATCTCGACTCCTTTCCCTCCCCGAAAGCAAATGCCGTTCCCGAAGATTTCTGGTATAATCACGTCTGTGCAAGCTTTGTAGAAACCTTGCAGTGGTGGATCAAAGGCGGTCTGAAGGAATCCCCGCAGGTCATAACCGAATACTTCTTTGCGGTATTATAAAAAATACTCCGTTGTTTGAAACAACGGAGTATTTTTTGCAATCAAGAGTGCGCTCGATTGGGAATTTCTATGGAGAATGCGTTTTTGTCGGACAAAGGGCATTCGAGATGCGCGGGGGGAATCGAAAGCATAAGTGATACGTCATCCCGCAGACGCACAATTTTCTCCGGCTTGACCCGGGGAGCGAACTCAAATTCATAACGCGTGATCTCCGGACCTGCCGTAACCTGAAGCAGACCTTCGATTTTGATGCCAAACGCGGCATAAATTTCTATTACCTTATCCGCCATCAACCGTTGTTCTTTGCTAACGTTCATTCTCTCACCCTCGTTCTTAGTTATCGTCTTTTTCCTGCTCCTTCAAGGGAAGCTCGGAAAAAGGCACCAGGCAATTATGCATTTTCGCAAGATCGTTTCTGCCGGATTTTTCCACGGTTCCTCCGTAAACGTATCCCTCAGAGCGCATATATGCATTCCAGCGACGATGCTCCAGAACACGCAACGCCCAAAGCTCCTTTTCGTCACGGTCTTTCGGATCCTTTTCAACACCGGGCATACCGCAGAAAATCTTCATTTGCTTGTGAATCGCGGAAGCGATGGAAGACTTGTAGTTATAATTATACTGCCAGAATTCATTCTCACTTCCCCACAGCATATGGCGTTTTTTCGCTTCTTCTTCAATATCAGACCCCAGAATCACGTTTCGGGAATAAGAGGAATTCGTATCACCGATAAAGTCGATGGCGTATGACTGCCCCTTAAAATTGGTAATGCCGGACAGGGCCTCTTTCTTATCGCTGTTGGACACCACTGCCTGAATAACGGGTTTATACCCCTTTCTTTCAAAGACGGCGCGAAGCTTTACGGCTGTTGCAATATTCTTCTCATCGCTGCCCAAAGCAACGAACACGTAGGTCGTTTGCGGCAAATTCTGTACCGTATTGAAAAATTCCGCTCCCGCAACATCCACACCGGAATGAATATGAACGGTATACCTCGCCTCACCTTCAACATCCAGTTTTCCGCTGAATTCCATCAATTCGGGACATTCTGCGGTAAAGCGATCCTTGGCAGCGAGATTCGAATCAAAAGAATTCACCTCTACCAGATAACCGTCCATCTGACAAAACCAGGTCAAAGCCTTGGTCATTTCTATACCGTGCTGACCCATACCGACCACAACGGCATTGATGCGTTTTACACCGTCCGGATGCGGTACGGCACTTTGAAACACGTTTTCGTAACCGCTTTCGTAAAGCGATCTCAAAATAAGAGACTGCACCTCGTTGATACGGCGCACCTTGATCTTCACATCACCCTCGTTTTCATGAAACGCACTGGAAAGCAGCATTTCTGCCTCCATCTGAGTTGAAAATACGTAAAGGCTCGTATTTTCCCGATTCTTGAACCTTTGAAACAGACGAAGCGCCTGATTGACGTTTTCCGTCTGATCCTCACCGATGGCAAAGAAACAGAGCTTATACTTCTTAAAAGGGCGCAGGATCTTCAAGGCGCTGATATCCTTCTTAAAGCAAACTGCTCCCCACTCCTTTGCACGTTCCACGAGTTCAAAATTTTTCTCCTCCTCGCGGTCAAATACATCGGTAAAAACAAAGAAATATTTCTCCTTTTCATCTTGGTGCATGCTTTGCATCAATGCCAAAGACTTTTCATTCAACTCTGAGAAAATAGCCACGTTGCTGTTCAAATGGAAAAAGTAGCTCACGTATGCCCAAACGTTTTTAAAGAAGGTCAATACGAAGCCAAAGGTCAGGACCGGAGCAATGATGCCCAAAACCGAAAATACGATTCTGTACAGCCGACCGATCACATCCTTATCAACCACGTCATAAATATCATTCAGATCCGCATCCACAACGAAGAGCTTGATCATATTGTGGAAGGTAAGGGGAATCGTCTCCCAACCGTCGTAGCCGCTTTTTTCACAGAAGGAAACAAAGATCGGACAAAACAGAATTATCGTTGCCACAACTACGCCGGCAAACAGAATATGAAGCGGATCCCAAAACCTGCCTCTTTTATACTTGATCCGTTTGCAGGATAAAACCGTAGCACAAATTAAAGCAATAACTGCCAATACCAAACAAATCGTCCACATAGATACCATAAACCTCCAAGACTAATACATAAGCGTGTCCGAAAATACGAACACGCTTACAAGGAAAATTTAACCGTTTCTGCGGTTTTGATCCCACTCAAGGAACTGCTCAAAGGACATCATTCCGTTAGAAATCATAAGGAATTTATCATTGTAAACGTCAACTGTGTTCGCAGCGATCAGAACCATATAGTTAAAGAGCTCTTCGCTCAAAATGCTCTCACGGAACGAAGTAACGATTCGAAAATGGATCGCGCCGTTTGAAAGATCGTAGTCAAAACTACCGTTGATCAAGCCATTGTTTGCAACGCAAACAGCCAAAGCTGCTTCCACTCTTTTATCCTCTTTCACTCTATAGGGCATCGGAGAGAATAAAGAAACCACCTGCGCCTTGGGATTTACGATGATAACGATATCCATAGGGAGATCCTCTCCGCGAGCGCCGCAACGAATCACCAGATTCTCTTCCTCGCGTGTAAAATTCCATCCTCGCGCTTCCAGGGAATGACAAATCGTTTCATAAACGGATTGTGCCTGCTTCATTTCTCTTTCTTCCATTGGTATTTCCTCCTAAAAAATAATTATTAAATCAAATGAAACCCAGACTGCGGTTCGGCTTCACCATAATTTTTTTGAATTCTTTGTCTGCGCTTGCCACCAAAAAGTCCTGCTTGGTCAGCACGGAAGGATCTTCCTTGTTCAGCTGTGCGCGCAGCATCGCCTTCGCCCAGGTTCGCTCAAAGAGATTGCGGACGAAACGGGCATTGCTGAACTCCTTGGAAGAGATCCACTCTTCAGGCAATAAATCGAAATACTCCTTTACTGCCGCGTCAAAGTCATCGGAATAAGTAAAGGTCTTATCGACCATCTGCATAAAGATCTTATACAGCTGCTCTCTGGTATAATTGGGGAATTCGATCACGTAAGGCATACGGCTCTCAAGCCCCTGATTCGCCATCATCAAGGTTTCCATTTCATCCGGATAACCTGCCATGATAATTACCAGATCCGAACGGTGATTCTCCATCTCGGCAATCAAGGTATCGATCGCCTCCCTGCCGTAATCCAGCGATCCGGGTCTGTTCTCACGATACAAAGCGTACGCCTCGTCGATAAACAGAACGGAGCCGTAGGCATCCCTACACATTGCAGCGGTTTTGGGAGCGGTTTCGCCCACGTACTGACCGCAAAAATCTCTTCCGGAATATTCAAAGAAATGACCGTTTCTCAGAATTCCCTTTTCCTTCAGGATCTTTCCGATCACGCGGGCAACGGTGGTTTTACCGGTACCGGGATTTCCGATAAATCTCATATGGATACACGGAGCACCCAGCTTAGGAAACTTCAAACCTGCTTCGATCTGACAAACGATTTCATCCACGCGGGAGCGAATCCCCTCAACACCCACAAGCTCATTTAAAAGCTCGTCTGCAGTTTTTTGATGGTGCGTGTAAAGAGCGGACAAGGAAAGGATCTCACTCTTTTTCACAAGGGTATCGTCCACACCGCTTAAAGCGTTATCCAACTGCTTTTTGTAGATCATTTCGCGAATGACTTTTTTCACGGTGTTGATGCCGTAAAATCTGCCGTCGTTCTTTTCCTCGATGATTCTGGCATGGAATACGTCCAGAGCATCCTCTTCGATAGAAAAGCCAAACTGACCGAGAAAATTCTTGGCACACAGCGTCAACTCTTCACGGTCAAAGGGAGCAAAGGATACTTCTCGGATGAACAGTACGTCCGCCAATCCCCTCTTCAGACCGTCCAGAATTTTCTTATCCAGGAAGGGAACGCGGAAAACGATAATATTCTCCCCCATTTGATCGTCAAGCTGGGATAAAAAATCACGAAAAGCTTTGTCAGTAAGCTTGGTCATCCACTCGCTGATATCAATGGATACGATCTTCCCGTCTTTTCCGGTTCGGCGAAGGGCGCTGAAAACGTGGGAAAACGGATCACCGATATCCTTCGGAGACGGAAGAGAGACCTTCAGTTCGGCAACCGGCTTTCTTTCGTGAAACGTAAAAAGATTCAACGCCGCAAACAGCTCGGCAAACAAATTCAGATACGTGGAAAGTCCGTCGCCATCGTTAATAGAAAAAAGATACGCCTGATGGGTAAGCGTCTCCTCCGTGTGATACTTCAACAGACGGGGGGCGATTTTGACGTACTCCTCTGCCAAAGCCTTGAATTCCTCCGCACCTACCAAAGCGCGAATCTGCTCCATCACCTTTTGAAGCTGGCTTCCATCATCCAGTATTCCTTTCTCTTCTTCAAGAGAAACAGACGGCAAATCTTCCGTTTCCTGATAGTCGGTAACTTCACAAGCCCTTACGAATCCCAGATCATTCGTTTCGAAGATCTCCTCGATCAAACTTCTGATCCGTTTTTTGATCTGATCGTCGGAGCCTTCCCCTGCCTGAACCAACAATTCACAATCCGTCGGGGAAGAATATAAAACCTTACAAACAAAAACAGTCTTCACTGCGTCAATAAACTTGGCTACGGGCAACGTTTCATCATCCTTTTTGCCCAAGACCCAGGCACTTAGAAAGCATACGGATATTTTCTTTTGCATATCAAACTCCTATTTTGTCACTTCCCGACCTTTCTGCGATAAGGAAGCAATCACCTTTTCTACTTCTCGTTCTTGTATTTCCTTTAAAGACTGATCCTCTATGATCTGATAGATACATTTCTTCGTATCACGAACCGATCCGATCCTTTGAAGCTCTTCGTAAACCGTTTGAAAGGCGGAAACCTTGTCAAAGCAATCCTGACAGGAGCATATATGCTCATTCACTTTTTTTGCAAGAGCGATATTCTCCTCAGTCAGTGTTTCAAAAGAAACAAAATCAATAATTTCTTCAACGGTAAGATGTGTCATTTGCGATTTCCCTCTTCTTTTTCTACAATTTGATTCATACGATAAACCCAATCGCTGACGGAAGCCTTCGCGCCTTTTTTCATATAAAAGTCGTGATACACCTTGTCCCCGATACGAACACCGTTTTTATCGGTTTTATTCAGACGTTCCTTCAGGGAATCAAGACCGCTTTCATCCGGCTGCAACCACGGAACCGCGGTCACAAAGCGAAGGATCAGGTCAAGCATCGCATCAAGAGTCGTGGAATCAAACAAACGGATCAAATCATCGGTAGCTTCAATTTTTGAATATCCGCGTATTGCGATCAGGAGCATCATCCCAAGCCACGTCAAAATAATATGCACCTTTGAGTGATGACCGATCACGGTACGAAACGCCCGATTCAGCTTTGCAATTTCCTCTTCGGAAATAAGAATCGGGTCGTCGCCCGTGGGATCCGCCGGTTCAGAACCATCTGACCCATTGCCCTCTTTAAACGATCTCTGTCTCACTTTTTTCGCATAATCACGTTTTACGTTAAGCGCAACCGTGAAAACCCAGTTTTTAAATCCGTTCGGATCGTAGTTCGGCTCTCCGTTTCTCATGAAAAAACCGGTTACGCATTTTTGATAAAGACGAATGCGGATCAGCTGCATCACCTCGTCGATGTGGTGATCGCCTTGAAGATAAGGATCCTCATTGCACCATTTGCAAACAGAGCCCTCCAGCATTCGATCCGCGACCATCAACATGGTATCATAGCAGCTTGGTCTCTCGATCACGATCTCCTGAAAAATCGTTTCGAATTCTTCATCGGTAAAAAACTTCATAGACACTCCTATTCTTGAAAATACACAAAGCTCCGAGCTCAGAAGAGACTGATCTTAAAATCATCCAAAGTTTTGCCGACGGCAAGAGAAAGCTTATGCTGCTTTTCCGCACACTTCTTGCAAATAATTTGATCCTCCGTGGCAAAAAAGTCCTCCACAATATTAGGCTCGTAACCTGTTCCAATAAAGAAATCACCGCAATCGTCACAGTTATGAACCAGCTTGGGAACGGTTGTAATCACGGCGATCACGATGATCGCGGCAATTGCCAGGGATACAATCTTTTTTACGTCCATAAAAGACCCTGCCTTTCGATTATTTCACGTCTGAAATGATATGGTCGATGATGCCGTACTTCAAAGCATCTTCTGCAAACATCCAATTGTTTCGATCCGTTGCAAGCTCGGTTTCCTCCAGGGTGTGTCCGGTATTCTTCGCCAAGATCTCATTTAATCGGGTCTTGACGCGCTGCATATGCTGAGACTCGATCAGAATATCGGATGCCTGACCGGAAGCACCGCCCAAGACCTGGTGGATCATGACCTGGCTGTTTTCCAGAGCATAACGCTTGCCCTTGGTACCTGCAGCCAAAAGAAATGCACCCATACTTGCCGCCATACCCACGCAAACGGTGGATACGTCACACTTCAGTTTGCGAATGGTATCGTAAATTCCAAAGCCGGCAGATACGGAGCCGCCGGGAGAATTGATGTAAATGCAAATATCCTTATCGGGGTCTACAGACTCCAAATAAAGAAGCTGTGCGATGATCGAGCAAGCAAGATCATCATTCACCTCGTTAAACATCAAAATAATTCTGTCCTTCAGCAGACGGGAAAACAGGTCGTAGCCTCGCTCCATTCCGCCTTCCTTCTCAAAAAATGACGGGGTTGCAATCATATTTTTATCCTCCTATTAATCGTTATCATTGTCAACATCTTCTGATTTTTTCAAGATTTCATCCAAAATGCTTCTTCTGAAAGAGTTCCGATCTGCCATGGATCTTCTGCCCAAATCAAATGCCTTGATCTGCTCTGCCCTCTCGGAAAAAGGACAGATCCGTTTTCCTTCAACAACGTCACGAAGCAAGGCATTCGCGGAAAATACGTCAACGGAGGGCATAGAAAACGGCTTCAATTCCACGGATTCATAGCCCTTGAATGCCTCGTAGGAATCAATATCCGCCATTTCCGTAATGATGGGGTACTGACGGGCGTGCATAATCAAAGCCTCACCTTTTTCTTTATCCAGGCGCTGAAGCTCGGATACGGAGATCAGTCGACGGGGATTCTCTCCGCCTGACACGTTTCCGCAAAGCTCACTGATCTCACGCAAAAGATCCAGCTCCTTGGACGTCAGGAACACCCAGTTATCACAGTTACCCTTGATGGTATCCGCATCCTCCCCGTATTTTCCCCGAAGCTGATGCAAGCTCTGGGCAACCAGGTAATACCGCATATTTCGGCTTCTCGCCGCAGAGATCATAGCGGGCATATCGGGAACCTTCGGCATATTACAAAACTCGTCCAAAACAAAATTTACACGGACGGGGAGCTTGAAATCCTTCTCCTTTTGCGCTTCAGAGATCAAAACCTCGTACGCCTGCTTTACAAAGGTGGTAACCAAAAAGTGATAGGTGGTTTTTTCATCGGGTACGATGAGATATACAGCCGTTTTTTCTCTGCCGATATTCCACATATTAAAGGTATTGCCCGAGAGCATTTTTGCCAGATTCTCCTGAGTCGTGAAAATGCGGAGCATACTGTAAAGAGAAACGTAAATGCTGCGCTTTGTATTCTCAGCCGCTACGAAAACGCCGCGGTAATTCATGCCGGCAATACTGCTTTCCTTCATTCTGGAGGAAAGGGCTGACAAAGGCGTTTCATTATCGTGGGAGCAAAGGCCTGCAAGGCTTACCACGTTCATTTCGGAAGGGGTCGCCTCTTCCGCCATCAAAAGCAGATTAGCAAGGGCGAAGGAGGAAGCCATTTCCACCCAAAAAACGTCCTTCGTGCTGGCGTACTGAGGTGCTGCAATGGTAGCAATAAAATCGTTAAACATTGAAATTGCATTTTCCTGATTTCCAGAATGATACAGCTCATAAGGCAATGAGAGGGGGTTCCACATATC
>JAZPZL010000186.1:0-3267 GCA_045544655.1 Eubacteriales bacterium
ACAAACGGCGCACCAGGTTTGTACCTGCGCCTCCAGCCGATGGTATTCGGAATCGTTTTCCATATCGATCTTCTGGGTATAATCGGGCATCGCCAACCCTGCTTCATAGGGAGTTTCTGCCCAAAAGAGCCACAGCGCCCCGGTGGGAGCGATCCACAGTTCAATCTCAAAGACCCGTTGCCGCACGTCCGGGCGGCTTTCAATCGCCAACACCGGCGCGGACCAACTTTCCCCTTGATCGTCACTATAAACCAAGAGACAACAGTTTCGGGGATCGGGCTCATAGATGCCTCCGCTCATAAATCCCACCAACAGGCGGCCGCCCTTGGTACGAACGATGGAAGGTGCGCCCTGCCAAGCCCGTTTTTCTTCGGCATATTTTTCCGCCGGCTCCACGTTCATATTCGGTGCAAACGGATTAATTTTCATAATTCCTCTCCTTTAATCTTGTGAAACCATATCATTTCTCGCAACTGAGGTAATTCTTCGGTTCTTTTGATACCAACCATGGGGTTGTTACCTGCACCGATCAGACCCATCATCTCAACGCACTCTGAATCAGTAGATAAATCTCCTTTTCAGAACACAGCCCGAAAGCCTTGTTATGACTTGCTCTTCAACACTATATAATTGTAAAATCCGTTTCGCCGAACACATCGTTTTGAGTTTTCTTGATCACATTATAGAACGTTTAAAGCGGTTTTTAAAACTTCTGCTCGTCTTTGCTCTTGGGCGGTTGTTCGGACAAAAAGCTTACTGCCTTCGATAATGGCTCGGCGCAATGCACTTATGCTTTTTAAACGCTCTCCAGAAGGAGGAAAAGTTGTTAAAACCAACCGCATAGGAAATTTCGGTAACGCTCATTTTCTTATTCATGAGAAGTTCGCATGCCAAATTGATGCGTTCCATTTCAAGATAATCCTTAAAATTGATTCCCACGATCTCCTTGAACAATTTGCTGAAATAGGTTCGTGAATATCCGGAAGCAGTCGCAACGTCCGTCAGCGAGATGGGCCGGGTAAGGTTGTCCTCGATATATGACATTGCCTGCGAAATCACCGTGTAAACTTGATTTGTCTGTGGTGTTTCCTGCACGGTGGTTTCCCGTAAAAGACTCGATGCCAAAAGCGTAGTCAGCGCAGAAATGCGCATCTCTCGGTATCGGTCAGACCGGCAAATCTCCTCTCGCAGGGCATCGTGCAGGGCGACGATTTCGGCTAATCCCTCATCGGTGAGTCTTCCGAATCTCGGATGCGCCTCCTCGCGCAAAAGCCTTGCCACAGATTTATCGCATTGCTCCGGATAAATACAAAGGTTATATATCGTGGTTTTTTTCAACGGAGAAAGCCGATGCACGTCGTTGGGAGAAAGGATATAGACATCTCCTTTGGTAAGCTTTGAGCTTCTTCCGTTGCACTCATGAAGCAACTCACCCTCCGTAACGATCTCAAGTTCATAGTAATCATGGTGATGGAGGGGATACTCGTGCGGTATATTGATCGTGCAGCGCACACCGTGATCCAAGGTAATCTGCGCAGTCTTATAGCTTTTTAGCATTCCTTTCTTATACAGCGTCAATCCCCCCTTGCCTATTGACGATTTAATTTTAACGCATTTTAGAAATAAATTGCAATATTTTTTAAAAAATATTGCAATTTATTCAAAAAAAGAATAACGATTGCAATGTGATAAAAACAATCAAAATGACAAACCGATATCAAAAATGCTAAAATTATAAAAAAACAAGGGGGAACAGACAAAATGGCAATTTTCAGACCGATCTTACAAACGGCTTCGTGTATTCAAAAAATGAAAAAGCCGATTCTCACGAGAAGCGATATTCCGTATGAGGCTTCTCTCGTGTTCAATGCCGGAGTTGCAAAGTATCAAGGAAAATACATTATGATTTTTCGTGATGACTATAATTTTGAGGAAAATGTCTGGCCGCCTGTCAAAAAGCCGAGAACCAAACTTGGTGTTGCCGAAAGCGACGATGGGGTTCATTGGACCGTCCGCGAAAAGCCTCTTTTTGATAGCGCGAGCTTGCCTGACGACAGTGATGTCAGACGCTATTACGATCCGCGTCTAACCGTCATCGATGAGAAACTCTATCTTTGCCTTGCAATGGATACCCGTCATGGAATCCGCGGTGTCATCGCCGATATTAATGACTCCCTCGATTGCTTCAATATTCTGAGCATAAGTGCTCCGGACAATCGCAATATGGTTCTGTTTCCCGAACGTATCGGAGGTATGTACGTACGCTTAGAACGTCCCTTTACCGTTTATTCCAGAGGCGGTAAGGATCGCTTCGATATTTGGGCATCAAAATCTCCCGACTTAAAATATTGGGGGGACACAGAGCTGGTAATGGGCGTGGAACACGTTCCTTTTGCAAACGATAAAATCGGTCCGGCGGCACCTCCGATTAAAACAAAGCACGGCTGGCTGACGACCTTCCATGCGGTGGATATTGAAGAAGGCAGGGGAAAGAACGGTTGGGAACCCAAATGGGAAAAACGGTATACAGCCGGCATTATGTTACTCGACCTTGAAGATCCTACAAAAGTGATCGGCATGTCAAAAAAACCCTTAATCGCCCCCGAATTGCCGGTTGAAACTGACGAAGGCTTCCGACAGAACGTCATCTTCCCGGGAGGTATGATCCTTGAGGATGACGAAACGGTCAAAATTTATTATGGCGCTTCAGACACCGTAGAGTGTCTTGCAACAGCCTCGCTTTCCGATCTGGTTGCACTTTGTACCGAACACCTATGATGAAGAAGGTTAAATTTGAAAATTGGTTGCATTACTTAAATGCCCAATCGAATTACCGTCGAATTTATCACCTTAACTAAAACGAAAAAGGAGAGTAAAGTATGCTTAACCTATCTATAATGCCAATGGACACCAATCACGTCGACGAGCTCGTCGAGGATATAGTAGAACAACAACGAACGGGCGTAAGCACCCACGCCATGTTTATGATGGAGTTCAATCCTGAAGGTACTCCTGCTGTCAATAAAGCGGAGTCACAATGCAAAAAGTACGACCTTTTCCGCGAGAAGCTGGATAAGCGCGGCGCAAAGCACGGCGTGCTCGTGCAAGCAACCTTAGGACATATCTACGTGCCACACGAGCCCTATCCTTTCCAGCCTACCGTTTCTCTCGAGACCGGAGAGGAGAGGGTAGTAACCTGCTGTCCGCTCGATCCGAACTACCGTAAGTACATAAAAGAGCAGTTCCGTATTCTCGCCGAGCATCACC
>JAZPZL010000187.1:0-5519 GCA_045544655.1 Eubacteriales bacterium
GGAAAAAGAGCGTTTTGAAAAGGCGGATTGGGAGCTGGTTCTGTCACCAAATGAGGATATTATCAACGTTCATATCCCCAGAAAAACGGATCTTTCCCCCGAAAAGGTCAAAAGGGCTTATAAAGAAGCACTTGCGATCACGAAAAAATGCTATCCCGATCATCAGCCAAAGGCTTTTATTTGCTCTTCTTGGCTGATGGATCCTGCCTTGACGGAGATCCTGGGAGAAAACAGCCGTATTGCTCAATTTGCCGCTCCGTATCTTCGTTTTCCGAACAAGAGCGCAGGCAAGGAGGTGTTCAGCTTCGTTTTCCGTCCCACGGATGCGGAAAATCTCGCCTCGCTTCCCGAAAACACCACACTTGAGCGTGGACTGAAGAAAAAGTATTTAAAGGGAGAATACATCTACGCCTATACGGGAATGCTCCCTTTTGATAAAATTTAATATTGGAGGTACTCACAATGAAAAAAACGACCGTTATGATCCTGTCCGTTCTGCTGTGCATGATCCTTGCGATCACTGCTACGTCCTGCAGCAAAGGTGCTTCCGCTGATTTCAGAGACGATTATTCAAACAGCAAAGGTAGTGCTTCGGAGGAAATGGAGGACTCCGCCGAAGGGATCACCGCGCCGGAAGCCACCGGAAAAGACTTGACACAAGGAAGAAAGATCATTCAGAATTTTGAACTCTCTCTGCAAACCAAGGAGTTTCTTTCCCTGATGGAAAAGCTGGAAAAGGAAATCGCAGAGCTTGGCGGTTACGTGGAGGAAAGCTCCACAAGCGGTCTGGATCCCGATTCCTATCGATACAGAAGCGCCCATCTCGTAGTCAGGATCCCCGCCGATAAGAGCAACAGCTTCAACACCTTTATTTCCGAAAACAGCGTCGTAACCAGCCGCCGCGTTACAACGGAGGACGTTACGCTCCAGTACGTGGATATGGAAAGCCGCGTGAAGGCGCTGACGCTGGAAAAAGAGGCTTTGGAAGAGATTTTGAAGAAGGCGGTGAACGTTGACGAGATCATTTCCGTCCGCTCCCAGCTCACCAACGTGATCCACGAAATCGAAGCCTACGAATCAAAGCTTCGTACCTTTGACAATCTGGTAGACTTCTGCACGGTAAATATCTTTATCAATGAAGTGGAGCGCACCACGGTAGTTGAAAAACAGACGATCTGGCAAGAGATCGGCACCAATTTGAAAAACAACTTTGAAAACGTAGGAAAGGGTCTCGTTTCCATCTTCGTATTTTTGATCAGCGCGATCCCCTATCTCATTCCCATCGGGATAATTCTTGCCGTCATTATCATTCCTCTCAGAATCAAGAAAAAGAAAAAAGCAAAACAAAATACCAACGAAAACAAATAAATGCAAAAAAGGAGCTGATTACAGCTCCTTTTTTGATACGCCCAAGAGAGGGTCACTATGAAGAAAGGGAAGAAGTCTTCCCGCCTTTTCACCTTGCCCCGCATCGGAAAGTGCAAGGCAGATCAGAAAAAGATAATAGTTCTTTTTTTGGGGATGCTTCGCCTTTTTTTGCTTTTTCTCCAAAAGCGCAATATATTCTTCGATCTGATCTCTTTTTTCAAAACGCTTTTTTTCCGTCATCAAAAAGAAGATCAGATCCAAGGAATACAGGAGCAAAAGGAAAAAAATGAATGCAAGTACTCCGCACACAATCGCCGTTGTCATGCTACCTCTCCTTTTAAAAAGCCTTCCTGCATCCGATACCAATCCAGCACGCCCTGTGCCATTGCGCTTGCGCAGGTTTCGGTATAATCCCCCCGCAAAGCGGCTTCATATTCGGCTGGTGAACAGAGAAAGGCAGTTTCCACCAAGGTCTGGGGGAATCTGTGGTTACGGCAAAGAGCCAGCTTTTGAGAGCGAACGCCGCAATCATAAATGAAAAGTGCTTTGGGAATAGGTGCTTGAACCGATTCCGCAAGAGAACGACCTGCAGGTGACCAGTACAGTCCCAAGGTTCCCCGCGCGTTATTGGCATCGGTGGCTTCGTTTACGGAATTGTGATGTACGGAAATGGAAAGGTCGGGGCTTTCCCGTTGTAACAGATTCATCCGCTCCGTAAGAGAAACGGTGGTATCGTCACTTCTGGACATTACGACCGTAGCGCCAAGCTCTTCCAATTTTTCCCGAAGCTTCAGGGAGATCGCCAAATTCATATCCTTTTCGTTGGCATCGGCAAGATACCCCAGCATTCCGGTATCCGTTCCGCCGTGACCTGCATCAACCACGATCTTTTTTCCCTGCAAGGGCAGATCCCCCTTGGCAAGAGTGGAAGGATTGCGGAAGGAAAAGGTAACTGTGCCGTCCGCATAAGTATGATCAAAGCCGTAATAATTCTTTCCGCTGATCAATTTCAAGGTGCAAACGGTACAGCTTTTTTCCTCGTCAAATACCGCCTCGGCAGAGCGAAACAAGGGATTGTCTCCCAAAGAGATCTTCTTTTCCAAGGTGTTTTCCGTGGAAAAAAGGGTGATCGTTACCACGTCCTCTTTCACCTTCACGTCAAGAGGCGGGGCGGCATTCACAGTCAATTTCAAATCGCTTGTCTTATCGCCTGCAGTCAAAGAAGCTTGAGACAAAACGGAAGGTTCGGGGAGAGCTCCCGTTTGAAAGGACGCAGAATTTTTGGAAACGAAACCACCGAAAGCAAGCTGATAATATCCGTCAAATTCGGCAATGAATTCATCCTGCATTCCTGCAGATGCGGGCAAATAGTCATCGTAAAAGGAACTGTCGGGGGATATTTTCAAATAAGAGTAGTCCTTGGAAACCGTCACGGTGGCAGTAAGAGAAGCAGGCAGTACTTGCACCTCAGCTCCTTCTTTGGTCAGGCTTTTTCCGTTTCCCGAAACGGAATAGACCAGCTTTCCCGCGGAAACGGGCTGTTCCCCCTCGGAAACGAAGGGGACGTTGATCTTTCCCTTGTACACTTCCTTGACCAGATCTCCGCCTCCCTTTTGATTTAAGGTAGGCTTCAGAGAAACGATTGTCTCTCCCAAACGGACGGAGACCTGACAGTCCCGGGGGGCGGTAACGCTGACGGGGATCTCTGCACCGGAAGAAGCAACGACCCCATCTTCCAAGGATGGGGTTACGCTTTGTATCTGAAATTTTTTTAAGGTGGAGGGAGCTGCGCTTTCCAATCGGGTCATAGACAAGGAGTAATCCTTGCCATTCTGAGATAAGGTCAAGGTATTACCACCAACGGATAAGGGCACGAGGAGGGTAGCAAAGCCGTTTTTGGTGCGGGGAATTTTTCCCGTTTCGGAATACACGGGAAAATCGGGATCGGAACGAAGGGTCACGAAACGGGCAGAATCCGTGGTCTTTACCCCTTTACCGGGGTAAATAAAGGAAACGCCTTCGGCGGTGATCCCCTGCTCCTCCTCTTGATAGGACTCCTTGTAAAGCGCGGTCAAGGAATCACAAACGCCTGCGGTATTCTTTTTGATGTCCTCGTAGCCGTACTGAATGTTACCTGCCGAGCCCATATAGGTACGGGCGTACCGGATCTGCTGTACAAGCTCGTTTCCGCCAAGCTTGAATTCCCCTGCCCGATAAGCGGCGTGGGAGATCACAAGCTTTACGCCGCTTCCGTCTACCTGTGCGCTCCACCAACGGGTAAGGGTGGCAAAATCCGCTACGGAATATCCCCGCTCCCAATAGATCTGCGGTGAAATGTAGTCGATATAGCCGCCCTCGATCCAAGCCAGAGCATCGCAGTAAAGGGAAGAATAAGCCTCGAGACCTCGGGTGTCACTGCCGCGGGGATCGGAAGAAGCGTTCTTCCAAATACCGAAAGGACTGATTCCGAAGCTCAGCTCGGAGGAAACCGATTTTACGGTATCGTAGGTGGCTTTCACCATTTGATTCACGTTTTCTCTTCGCCAATCTTCCAAGGAAAGCGCTGTATTCGACGCTTCGTAGGCGCGGGCATCGTCAAAGGTTTCCTTGTCCACGGGGTAGGGATAAAAGTAGTCGTCGAAGAGGATCCCCGCCACGTCGTACCCCTCACAGATCTCCTTCACACCGTCGGCAATCAGCTTTCTGACTTCTTCGGAGGCGGGATCGTAATAAAGCTTTCCGCCGTAGAAAACCGTATGCTCGGGATGGATTTTTGCAAAATTCTCGTTTGAAAGCTTCTCCAGTGCCTGTTCCTTGGAATCCGATTTGAATGCGGTAACGCGGTAAGGATTGACCCAGGCAACGACCTCCATATTGAACTCCGAAGCACGTTCGATCAAATATGCCAAGGGATCAAAGCCGATCTCCTTGCCTTCCGTTCCCGAAAGATAGCGGGAGGTGGGAAAAAGTGCGGAATCGTAAAGGGCATCTCCCGAAGGACGCGCCTGAAAATAAACGGTATCAAAACCGATGCGACGGGAATTCTCCACGATGGCATCCAGCTCCCCGCGGAGGGTCTCTTCACTCAGTCCTGAACGAGAGGGAAAATTGATATTGGATACGCTGGCAATGTATACGCCGCGGATCTCATCGTCCATCGTTACCACCTGCGGCTTCTCCTTGGTCACCTTTTCTTCCGTTTTTTCTTCGGTTTCCGTAATAAACAGGGGCGGCGCAAATTTATCCCACAGAAAAACGCAGCTGACAGCCAAGGCAACGACCAAAAGCAGAAGCGTGGTAATCAGAAGGGGCTTTTTGATTTTTTTCTTTTCGAGAACAATTTGCTCCGCTGCGGGAGTTGATTCGGGTCCCACGGATTCGGGAGCGGATCCAAGCGCTTCCCGTTCTTTTCTATCGTCTTGCATCGGACACCTCCTACAGTCGTTAAATCTATTATATCAAATCATACGAAAAAACACAAGTAAAAAATGCTTCCGTCTTTGAAGTGCCATTATTGATCCCTAAACTCTTGACTTAACAAAGATAGTGGAGTATAATGTTTTATTATACTTCATCAATTTTTTCCATTCGTTTTGAGGAGAATCTATGAAAAAAATCGATCCCGCGGTATGGAAGGAAACAAGGTACATTGCCCTGGTCACGATTCTTTTGGGTGCACTTCAGCAGGCCGTATTTCTCGTGATCGGAAAATGGAGCTTTTCCGTACTGCTTGGCGGTATTTACGGATGGGCGGCGGCGCTTATGAATTTCTTTTTGATGGCTCTGACCGTTCAAAAAGCAGTATCCCAGGAAGAAAAGGATGCAAAAAACACCATGAAGCTGTCCCAGAACCTGAGATTATTGGGACTCTTCGTTTTGGCGATGATCGCTTACCTGCTCCCTTTTATCAACACGATCTCCGCCGTTCTTCCCTATTTGTATCCGCGAATCGCCATTTATCTCAGTCCGATTTTAAGAAAAGAATGAAATTTTATTTAGGAGGTGACGGAATTGAACCGAAGTAAAAGATTCCTTTTCACCGATCTGTTTTACATCGTCGGAATGTGCATTCCCATTCTTGCGGGCATCGTTCTCAAGGTCTTGACCGAGCCTCCCGTGGAGGGCATCAGCATTACGGGCGCAAGGATCTT
>JAZPZL010000188.1:0-21874 GCA_045544655.1 Eubacteriales bacterium
ACTATATGGAGCGGTATTTGAAGGAGGTCTCCCGCCCCCCCCCTACCAACTGGAGACAGATCCTTCACGATTTTATCCAGTTTGACCGTAGCGATTATTTGTTTTCCCGCCCCGACCGCCGCTTTTCGGGAGACGTGATCATGCCCTCTTTTTGTGAAAACGTGGAGGGGAGCGCTGTCGAAAAGCTTTGGTTTGCAGTGGATACAAGCGGCTCTATTTCCGACGAGGCGCTTTCGGTGGCGTATGAGGAGATCCGTCAGGCGATGGAGCAGATCGGCTCTCTTCGGGGACTGCTTTCTTTTTTCGATGGGGAGGTATCCGATCCCATCCCCTTTGAGTCTGTCGAGGATCTTTTGAAGATCAAGCCCATTGGCGGTGGGGGAACCAGCTTTCAAGCCATTTTTCGCAAGCTTGCCAAAGCCTTTGATCCTGACGATCTGCCCGTTGCGATGATTATCCTTACCGACGGTTACAGCACGTTTCCCGACGAGGAGAAGGCAATGGGAGTACCCGTGATCTGGATCATCGTGGATAGCGATGTGGTTCCGCCTTGGGGGGTATATACGAGTATTACGACGTAAAGGAGTGTGCTTTTATGATTTATATTACGGGAGATACCCACGGGGAATTCGGCCGTTTTACCGAAAACAATATGAAGGACGCCGCCTGGACGGAAAAGGACGTTTTGATCGTTTGCGGAGATTTCGGCTTCGTTTTTACGGGAAGCGAGAGAGAGCAGGCGAAGCTGGACTTCCTTGCCCAAAAGCCTTACACTATTTGCTTTTGCGACGGAAACCACGAAAATTTCCCCCTGCTTTTTTCCTATCCGGAGGAGCTTTGGTGCGGCGGTCGGGTACATCGGGTGCGAAAAAACGTGTTGCACCTGATGCGGGGTCAGATCTTTGAGATCCAAGGAAAAACCGTCTTTACTATGGGGGGAGCTTATAGCTTGGACCGAGCCTATCGCAATCTGGGAAGAAGCTGGTGGGAGGAGGAGATCCCCGGCGAGGCGGAATGTGAGGCGGCACTGCTCAATCTGGAAAAGCGGGGAAACCGGGTGGATCTGGTCATTACCCATACCGCGCCCGCCGCAACGCTTCACGCGATGGGAAAATACCCCGATTATCACGAAGAAGGGTTTCAACGCTTTTTGCGAAAGCTGTATTTGAACCTGGAATTTGACCGTTGGTATTTCGGTCATTGGCATCAGGACCGCGTATTAAACGATCGGTACACCGCCGTTTGTGACAAGGTTCACGCGGTGCAAACCGATGATGGGAAGGAGTGATTTGCGATGTGTTATGAACAGGAAGGAAATGTAAAGCTGATCTTTTCCTCTTTTGGATTTCAGAAGCCCATTCCCGCAGAAAAATTTGCCCTTGTCATAGATCAAGCCGAATTGCGGGAAAAGACGTGCTGCGTGATCCCTTACGCAGGCTTCAACGTGGAGAAAACCTACGCCAGGGAAAAGGCGGGACTGGTACAATTCGGCTTTTCCTCCGAGAAGATCTTTATGCTGGAGCGGGAAGAGCAGATCCTCGAATCTACTCCCGACTATATTTACGTCCCCGGAGGCGACCCCTTCAAGCTTTTGAGTTTTGTCAATTCGCTGGGCTTGCGGAACGTGATTCAGGACTGCGTTCTGAACCGAGGAACGGTGTATATCGGCGTTTCCGCGGGCGCGGATCTGGCAACGGAGGATATTGAATACGTGCTGGAGCTTGAAGAGAATCACCACGTTCAAAAGTCTTTTTCAGCGTTGAATCTGATTCCCGAAGGGGTTTTGTGCCATTCGGATCATTATTTGTACGCCACGCTGAAGGCTTGCCGAGAGATTGCGGAAAAGGAGTTCCTCACCCTCCGCGACGACCAGGTGATCCTTTATGAAAACGGAGATTGGCAATACGTGGGAGAATAAAAAAATGCACCCCGAAAGCATTGCTTTCGGGGTGCATTTTCGTTCCGTTACGCTCTGTGAAACAGATAAAGTGCGGGATTTCGGTTGTCGATCTCTTTTGCCAGCACCTCAGGCTTGCATAAGGCGATACAGCCCGCCTTTACCTCCACCTTTCCCTTTCTGCCTTCTTCCTCGTAGATTCCTTCTTCATAGGCAGGGTCCAGAATGGCAAGCCGTCCGTCGGGCTCAATGCCGATGACCACGATATAGTGTCCCACGTGGCTGAATACGCCTGTGTAGCCCTCACGGTCGCCGCCTACGTTTGCCGCGGCTACTCCGCCGGTGCGAAGGCACTCGAACAGCTTTTCCATATCTACGGTCTGCTCGAAGCTCAAACCGTATTTTTTTGCAAATAGAGGGCCGAATTTGGGGTAATTGGTTCCGAATCTACGATTGGCTCCGCTTTCAAAGGAGATCTCCATTGCTTTTTCCAGATCAAAGTCACAATTCGGGAGGAGTCTATCTGCGATCATCACCGCAGAGCAAAGTCCGCAACCCGAGGTCTTGACCGTTGTTTTCTTGCCCGCTTCCCGTGCCTCACCCTCCAGATCCATCCCTGTAGGATAGGGCATATCGGGATATTGCAGCTGGTTGACGTATTTCATAAAAGCTCCTCGTTATTCTTCGTCCACGAATACGCGCTTTGCCGCTTCCAGATATCCGTAGCCGTAAAGATCGTCGGGCTGGAGATAACTGCCCTCGGTCCATTCGTTCCAGGAATTGACGGTGATCAGAGGAGCGGGAAGATCGTGGGTATTGACGTATTCGACTGCGGTGCGGAATGCAGTCTCCAGATTTTCGGGGGTATTGTTGGTGATGATGCTGGGCTTGAGCATTTGATAGCGGGGGTTGGTATCCCAGCCGCAGGAAATGTGGGGGAAATAGGGAATGGAGTAAGTCTCGTCGATCTTTTTCCAAGCTTTTTTCTCATTTTCCAATTGATCCAGAAAATCTCCGTTGTAGCTGACCAACTGACCCGTCTGATAATTGGTTGCGCTGTCTGCTCCCAGCTTCTCGGTAAGCTGAGCGTAGGTACAAGTCTCACCCACTCTTTCGGGCTTGCAATCCCGATCACCGCGAACGCAGAACTGTAAATGCACGTCGGGGTAGCCGGCCTCCTTCACCTTTTCCCGCAGGTAGTCCATTGCCTTGCGGGTATTTGCAATCCCGCCGAAGCCGACCACCAGGTTTTCAATGTCGTAGATCATCAAAACGGGCTTGGAATCAATGGTGTAATAGTTGTCCAGGCAAAAATATTTTTCCAGCCAGCGATCCACGATGACTTTGAACTGCTCAAAATCAGCTGCGCCGTTCCAAATGATGGTCTTGCCTTCTTCGGTGCCTGCCAGACGGCGGTCCCAGAGATGGTTTACGTTGTGGTTTGCCCACATCAGGAAAAACTTCATTTTCTTGTTGTTTGCTGCTTTCAGGAATCCGTCGTTGAGGCAGTTTTCCAGGAAGGGACGACCGTCGTACCAATACCAGTCGTAGATGAATACGTTGATTCCGTGGCGGGTCGCCTGCTCGATCTGCATTTCCATCACGGCAGGATCTGCCTCGTTGCAGTAGCCCCACAAGGGCTTTCTGGGCCAGAGATGCCCTTCGAATTTGGGCTTGGCATCCAAAACCGTCTCCCATTCCCCAAAGCCCTTGGGCCAAAAGATACGGGTGCGGAGCTCGTCTCCGGTATAAGAGGGCCAGATAAATGCGGCTACGTCGTACTTGTTCATTTTTCTTCTCCTTTACAGTTCAAAATTCATTTCGTAAACGTTTCCGGTTGCGTTGCTATAAAGGCATTTTCCTTGATAAAAATCCATCCATTCCGGTTCCGTGGGGATTCCCGCATCGCACAGGTCAAAATAAGCGATCTGGCAACGGCGGGCAGGATCGATAATGCGAATAGCGGAACGGGAGCTTTCCTTTTCACCGAAGCCCTCGGTGGAGTAGAGAAGACCGTCGTGGAACGCACCGCCCTGAATATACTTATGATAGGGGGTATCAAACCGATCCAAAATATCCTCTTTGTTCAAAACCACGAAACGGATTCCCGAGGCTTCGTCTGCTGCTCCATCTCTGACGGAGGGAAGCTTGAAGGAAAAGTAGCGGGTCACTTGATCCTTATCCCGCATGGTAAAGGCGTACAGAATGCCCCTTTCCGCATCTGTCAGAAAATTGCCGTAGGGGCGCACGTCTCGCGTTTCCTCACCTTTTTCATAAGAGCACCAAAGGGAGGTATCTTCGGTGAAGCCGATCCGGATCAGCTGAACCAAGGCCGTGACAAAGGATTCTCCCTCGCGCTGTAATCTGTATACGCAAAGCTGACCGGGTCGACGGTCCTCCTCCTTGGAATAGTTGTTGTATACGTTGGCGTAGAGGAGGGGGAATTCGTCAGCGGGATCAAATCTTTCGCTTCCGAAAAAGACCGCGTTGCAATGAGGACAAATCATTTCCGCTTTGTCTAAGGTGAATTGGGTATAGGGAAGAGCCTCTTCGGGATCTTTGGGGTTCAGCACCTGTTCCATGGGATAGGCGCACCCCACACCGCTGTGGGTGAAGCGAAAAAGCGTGTTTCCGCAAATTGCACCGTCTTGAATGCCGCGGATCTTGGAAAGTAGCTTGTATTTCATCGGATTCCTCCCTGCGCTTGAATGTTTTTTTTAGAATAACACAAATTTAATTTTTAAGCAAGAAAAATCATCGATTTTTCATGCATTTTTTTGCAGCTGAAAAATAGTGAAAAAAAGAGCGATTTTTATCAATTCTTTGTGTAAAATACCATTGACTAACGAAAGAACAGGGTGTATAATATTTCAGTTTGCGAAACCAAAAAATTCAGAAAAGAAGGCGAACTTTATGAATACGTTACTCACCGTTTCCGTAGCGCTTCTTGCAGGTCTTTTGATGACCCGTTTGTTTAAGAAGCTGAAACTTCCTGCGGTTACCGCATACCTGATCGCAGGCGTTCTCATCGGACCCTATTGTCTGGGTTCCGTCGGGATCGACGGACTTGGCTTTGCTTCTCACGAAGCAGTAAGCTCACTTTCCCTCGTTGCAGAGGTTGCCCTCGGCTTCATTGCCTTTTCCATCGGCAATGAATTCCGCTTGGATGAACTGAAGAAAACCGGCAAGCAAGCGTTGGTGATCGGCGTTCTCCAGGCAGTTGTAGCGATGCTTCTGGTGGATCTTGCGCTGATCGGCGTGCATTTTATGATCCCCGACAAGCTTTCTATGGCGCAAGCATTGACCTTGGGCGCCATTGCAACCGCAACTGCCCCCGCCGCTACCCTGATGGTCGTGCGCCAATACAAGGCAAAGGGTCCCTTGACCAAGCTTCTGCTTCCCATCGTTGCGCTGGATGATGCGGTGGGGCTGATCGCATTTGCCGTTTCCTTCGGTATTGCAAAGACCCTGGTCAGCGGAAAAGTGGATCTGGTCTCCATTTTGGTCAATCCTTTCCTGGAGATCATCGCGTCTCTGCTTTTGGGCGCCCTGATGGGATGGATCCTGACCCAACTGGAAAAGCTGTTCAATTCCAATACCAACCGCTTGAATCTGACCATCGGCGTGGTATTTTTGACCGCATCTCTTTCAGGACTTCATTTTGATATCGGTCCCGCTTCCGTCCATTTCTCCTCTCTCCTTACCTGTATGATGCTGGGAACCGTTTTCTGCAATATCTGTCCTCTTTCCGAGGATCTGATGGAACGCGCGGATAAATGGACCTCCCCTTTGTTTGCCCTCTTCTTCGTGATCAGCGGCGCGGAATTGGAGCTGGACGTCTTTACGGATCTTTCCATCGTTCTCATCGGTATCGTTTACATTCTCTTCCGCAGTGCCGGTAAATATTTCGGCGCTATGGGTAGTGCCGTGATGACCAAGTGCAGTCCCCAGATCTGCAAGTATCTCGGAATCACCCTGCTTCCTCAGGCGGGGGTTGCTTTGGGGATGTGCGCTACCGCAATGCAGCTCGGTGAAGAGGGAAATCTGATCCGTAATATCACCCTTTTTGCCGTTTTGATCTACGAGCTCTTCGGTCCCGTCTTTACCCGTATGGCGCTTCAGGCTGCCGGTGAGATCAAGCCGATGTCCGACGAGGTCAAGCACCGTCGCCATCACAAGCTGAAGGCACTGGAAGAAAATGCGGAAGGAAAGTAAGAGGGACCGATGAAAAGCTTTTATCTCACACCGAAATTCTTTACCGTTTTGAAAAACTACCGCAAGGATCAGCTGGTTAAGGACGTGATCGCAGGGATCATCGTAGCGATCATCGCCCTTCCTCTTTCCATTGCCTTGGCACTCGCCAGCGGCGTTGAGCCTGCCGCAGGCGTTTATACCGCCATTACCGCAGGCTTTGTCGTATCTCTTCTGGGCGGTAGCCGCGTACAGATCGCAGGACCTACCGCCGCCTTCGCCACCATTGTGGCAGGGGTAGTTGCCCGCGAGGGAATGAGCGGTCTTGTGATCGCGACCTTGATGGCAGGCTTGATCCTGATTCTGATGGGCGTTTGCAAGGCGGGCGGACTCATCCGCTTCGTCCCCACCACCATCACCGTAGGCTTTACCGCAGGTATTGCCGTGACCATCCTTCTGGGACAGATCAAGGACTTCTTCGGTTTGCAGTATGCCGAGGGACTGAAGCCCGTAGAGACCATCGAAAAGGTGGAGGCAAATCTTGCATCCCTTTCTACCTTCTCCTGGCAGGCGCTTTTGGTGGGCGCGGTCTCCCTTTTGATCCTCATTGTATATCCCAAATTCGAGAAGAAAGTTCCTCCGTCTCTCATTGCCGTTCTGATCGGCGCTTTGATGGTGAAATTCATTCCCGGTCTCGATGAAGGCGTCTTTACCATCGGTGAGCTTTACACCATCCCCGCAGGTCTTCCCAAGTTTGTTTTGGGCGACGTGGAATTCTCCGCCGCCAAAATCGTTTCTCTGATTCCCGATGCCGTGACCATCGCCGTGCTTGCCGCCATTGAGTCTCTTCTGTCCTGCGTTGTTGCAGATACGATGGTAGATTCCAAGCATAATCCCAATGCAGAGCTTGTGGCGCAGGGTGCAGGCAATATGCTTTCCGTAATGTTCGGCGGTATTCCCGCCACGGGTGCCATTGCCCGTACGGCTGCCAATGCCAAAAACGGAGGCAGAACCCCCGTTGCAGGTATGGTTCACGCCATTGTTTTGCTTCTTGTTCTGGTATTTCTGATGCCCCTTGCCGCTCTGATTCCCATGCCGACCATTGCCGCGATCCTCTTTATGGTAGCGTATAATATGAGCGAGTGGCGCAAGTTTGTAAAGCTGGTGAAAACGGAAAAGTGGATGGGAATTCTGGTTTTGGTTCTCACCTTTATTCTTACGGTGGTATTCGATCTTGTGGTCGCCATCGCCGTAGGACTTTCACTCCATTTTCTCTTTTTCCTCATCGGAAAGCTTGCCAAGAAAAACAAATAATCTTTTCTCCCGAAGGTGATCGCCTTCGGGAGTTTTTATATTGACTTGTACTTCGAACCGCGGTAAAATGGTAAAAAAACAGAAACCTTTGGAGGAAATGATGAAAAGAGCTGAAAAGATTTTTCTGAACGGACGTTTTCTGACGATGGAGCAGGAAGGCGAAATCGCAGAAGCCGTTGCCGTAGCAGATGACCGTATATTGTACGTGGGTTCGGAGGAGGGGGCGCATGCCTTTGCCGATGAAGATACCGAGATCATAGATCTGGAGGGGCGCGTTGCCTGCCCCGGTCTGATCGACTGCCATACCCACCCGATGGGCTATACGACCCGCTTTTTGAATATGGATCTGTGCGGCGAGGTTACCGCTTCCTTGAAAAATCTCCTTTCCCGCCTGAAAGAGCAGGCGGAAAAGACTCCGGAAGGGGAGTGGATCATCGGCCGCGGCTTTGACGAAAGTAAATTCGAGGAAGGACCGATCCTCCTGTCTGCAAAGATCCTGGATGAGGTCAGCACCCGCCATCCCCTACTGCTGACCCGTACCTGCGGACACATCGGTGTTGCCAACAGTCTTGCAATGTCCCTTGGCGGCATTACCGACGATACCCCCGATCCTGCAACGGGCGGACACTTTTTCCGTGATGAAAACGGTCGTATGACGGGAATGATCTCCGGCTCTGCAGTAGGTAAGATTCCCGCGCCCACTGCCAAAGCTTCCCAAAGGAAGAATGCGATGATCGACGGTGTGCAGGCAACTTATTTCAGCAAAGGCATTACCGCTTCGGCTGAAATGGGCTCCGTGGGTGCAACCTTCCGTCAGCTGCTGCAGCTGGATCATGAGGAAAGACTCAAGCTTCGCCTCGGCTTCTACTATGCAGGCAGACGAAGCGGCAAAGCCCAGCCCATGGCACAGAGATTGATGGATATGGGTCTTACCGCGGGATTCGGCACTCCTCACGTTCGTTTTATGGGAATTAAATTTGTTATGGACGGATCTACCGGCGGCCATACTGCGGCATTCTCCCTGCCTTATCAGGGGGAACCCGATCAGTTCGGCGAGCTTTATTTTGATCCCGAAATTCTCCGCGAAGACCTGTTGCAGGCGGCGAAGAGCGGTGTTCAGGTCAGCATACACGCCATCGGCGACAGAGCCATTGAAATGGCGCTTTCCGCCATCGAATATGTCAATGAGCAAGGGATAGATACCCGTCCTCTCCGCTACCGTCTGGAGCACTTGGAGTCGCCCACCCCCGATCAGATCCAAAGAATCAAGAAGCTGAATCTGGTGGTCGGTCTGTCTTCTGCATTTATCTATTCTCTCGGAGATTCTCATCTGTCTGCGCTCGGCTACGACCGTTTGGTGGATGCCTTCCCCGCAAAGACCTTGATGGACGAGGGGATCGTCATTGCCTGCAACAGCGATTGCCCCGTTTGCGACGTCAACCCGATGCTGGGCATCTACTCTATGGTGTGCCGTACCACCCGGGCGGGACAGAGCTTCGGTGGAAAAAAAGAAGCGATCTCCAGACTTGCGGCTTTGCAAGCCTATACCAAAAATGCAGCCTACGTCCTTTGCAGCGAAAAGACCTCCGGTACCTTGACCCCCGGAAAATATGCGGATCTTACCGTCTTTGAGGAGGATTTCCTGAACGCTCCCGATGAAAAGCTTAAGGACGTTCAGGTTTATATGACCGTTTCCGGCGGCGAGATCGTTTATCAAAAAAAGTAGGAGATTATTATGAAACTATATGCAAATCTTCACCTGCATTCCACCCATTCCGACGGTGTGGATTCCCCAACCCGATTGGCGCAAATCGCCTTTGAGGAAGGCTATCGTGCGGCGGCGCTGACCGATCACGATTCCGTATCGGGCAATGAGGAATTTATGGCGGCTTGTAAAGCCCTTGGGATGGAGAGCATCTTCGGCATCGAATTCAGTGCAAAAACGGAACTGTATCGAAAAGCAAATACCGGGAAGCCCGGTTCCTTCCACCTGACCGCCTTTGATTTTGATCCCGAATATCCCGCTATGAAGGAATATCTGGATCAAATGAGTATGCGCGAGACCCATCAGACGAAGCTCCTCTTTGAACGAGGCATTGAGATCGGGTATATCAAGAACATTACCTGGGAGGACGTGCTGAAGCACAATGAAGGGATCACCTGGCTTTGTAATGACCACGTGTTCCGTGCAATGAAGGCGAAGGGGCTTCTTGCCGATTCGGATTACAACGAGTTTTTTGCCACCTGCTTTGGCAAGCATCGCAAGGAAATCACTCCCCTCTATGACTTTAAGTACGATCACGAGATCATCAAGCTGGTACACGACGCGGGCGGGATCGTATGCCTTGCGCATTTGACTGAGCCTCTTTTAAGCTCCGTAGACGTTTCGGAAACGGGCTTTGCGCCGTATCTGGATCGCTTGGTTGAAATGGGGCTGGACGGCGTAGAGGTCTGGCACGGACTTCTGAATGAAGAGCAGAGAAAAGAGGTCTATCAGCTGGCGCTGGATCGCGGGCTGTATGTTTCAGGCGGCAGTGACCATTCCGGCATTTGCGGCGGTCAGTATGCCTTCTTTGAAGATCCCAAGCAAAGTCATTTTTACTTAGAACCCCTTTCCACCGGCACCACCAAGCACCACTTTGAAGAAATACGGGACAAAAAGATCTCCCGCTGAAAGTAAAAAAAGAGTTGCGATTTTCGCAACTCTTTTTCTGTTATAGCGTTGTTTTCAGCTGTGTCAGCATATCCACGTATTCATCCACCAGCTTTTCTGCAGTACCGGGTGCGTATCTGGTGATCTGCGCTTCATAGCAGCGAAGCTTCCAGCCCAGCTCACTGGGAAGGTATCCGTCGTGGTTCTGTGAGCAAGAAACGATAAAGGTCATAGGGTAGGGGGAATTCTTTTTGATCTGCATAGCATTTGATCCGAACATTTCGTAGGGAGCAAAAACGAAGCCAAGATCCCCGATGGCAAACGTTTTCAGCTCCATTGACCTGGTTTCTGCAAAGCGCATACGGTTCAGGATGGCGGTAACCTCATAAACGCTGGAAAAGCCCCTTTCCTTTGCGGCGGCGCGCCCTTCGGGAGTACCTCTTCCCCCAACCTGATCCCAGATCGCCTTTACCGCCAAGGCTTCGTCAGCGCGGTCAAGATCGGCTTTGTTGGATTTTCCCACGAAGGTGCGGCGCAAAAAGCGAAGCGTTCCCTGATCTGCCTTCGTCATTTGATCGAGGCATTCCACTGCGATCCGTCCGATCTCTTCACCGTAAACCCGGTAGTCGGTGCTGAAGCGCTCCTCCACCACGCGGCTGACGGGAACCTGATCGCCCCCACCTGCGATGAAATACGCTACCAGAGAGTTTGTTTTCTCCGCTACAAAGTCCCGCGCAGGTCCGGGAAAATCCGCTGAGAGAAGGGTGCTGTTCTGATTGATGGTGGCGTGAGCAGGAAAATTCATCAGGACTACGTCTTTTTTTCCTTCCCGTTTGAATCGGATCACTTGCATCTCCTGATCCGCCACGCTGGCGTGACCTACGATGCCGGATTTAAAGGAACCGTAATTCGCGCCTGCGTAGGTTCCGTCTGCCATCTTGTAATGACGCACCCAGGTCATTCCTTCGGTCTGCGCGCTTCCGTACCGAATCTCTGCCGGGGAAAGATCCTCCAACGCCTCTTTCGAAGCCTTTTCTGCCCAACCCATCAGATCTTCACGGAAGCGTAGGCTTCCCACACTCGTTGCAGAACGTGCCGAAACCGAAGAATGGGTGTGGGTCGAGTTTAAAATGATGTATTCGGAGGAAATCCCGGTGACGCGGCTGATATGGGAACGCACCGGTTCCGCATACTCTTCGTAAGAACCAACAAGATCCATCGTAGCCACCAGTAGCGTGGTTTCCTCTTGGCGGAACGCAATAAAGGTAATATACAGCGGATCCATCGCTCCTTCTGAAATGCGGCTGGCGGCACTTCCCGCCATTCCAACCGGATAGTCGGGAGTAATGTTTGCCCGTCCGTAGCCGATCTCTAAATTCAGCTTAGCATTGTCCTTGTGATCCATAGCAAAGGCTCCTTTTCTTAGTTCAAGCACATTATACCACTTTCAAAGAATTTGCGCAACTGTTTTATAGACTGTGCCGTGCTTGTTTGTATGGATTGCGGATCAAAAAAGCGAGGTGACTTTCACCTCGCTTTTTTCTCATTAGAAGAATTTGATTTGTTCTTTGACCCAGCCCGTTTCAGGATAAGAGTTCCCCTCGAAGCTGAGATGGCGGAGAAGGGTTGCCGTTTCCGTTCTCGGAGGAGTAAACGCCGACCAGGGGAAGGTCTTAGCACCCAGATCCTTGGCGCAGTCGGGAATGGTGTGCATCCATTCGCTTAAGGTATGCCAGGTGGTCAGCATAATGCCGTGCATTTCGTTTTCGATCAGGGTTTCGATGTGTGCGCCGTAGTTCTTCTTATCGTACCAGGGGGCGCCCATCACGTCGTGCCCGCAATTCTTCAGGGAAGCCAAAGAGGGAATGGGGGATTCGTAGTACCGATATTGCCAATCCACGAAAACGGTAGAAGGAGCGGTGGCGTTGCGGATCGCTTCCACTTCGTCTTTTTCGCCTACGGCGTAGCAATCCTTGAAGATACCCTTTTCCAAAAGCATATCCATCCAGATCATGGGGCGCTTGCCTTCCGCTTCCACTTCCGCAGTCAGCTCGCCCAGATATTCGGGGAGCAATTTGCGCCAAGCTTCATTTCTGGAAATAAAATAGGCTTCATCGCATCCGATATGGATGTATTCACCCTCGCCGAACAGCTCGTACAACTCCTTGCGGACCTGACGGAGCAGAGCCTTCACCTCGTCTGAGGTAATATCCCAGGCCCAGCCGTCGGGAGTGAACAGATGATGCAGACGGATATTCTGATCCAGCACCACGTGCTTGCCGCTGCGGATGCGGGAGCCGGTGGCGTGTCCCAGTTGGTTGAACATGGGAACGGGTTCGATCCCGAGTTCCTTGCACTCCTTCACCAACGCTCTCGCCTGGTCCTTGGTAAAGGCATGAGGCCAGGAAAGCTCCTTCATACAGTCGTATTGGAGCATCCCCCAGAATTCGATGATGATATGGGTGTACTGGCAGATTGCGGAAAGGCGGATCAGCTTTTGAATAAAATTGTAATCATTTTCGGGGAATACGCAGATATGGATCATGCGGTTTTCCATTTTGTATGCGCTATCCTCGTTGCAGGCGGGAACGAAGAAGTTCTTTCCCTTTTGCTCGATCTTCATCAGAAAAGCGGAAAAACCGCGCATCAGACCGCCGTAATTTTTACCCACGATGGCAATGCCTTTTTCGGAAACGGAAAGGGCGTATTCTTTCCCTTCTTTGAGAACCGGGAGCTTTTCTTCGCCGATACGGAAGATGTTTTCCGCGCCGCTTTCAAAGCAAAGCTGGGAATCACCGAAACAAAAACTGCTCCACAGCTTTTTCACCGTATCGTTTTGCATTTTGGGGTCGCAGATCGCAGAAACTTTACAACCGAAAGAAAAATAATCCATATGACACCTCGTTTATTTTTTTGCTTTTTTGTATTCGTTTTTACGGATACCGGGATAATGCTCGTCCAGATAGGCTTCACGGTAGGGGTTTACGCCGTCTGAAGGCTTTTCGGGGTGAAGGGGCAGAGCCCACGGCTGTCTTTTGTAGTAAGAGTTGTGGAAGGTCTGCTCGATCCTGCCGGACTTTTCCAAAACGTCGTTGCAAGCACGGATACAGCCTCTTGCACCGCAAATGGCAAAATAGCCCGTGTGCTCGATAATGTAGTTGTAATAATCCATTACCGCGTGGTTTCCCGGCTTTCTGCCCCATTTTGCACCTGCAAGAGAGTACGCCAGGATATACGCCTCTTCCTCCGTCATTTCGGAGGAGCGCACGTCAAACGCCATATTGGGGAATTCCTTTTTCAGGAAGGGGGAGCATTCGTTGTTCATGCCGTGATGGGAAAGGGTGCATCTGCCCATCTGAACGTCGCCGTACCAAATTTTCTTTTCCCCGAAATCAACGGTGATCCTTGCACTTTCATCCTTGGGGTCGGGGATGGCTCCGCCGGGACAGCGTCTGGCACAGGCTCCGCAATGCAGACAAAGCGTACCCGTATCCAAAATGGGATCGGGCTCCAATTCCGCGTCGGTGAAGATCAGCCCCAAACGGACACGGGGACCGTATTTTTTCGTGAGAAATACCTTGGACCAGCCGATCTCGCCCAAGCCACAGCCTGCGGCGATCACGCGGATGCTGCAAACCACGTCGGGAGGAAGCTTGCCTTCGGCAACGGGTTTTTTGGTAGTTCCGTTTCCTTCGGGAACGGCGGGATAATGGGCTACTGCCTCATAGCCGCAATCCTCGATGAAGCAGGAAAGCTGATAGGTCTTCAAGGGACGGAAAAAGGCGTTGAGCTTGTTATAGGTATAAAAGGTATAGGCGTGCCAATGGGTGCCTTCTTCGATACCGCGATTGGCGCCGCGGGGAATGGGCATTGCAATGGCAATGACGGATTTTGCATTGGGAAAATACGAGATCGGACTCATCAGGGCAGGGGCGTTGCGGAAGCGTTCGATGTTGCCGATGGCAATGCAGTCGATTCCCAGCTCCTTTGCCTTCGCTTTGAGAATTTCAGAGGTCAGCTTCATCATTTGTGCCCCCTGTTGCCACTCTTGGAGAATGAGCCGCCGAGAACGTTTGCCTGCTCGTCGGAGCGGTCTGCGCCTTCACTTCCGCCGATGCTCCAGACCTCGGAGGTACGGAAGGGATTGGCAAAGCCTTTGCTCAAAGCACCACGCTCCTCCAGTGCACACATACAGCTGCGGTTGCAAAGGGCGGCAATGCGGTCAGGCTTCGCTTCGGTGGAGAAACGGTTGGGACAGGCGCCGTTCTGACAGATGCGGCATTTTTCAAAGTCGATCTTTCCCACGGTGAAGGTGATCCCGCAGATGGAGATCTCTTCGGTTTCCGTTTTGCTGATGGCACCCAGCGGGCAGGCATCGGCGCATTTTTTACAGCCGTCACATACGTTTTCCGTCAAAAGGGGAGTGGGCTCCAGCTCTGCATCGGTCAGGATCATATGGAAACGCTGTCTGGATCCGAATTCCTTGGAAAATACCAAGCGGTTATAGGATACGGTACAAAGTCCGCAGGCAACGGCGGCGTAGTCAAAATCGGGGTATACGTTGGGAGCGGGACGGTCCTCGGCAACGGCAACGCCGCTGGGATCCAGCTCGCAGGGATTGGGGAAGATCGGAGAGGCTTCCCAACCGCATTCTTCGATAAAGTTGGTCAGGTTGTAAGCGGAAAGAGCTAAAAATTCATCTTCCAGCCAATTTTTGCCGAAAAGCTGATAGTCACCGAAATTGGTTCCTTCCTCAATTCCCCGCAGAGAGCCTCTGCAGATCCGTTTTCCCACAAGGATCACGGTCTTCGCTTCCGGGAAAATGGAAAAGGGGTTCTTTTCCGCAGGAATCTCTTCAAAGCGGGAGCGGTCCGCAAAACCGATGAGATCCACTCCGTCTTTTGCGGCAAAATCAATGATCTTTTGTTTCAGTTGTTTCATAAGAAAAATCTCCTTTTTCTGTTTATAACTAAATTATACTCTCCTTGTATACCGAAAGAAAACCTAATTTTCAACAAAAAAGGTGGATTATTTAACACTTGATTTTTTGCCGTTCTCTGCTATAATGGGGGGTGAGGTGGATGAAATGCTTTTTAACGAAATTTCCGTTCTCGGCATAGAAAGCGTTGAGTATATGCGGTGGAACGGAGGAAAATTCAAGGTGAAACCGCGTCCCTTTTCCGGTCTTGCCTTTCGCGTTCGAGGGGATGCGATGATACAAGGCGGCGGAAAAACCCTGGAGGTTCACGCGGGAGATATTTTGTACCTGCCCCAGAATATGGGGTACACGGCAAAATACGGTGATACGGAAATGATCGCCATTCATTTCGTCACAGCGAAAGACGATGGCCGGATCGAGGTGTATTCTCCGGGAAACGGGGAAAAATTCAGTCAATTGTTTATGGAGATGCTTCGTATCTGGGAGCGGAAAGATCCGGGATTTAAGGTGTTTGCCATGGCGCAGCTTTACACGATTTTGGGATCTCTCGTAGCATCGGAAGCAAAGCAGAATTTGCCCGATCATTTTTTAAAGGCACTGTCTTACCTGAATTCCCACTATCGGGAAAACGGACTCTGTGTCAACCGAGTCTGTACAGAAGCCGGGATCGGTGCAACGGTCTTTCGTCAGCTGTTTAAAAAGCATTATCGAGAGACTCCCACGGAGTACATTACCCGCTTGCGGCTGGAATATGCCAGAAAGCTGATCTCCGGTGGTGAAACCGTGGAAAACGCCGCGCTGGAAAGTGGATTTTCCGATCCGAAGTATTTTTCAAGAGTGGTAAAAAAGTATTTTGGTTGTACGCCCCGCGCCTTTAAAACCTACGGAAAATAAAGGGGATCGGGGAATGCCTTCACCGCGGAAAAATGCATCACCCGATCCCTTGCATACCTCTGCTTGATATGCTATAATAGCTTTAGTTTTTTTACGGAGAGAAAATATGGACGGAAGAATTTCAAATCATCAGCAAATTGCAAGCCTACGCAGATATACTCTGACCGACGGTGAGGAGAAGGGGATCGAGGTCATCGATTGCGATAACGGAACGCTTCGCTTTCTTATCAACGTGTCGAAGGCTTGTGATATGATGCAGCTTTATCATAAGGGGCAGAATATGTCCTTTATCTCGAAAAACGGTTTTATGAAGAGAGAAATGCCCTTTGTAAATCGCTTCGAGGGCGGAATGCTCTATACCTGCGGACTGGATAGCGTGGGAGAGCGGGAAGGCTTTGAGGAGCACGGCTCCTTGCACAACACGCCTGCGCGGATCCTTCGGGCAGAGTGCAGTGAAGAAGGGATCGTGATCGAGGCTGTTCTTCGGGATACGGCGGTCTTTGGCAAGAATCTGGTTTTTCGCCGTAAAATTACCTCTGCCATCGGCTCCGATTGCGTGAAGGTGGTGGATCGCCTGACGAACGAAAACTGTTTTGAAGAAAAATACTGCTTATTGTACCACGTGAATATCGGCTACCCGATGATGGATGAGGGCGCAAGGATCGTCGGTGAGATCACCGACTGTCAACCACGTACGGCGTGGGCGGAAAAGCAAATGGCGACCGCGTATCAGATCGGATCTCCCATTCCCGGTTTCGAGGAAACTTGCTACTATCTGAAATTGAAAAAGCCGGAGATTTCTATGGTTAATGAGAGGATCGGCAAAGAATTCACCGTCTCATATTCCGGTGATACCTTGCCGCTTTTTCTGGAGTGGAAAAGCATTGCCGCAGGAGATTACGCCGTAGGTCTGGAGCCTGCCACTACGAAGCTGGACGGTCTTTTTGAATACAGCACCATCGGCGCAGGGGAGACCCTGGAATTCAGCGTCGAGCTTTCCGTCAGCGATAAAACCGCAACAGCTTAAAATCCAAAAACGAAAGGATCGCAGATCGTTTGATCGTGCGATCCTTTCTTGTTCTCGTCTGCGAAAAACGAAGTGTAGAATTGTTATATTTTTTGTAAATCCTTCCATCGACAGTATTAGAAGAAAATTCGCTTTTTTTTCAAAAAAACGTCATATTTTTCTTGACCTTGAAAGAGAGTTGTGTTAACATAAGTTATAATATGATTGTATCTTCGGCGGAATCGTTCACCGAAGAAAACGGAGGAATTATTTATGAAAAGAACAATTGCATTTTTGATGGTTATCGTGATGGCACTGAGCCTGTTTGCATGCGCAAAGCCGGCGGATAAAATTTTAGGCTCCTGGAAGCATCAGAGTTCGGTTCTCGGCGTGGTAACGGAAACCACCTATACCTTCAATGAGGACGGAACCGGTACGAAGACCAACGTACTGGAGATTAAGTTTACCTATGCCATTACCGAGGATAAGCTGTTGATGACCACTTCTACCCTTGGTATTGAAAACACTGAAGAGTATTCCTTTGAATTCAAGGGAGATCAGCTTGTGCTCACAGGCGAAAAGGATACGTTGACCCTTCAAAAAGTAAAATAAGGATTGAAATGTGAGACGGTCATCATTTCGGGCTTTCAGCTTGGAATGGTGACCTTTTTCACCGTGGGAATTATGACTTATATAGAATTTTTTGATAAAACCGCATCCGAAAACGTGTGTGCCTGCCTGACCTACGCACCGGAACGAGTGATCTACATCGGTGACGACAAGGGTTTAATGAACAAGCATATTGAACGCTACAAAAAGCTTTTTGTGGATTGTGAACCGAAGATCAAATTTGATTGCCGCTCCGTTTCCAGAAGCAAATTGAACGAGGTCGTTGCTTTGCTGTCCGAGCTTGTAGAGACCTACGACGATTGCGTGTTTGATATTACCGGCGGGGATGAGATGTATATTCTGGCGCTGGGAATCGTTTTTTCCCGATATTCTCACAAGAATATTCAGATTCATAAATTCAATTTGAGAAACAATGCAATTTATGATTGTGATACGGACGGCAAGACTATCTACAGAGAAACGCCGAAGCTTACCATTCGTGAAAACATTCGCATTTACGGCGGTGAGGTTTCGTACGGAACCGTTGACGAAGACAAAACCTATCTGTGGGATTTGAATTCTGCTTTCACGGCAGACGTGGAGCGTATGTGGAAGATCTGTCAAAAAGCAGGTCGCGCCTGGAACGTACAGATGGGTATATTTGCCGCTATGGAGGAGATCGGTTGCAAAAGCGAAGACGGCTTAACCCTCGTCGCGCCCCTGTTTGCCATCGAAAAATATTTACGCGAACGAAGCGGTTCGTACACAAAGGAAAGCCGTATTATTTCCGAGCTTCAGCGATGTGGATTGATCACGTATTTCAGTGATGCCAATGAAAACTCCGTTGCCGTGTCCTTTAAGGATAAGCAGGTGAAGAAGTGCCTGACCTTGGCCGGAAGAGTTCTGGAGATGAAGGTTTATCTGACTGCAAAGAGCCTTTGTGAAAAAGACGGAACTCCCGTTTACAACGACGCTTTGAACGGAGTTCTGATCGACTGGGACGGTGATCTTCATGAAGAATTTTCTGAAAAATTTTATGATACCGAAAATGAGATCGACGTTCTTTTAATGCACGACGTGGTTCCCGTATTTATTTCCTGCAAAAACGGGAAGGTGACGGTGGATGAGCTTTACAAGCTGGAAACGGTTGCGGAGCGTTTTGGCGGTTCCTATGCAAAAAAAGTGCTCGTTGCAACTGCGCTGAAGAACGTCAAGGAACCCGAATATATCCGAAATCGAGCAAAGGATATGCATATTAATTTGATCGAGCTAGATAAAGACACCACGGATAAGGATCTGGAGCAGCTGCTGCGGAATCTGTGGAGATAGTGAAAGTGATAAAAGGAGAGATTGGATGAGAATTTTCTTTTGTGTCATGATGATTGTCTCATTTTTGTTGTTTTCCTTTGCCGTTTTTTGGTTTTGGCTGGGAAGAAACTTTTTCTTTAAAAAACTTTCGGGAAGTGATAACAAAGCGGGGTTGAGCAAAGCACTATGCTTTTCGGGCTGCTTGCTTCTTTCGATTTTTCTTATGAGATACGCCATGGCACTCTGTATTCAGCCGGAAGAAGGAGAACCCGTTTTAAATGGGATGGAGCGGTTCGTTGAGAGCTTTTTCCGCTCCCTTCGTACGTTTGGGATCGAGGAGGAATATCCTCGGCTCGTCGTTCAGATGAAAAGTCTGATCGTCAATAAGTTCTGGAGATTTATAGCAGTTCTATATGCCTCAATTCTGGAGATCATTGCTCCCATTGCAGGCGGTGCAATTATTTTGGAAATTCTTTCCAGTGTTTTGCCTAAGGTTCGTCTTTATTTATCCTTTTTCAGCTTTGGCAGAAGGAATTATTGCTATTTCAGCGAATTGAACGCGCCTTCCGTCGCTCTGGCAAAAAGCATTGCTACCGAATATGCGAAAAAGAAAAACAAACTGAAGCCCGTTCTCATCTTTGCCGATTCCTACGTGGATCGTGAGAATGAGAAAGAATACGAATTGTTCCTGAAAGCCAAAAAGCTTGGCGCGATTTGTGTGCGAGATGATCTGGCGCACGTTCGCAAGCCCTTTTGCTGGAGAAAGCACCGCGAATACTATCTGATGGATGAAAACGAATTCGGAAATCTTCAGTCTTTGGCGAGCCTGGTGGATCCTGTGAACGTAAAATTCATCAAAAGAGCTTTCATCTACGTGTTCGTGCAGAGCGATGCATACATACAGGTGGAAAAGAATATTCAGAAAGAATTCAGCAAGCTATATTCGAAGGAGAGTGAAAAACCGAGGATCGTCCCTGTTCGCGGATTTCGCAATCTGGTTCAAAATCTTTTGCAGGAGGTTCCGCTGTACGAGCCGCTGATCTCAAAAGAAAAAAAGAACGAGTTAAACGTTACCATCATGGGAAACGGTTTGATCGGTACAGAGGCTTTTTTGAACGTGTATTGGCTTGGACAAATGCTCGTTCCCGCAAAAAAAGAAGGTACTCTTGCACCTTGTAATCTGACGGTCAACGTAGTTTCCAAGGACGACGAAGAAACGTTTTGGGCAAAGATCGACTACGTGAATCCGGAGATCCAAAAAACGGTTAAAAAGATCAAATCCCATAATCCTTCCAATCCGCTGCTCATTTACAACAAAAAGAGCAAGGAAACATCCCCGCCCTATTGTAAGGTTCGCTACTTGAAGTCGGATCTGAAGATCGAAGGCTTTTGGGATGGAGAAAAGGAGGGGCTTCAGGAGATCCTGAATTCGGATTATTTTATCGTTGCCTTGGGTAGCGATGCGGATAATATCTCCATTGCCGAAAAAATTCGTACCCATATCGGAAAAAAACACATTGAGGAATGTCAAAAGAATGGATTTAACCGTACGGTTATTTCGTATGCGGTGTTTGATTCGGATCTTGCCGGAACCTTGAACGAAGAAAGACGTTTTAAGAGTGTCTTGGAGAGAGAGGGTGATTATGATATTTATACGTATGCCTTTGGAAGCCTGGAGGAGGTGTACAGCTGTAAAAACGTTTACCTGTCGAAGCAAAGCATTTGGGAAGACCTTTCCGGAAAATCCTTTGATCATTTAAATGATGCCTATCGTCTGGATAACCTGAACAGAATCGGAAATAAGGAGAAAAAGAAACTTTACGAAGTATCCAACTATGATTACTGGGCAGATCTTGCAAAGGCTTTGCATATAAAATACAAGGTTTTTTCTCTTGGTTGGATCCAGAATTCCGTTTTTGTTTCTTTGGAAGAGGACGAATATGATCGGATGCAAAAAGAAAAACGGGAAAAATTTTCCCTTTATCTGAAGCTTGCCGCAGTCTCTTTCACGGATCAGAAAGACCTTCTTTCCGGTCCCGAAAGGGTAGCGTACCGTGAATTGCAGGAAAAGAAGGAATACCTGGCATGGCTTGAGCATCGAAGATGGAACGCTTTTACCAGAACGATGGGTTACCGTCACGTGGATATCCAAAAGCTTCTTACGGGTGTATCCGCGCAAAAGGATATGCGCCTGAAGCTTCACGCTTGCCTGGTGGAAACGGAATATCCCAACAATCCTCAGCGTAACAATTGTTATATGTGGATGAAAAAGCCCTATTCTCAATACGATGAAGCTTTACTTGATACGCTGGATCAGGTTTCAAAAGCCAGGAACTTTGATTATAAAGAATACGATTATTGCTCTTTCGAGCTGGACGATGTTTCAACGAAAGAGGCGTTAATCAAAAAGTTGAGTGATCTTCAATTGATATAAAAACAAGCAAAAAGGAAATAATGCATTATGTTTAAAAAGAAGCTGCGCGTGCTGTTCGTTGGAAACAGTTATACCTTTTATAACGATATGCCCCAAACCTTTTTTACCGAGTGCGCAAAGGCGGCGGGGTATAAGGCGGAGGTGACCTCCGTTACCCGTGGCGGACACCGTCTGGCGCAGTTTGCCGATGCCGATTATGAGGAAGGAAAACGTCTTCGCCGGATCATTGAAGGGAAACACTACGACGTTGCGATCCTCCAGGAACAGAGCCTGACGCCCATCAAGGATGAGGAAGGCTTTTTGAAGGGGGCTGAGGACGTAGCGAAGCTGATTTCCGCCGATCGCTTTATTCTCTATGCAACCTGGGGACGAAACGACGGAAGCGACAAGCTTGATGAATTGGGTCTCACCCGTCAGAAAATGACGGAAAAGCTGAGTGTGGCGTATAACAAAGCCGCAAAGCTCCTTGGCGCTGAAGTGGCAGAGGTAGGCTACGCCTTCCTGGACTACTCTGAAAAGTACGATAAAGATGAACTCTACAATGCCGATAAGAGCCATCCCTCCGCCTTGGGTAGCAAGCTTGCCGCTCAGGTCATCTGGAATCAGGTCGAGGCTTTATAGAAGGCGAA
>JAZPZL010000189.1:0-2350 GCA_045544655.1 Eubacteriales bacterium
TTCATCGCCATTCGGCTCGAAAGAATCGGGTGTCGGCTGTCGAAAGTCATCGAAAACGATACGTTATATCACTTCTTTTCCGTGAGTAAAGCTTTCTTTGCCTACTTTCTTTCTCGAAAGAAAGTAGGTTACTTCACCCGAAACAATTTGCGCAGGATCCCTTTTAAGAAGCGCGGTGAGCGAAACACGAAAATTTTCATCTCTTTTCCTCCTATCCCTTGGAAAATAATATCCCCGACGTAACGATGACCCCCGCCTCCAATACGATCAATACCGATTCAGGAAGAAAAAAAGCCACCAGGATCCCGCATCCGAATGCCATTACCCCCACGCCGACGGTTTTTGAAATTGTAACCATATCTTCACCCTTTCTGCTTTCATTCTATGCAAAAAAGAAAAAAATGTGTCCACCTGACCGCATTTTTCATAAAATGAACCGAGGTGATGGAATTTGAAGGAATATCGCATCAGCGGTGTGATCAAGGGGAAAAGCAACGTGGCGTACGCCTTTTACCTGCCAAAGCCGGAGAATGAGGAAACCACTGCCTTTCTGGAATCCCTTGCCAACCGCTTTCTCTTTTTCCTGAAAAAGGAAAGTGAAAAGCCCTGCGACACCCTGCGCTTCGGCGGGATCCGCTTTGAGGAAAACGGAAGTGATCTGAAGCTGTTTGCCGCCGTGGGACCCTTTGAACAGCGAGATTATTTTCCCGAGGCTACCCTTACCCTGGATGAAAACGGAAGCATTCTCCGCATAAAAAAAGAGAAACGGTCAAGATGAAATGCATCTTGACCGTTTTTGTTTATCTCAATTCAATGCCGTACATAAAGGACAGCTTCTTCAGGATCTTCTGAACGTACTTGTCGATCTCATCGGAAGTAAATTCGTGATCCGTGGGAGTAAATACCAGATTGAACGCCATACTCTTCTTCCCTTCTCCGATTGCCTGAGAACGGTATACGTCAAAGAGGGTGACCTCCGTCAGGTACTTGCAGGAGGATTGGATCGCCTCGCTCAGCTCACCGCAGGTCATCGCCTCCTCTACCACAAGGGCAAGGTCACGCTTTTCAACGGCAAACTTGGAGATGGGCGTATAACGAAGCTTGTTATCCAGCATTGCGGAAAGCTGTGCATAATCCAGCTCCACAATGAAAATAGGCTTTTCAACGGCAAGCTCCTCGCAGATCTCGTAGCTGACACGACCCATCACGCCGACCTCCTTGCCGTCACACTTGATCACGGCGGTCATACCGGGATGGTAGTAGGGGCGAATCGCCTTTTCATAAGTAAACTTCACACCGAAGGCTTCTGCAATCACCTCAGGCGCACTCTTTGCGGTGAAGAAGGTCTCTGAATCGCCGAACGCCATGATACACAGAGTATCTCTTTCCTCGGGATACTCGGTCAGAGGAAGCGCCTTGGGACGGAAAATGCGGGCAAGCTCGAAGAATCTTCCCTCGGTATTACCGCGGCGCAGGTTTCTCACGGCGCAGTTGATCATAGAAGGAACCAAGGTAGTACGCATCAGAGACAGATCCTCGGTCAGAGGATTCATCAAGCGGATGGCAACTCTCTCGGGAGCATCCTCGGGCAAACGGATCAGATCCAGATCCTTGGGAGAGAAGAAGGAGTAGAAGATGGACTCGGAAAAGCCTGCCTTACACAGGGTAGTCTTCATCTTCAAAGCCTTTTTCTGCTCGTCGGTTCTGCCACCACTGGTAACGTGAGCAAGATCCAGGAAGCGGGGACGGATGTTCTCATAGCCCCACATACGGATGATCTCCTCCGCAATGTCTGCGGCACTGTTATCAATATCGTCACGGTAAGCGGGAACCTGAACGGTGAGGGCATCCCCCTCAAGGGTGGGTGCAAAATCCAGAGCGGCAAGCTCGCGAAGGGCAACCTCTCCGGGAACGGGAACGCCCAGGATCTCCTCAATGCGCTTCATGGAAACGGTCAAGGGACGGGGAGCGATCTCGGGATTTACGGCTACGTCCTGATGATAGGAGGTAACGGTACCGCAGCCCAGATCCTCTACCAGATGCAGAGCGCGCTTCATACCCATTACGGTAGAATACTCGTCTACGCCCTTTTCAAAGCGGGAGGAGGAATCGGAGGACTGACCGAGGCTTCTGCCGGTCTTACGAACGCTGTCACGGGCGAACTTTGCCGCCTCAAACAGAACCTGAGTGGTGCTGTCCTTGATCTCGGAGTTGAGACCGCCCATAATACCCGCAAGGGCAACGGGACGGGTCTTATCGCAGATCACAAGGTTATCGGTGGTCAGCTTAAAGGTCTTTTCGTCCAAGGTGGTGATCTCCTCACCCTCGGTCGCGCGGCGCACGATGATGG
>JAZPZL010000190.1:0-21369 GCA_045544655.1 Eubacteriales bacterium
AGCCATTCCGATTCCGTCAGCTTCTCCAGCATCGGAGAAGAGGAGGCTCTGCTCTGCGTCCAGCAGGAGATCCGTCTGGGTGGGCGGAACATCGTCCCTTTTGAAAAAAAGGTTGTGTTTAACCGCAATTTCAGCCTGTATAAAAATCTTGCCACGGGCTTTGCCCTTTCTCTGGCAGAGATTTTATTTACGGAGGAGCTATGAAAGACAAAAATCTCGCCATCGATCTGGATGATATGTTAACCTTGCTCTGCCCCACCAAAGGCGGGGAGGTACGCCGACGCCCCACCGAGGTCATGCGCAAGGAGGCTTTGGGAGAGCGAGCCCTATGGGGATACCCGGATACGCCCCTTTCCCTGAAATTGGGTTACGGAGAAGGCTCCGTGTCCCTGGAGGGCATTGCTCACCGCATTCACAAAGAGGGCGAGGAATACATAATCGAAGAAGAGATCTCTCTGGAGCGCGGCGTTGATTTTTCCCTTTACCGCGATCAGGTTCTTTTACGGGCACAGTTTTTGGGACTTGCCCTGTGCAATACGAAAAAATTAAACCGTGTGATCCTGCGCCTTTCCGTCTACGCCGAGGGAAGAATTCAGCGAGAAGAGTTCCCCTTCGACAAGGATCGGCTCAGTAATATTTTAACCTTAAACGCACAGAAAATGTTTTCTCTGATCCCCTTATGGCAAAAGCCGGATACCAACGTGGAATTCCCGCACAAAACTCTGCGGCAGGGACAGAAAAAGCTGATCCACGCCGCGTGGAACGCCATCACCTCCTCTACCAAGCTCTACGCCTGCGCCCCGACGGGCATCGGCAAAACGGCGGCGGTTTTATATCCCGCCCTTCGCGCTCTGGAAAAGGGCAAGGCATCTCAGGTCTTTTACGCCTCCCCAAAGAACACGCTGAAGATGCAGGCGGCGGCAACGGTGGAATCCCTGCAAAAGCTGAGAGGGCTTCGCACCATCGTATTATCCGCAAAAATGGCACTTTGCCCCAAGCATCTGGAGGAGTGCGACGGAATGGACTGCACCTATCGTGAGGAATTTAACGAAAAGCTCCCCCGTGCGCTGTCCTTTTTGACCGCCTTTTCCTGTATTACGGAAAAGGAATTGCTTTCCGCCGCAGAGCATTTTCAGATCTGTCCCTTTGCTCTGGCAAAAAAAATGGCAGGCTTCTGCCACGTGGTCATCGGTGATTACAACCACGTTTTCGATCCTACCCGCGCCGTCTTTACACCGAAAAAGGACGCGATCCTTTTGGTAGACGAAGCACACAATCTGCCCGCACGCGTGCGGGAGAACAACACGGAAACCCTCTCCCCCGAGGATTTCGACCCCTTCTTTCGGGATACCACTCTCCCTGCAGCCATGCTACGGGAGCATTTCGGAGATCTGCTTGCCCTGTTCCAAAAGATCGAGCAGAAGCGTAAAGACACCCACGAATACTATTCCTTTGATTTTCACGAGGGTGTGGCAAAGGCCGCGACAGCCCTTCTTCCCAAGGTCTCCTTTGCCCTTTACGAGGGCTTCGGGCTTTTGACGGAGGAAACGGAGCAAATTACGCGGACGCTTTTTGCAAAGCTGAAAAAATACGTTCGCCTTTGCAAGGAATACGATGAGAGCTTTGCCACCGTTTATCCTCCGGAGGGAGGCATCCGCATTTATGCGGTAGACCCGCGGAAAAAGATCCTGGAAGGTGCAAAAAAATGGCGTTCGGTGCTTTTCTTCTCCGCTACCCTTCTTCCCGAAGCCTACTATTTTGATCTGCTTGCGGGAGAAGAGGGAGACGAGTTTTTGGTATTACCTTCTCCCTTCCCCCGCGACAATCTCTTCGTGGGACTTTGCGGGGTGGACGTTTCTCATTCCAAGCGCTTTGAAACCGCACCCAAGATCTGCAGTATCATTCATTCCGCCGTCAGCGCAAAGGCGGGCAACTATATGGTATTCCTACCGTCCTTTGAGTACCTGCGTCTGGTTTCTCAGGAATACAAACGCCGCTTTTTCGATCATCGCATTCTCATTCAGGATCGGGTTATGACAACGAAGAAGCGAAATGCTTTTCTGGATGAATTCCGAAAAGAGCCTCACGGCACCCTCATCGGCTTTTGCGTAATGGGAGGGATCTTCTCCGAGGGAGTTGACCTGAAGGGCGAGGCGCTTTCCGGCGAAATTATCGTAGGAACCGGCTTTCCGCCACCCACTCCCGAAGCGGAAGCGGAATGCGCCGCATATTATAAACGGGAATTGGACGGAAAAAGCTTTGCTTACACCCTTCCCGGCTGGAGCCGCGTTTTACAGGCAGCGGGACGTGTGATCCGTTCCGAGGAGGATCGCGGATTTCTCATTCTGTGTGATCTGCGTTTTCTGGGTGAGGACATCAAGGAACTCTTCCCCGAGCATTGGGAGGATGCGGAGCTCATCACCCGGGATGCGGAATTGCGCAGTAAGCTCAATCAATTCTGGAAATAACCACGGCACAAGAATCGAAACTAAAAAAGGAGGACAGCTATGTTCGGCAGAAAAAAATTCGGCAGCTTTTACGATGACGATTTGTTTCTCGGTCATCTGCAAGAGGAACAGAAAAATGAAGAAAAATTGAATCACGACGAAGATAGCGACTCCGATGAGATCAAAATGGAGCACGCGGAAAAGCCCCAACTGATCAAGGACGGGGGCACCGTGCCGAAGCGTCGTCCTCTGGCAAATCCGGAATCCATGCCGAAAAAAAAGCCACAGAAGAATACGGGCGAAAAAAAGAAGCCTGCTTCCGATGAAAGCAGACCCGACAAGAAAGGGATCTTTCCCTTTAACGTAATTCCCTTCAAAAAAGCGGAGGAAGAAAAAAAGGCTCCTCCGAAGCCTCTCACGAAGGAGGAGAAGGAGAAGCAGATCCGTGACTCTCTGGACGGACTGTATGACGTATACAAGGACCCCGAGATGGCACCCGAAAAGAAGATCTCAGCCACCGACTCTTTGCGCTACGCCCTTTTGTTTGTGTTCATTTTCGGCTTTTTCACCGCAGGGATCTTCGTGTTCGGAAAGATCTACAGCTACCACCGCACCTACGTGATCAATACCCGGCTGCAGGAGCTGGTCAGCTCCGTTGACCGATTCCAGGGCGAATATCTGAAAAAGAACGCAGCTTGTATCAACTCCCTGACCCCACAGGATATTCTCAACGGCAAAAAAGAAGAAACCACCGGAGGGGATACCTATACGGAAAAGCAGCAGAATCTGGTAAACAAGCTTCACCAGCTGAAAAAGATCAACAACGATACCGCAGGCTGGATCACCATTGACGGAACGGTCGTGAATTACCCCGTGGTATGGTCCGAGATCAAAAACTACTATCTCAAGCACGATTTCTACGGCAAAACTTTGGCAAGCGGAACGATCTATATCGACGAGAGAAACTCCCCCGACATCGGGGAGAATCGAAACACCGTCATATACGGACACAATATGAGCGACGGCAGTATGTTCGCCTCTCTCCACGATTTTTCCAGCGCCACTCTGTTCCACGGCGCCACCATTGAGGTCGCAACGGAAAACGGAATCTACGTTTACAAGCCCTTTTCCGCTCACGAATCCGACGCTTACGACAACTATTTTGAAACGGATTTTGCAAGCGACGAGGAGTTTCTTACCTTCTGTGAGCAGATGGCGTTCCTTTCCCTTTATCAAAGTGACGTCAGCTTTGACAAGGACACCCGACTTTTAACCCTTTCCACCTGCAAAAACGAAGGCGGCAGTCGAGACCGCCGCTTCGCCGTGCACGCCGTTTTGGTAAAGGTTATACGGTAAAATCAATTGCCGCGCGGCTTTCCCGCAGAGGTCGCATAAAGGCACCCACCGCCTTGTGATCGGGATGAACGATGTACTGATTCAGCGTTTCAAAGGATTCAAAATCGGAGATCAGGATCAGATCTGCATTTTCAGGATTGGCTCCCTCCGCTCCGATCTCGACGGTACTGGCAAGGATCTGGGGAATTTTTGCAGGAAGCGCCTCCAGCATTGCCTTGGTGGCAAGGACGTTTTCCGTCTTGGTTTTTCCTTCGGCTTCTTCCTTGAATTTGAACATAACGATATGGCGGATCATATCAATTCTCCTTTGTTTTTTTCTCTTATTTTAACATAGTCTCCCAAGCTTCGCAAGAAATATATGAAAAATTACATCGGTTTTTGGGGATTATGTTTAAAATTATGAAGTCAAAATGTTTCATAACCGACAATTTTTATTAAAACACTTGACATAATTTCTTTTCGATGCTATAATTTATGCTAGGTAATGTGAAAGAAGAGGTACTCATGGCAGATAAAAGCGACCGCGTTTCCAAGGCAGCAGATACCGACCTCGATCTGGTCTCCCGCGCCGCCGCCGGAGATCACGCCGCTTTTGCAAAGCTTGCCAAAAAGTACGAAGGATTGATCAACGGCATCCTGTTCCCCATCAGTGTTCCCGAGGAAGATCGAAATGATCTTTATCAGGAAGGGCTGATCGGTCTCTACAAGGCCGTTTTGCTTTACGATCCGTCTCTTTCTTCTTTTTCCACCTTCGCCGCCGTTTGCATCCGTTCCGGCATTTCCGACGGTCTGCGCCGTTATCAGAAGGAGCATAGTATGCCTTCCCTGGAGATCCCCACGGAGGAGATCCCCGCCGGGATCGCAGAGCGTCCCGAAGAGGTCTTGATGGGAAAAGAAACCTTTGCTTTCCTTCTTGAGCAAGCCAGCCGCAACCTTTCTCCTTTGGAGCGCAAGGTATTCGGTCTGCATTTACAAGGCAAAAAGGTGGGAGAGATCGCCCGAATTTTAGATCGGGAACAAAAAAGCGTGGAAAACACCTTGTTCCGCGCCAGAAAGAAGCTTGTAAAGCCTTCTTAAACAACACAAATATGCCCGAGTAGCTTAAAGAGAGCGTTTTGATCAGCAGATTGAAAAGGGTGACGGTGCAAGTCCGTTCTGGGCAATTAAAAAAAACACGAGGTATGGCAAATGTACGAAGACAAGACACTGGTATGCAAGGATTGTGGTCAGGAGTTTGTGTTCACCGCAGGTGAGCAGGAATTCTACGCCGAGAAAGGTTTCCAGAACGAACCCAAGAGCTGTAAGCCCTGCAGAGACGCTAGAAAGAAAGCTTCCAAGCAGTATTTCACCGGCCCCTGCGCCAACTGCGGAAACGAAGCAAGAGTTCCCTTCCAGCCCACTGACGGTCGTCCCATTTATTGCGACGAGTGCCACAAGGAAATGATGAAGAACAAGTAATTCGTTCTAAAAAAGAACTGCCGAATCGGCAGTTCTTTTTTTACGCTCTAAAAGAAAAAAATAAAAAAACTGTAGAAATGCTTTTGCACTTCTACAGTCCTGTTTTCAGGGATTTTATTCAAACAACGGAATTTTTCCGACCTCATAAATGGAATCGGAATTGGGCTTACCATTTCCGTCTGAACCGTTGGGATCAACGATAGAATCACCGGCAAGAATACTTTCGGTATCAAATTCAATTTTCTTAAGATCGGGAGCTTCATAAAACTTCATATCATATTCCTCCTGCACAAAAGCCTTGTGCAACCATTCTTTCTAAATTCACAAAAATTCTCGGTGTCGCTCCGATTCAAAAACAAAAAAGATAATGACACCTACATACAGTAGTATAATACCATCATTCCCCTGCTTTTGTCAATCCCTTTATCAATAATTTATATGAATTTTTTGAAAATAAGCAACCGAGACTCCATCGGAATCTCGGTTGCTTGTTTTTCTGTCAGTCTTTTTTCAGGTGGAGATATTCCTGACCGTTGCGGCTCTTTGCGTTGTTTACGATTTCACCGTACTCGGAATAGTCCTTATCCTCAAGACCCGGGATCTTGCGGTAGCCCTGACCGATGTTACACTTGTTCTCTACCAGCTTTCTCTGGAGCGTGGAAATGTCCACGTCACCGGGCTTTACGCCTGCCTTGAGAGCAAGGGCTGCCGCAGTACCGGCAGCTTCGCCCATTGCCATACAGCACATAATGAGACGGGTGCCGCTCTGACCGGGGACGTCGGAGGACAGGTTTCTGCCTGCCGCCAGAACGTTATCCAGTCTTGCGTGAACCAAAGCTCTGAAAGGAATATCGTAGAAATACTGGGTCTCCAGGTTGATCAGATCGGACATAAAGATTCTCTTCAGGCCGTCGTCCGGAGGCATCTGAGAGCCCCAGCCTGCCATATTGGAGATGTACGCCTCTTCGCCGTTGGGAAGAGTACCCTTGAACCACTTCATATTACCGGACTTGGTAAAGCCGTGAAGGTCAAAGCCGTGATAGCTGATGGCAATTACGTCGTCGTGATTCTTTGCGGTAGCAATATCCATACCGGTCACGCGATACTTACCTACGATTCTGCGGCTCTCACGAACACCCAGCAGGGAGCCGGTGTAAGACAGATAACTATCCTCAAAGCCGGGGATGTTTTCCTTGATAAATTTTGCAAGGATATTTACCTGCTCTCTTCCCTCCAGGTACATACGGGTCAGATCCTCGTTCTTGGTGGGGAAGCAGTTTCTGGAATGTGCAAAGCAGATGCTCACCTCGTCCTTACCGCAATGCTCGGGACGGTCGGGAAGGTGGGTCATCCAGTTCAGGTGGTTGTCAATATCGGGAATTCTGCCCTCTTCCACTGCCTTTGCAAGGAACTTGATCCACTTGGGGTCGGTGTTGCGAAGCTCGCTGGAGGTGTACTTATCGTAATCTACGCCACCCAAAACGAATTCCAGGGAGCAGCCCATGGACATATGATCCTTTTCTCTGCCCACTTCTACTTCACCGCCGGCAAAGTAAACCAGGTCGGAGTCACCGGAGCAGTCGATAAAGGTCTTTGCCATAATGCTTCTTCTGCCCTCTTTGGTGTGAACGATAATACCCTTAACGGTGTCACCGTCTACGATGGTATCTACCAAGGGGGTAACCAGAAGCAGATCGCATCCCGCATCCTTTACCATACGGTCGAAGACCAGTTTGTGCTTTTCGGGATCGGAATTACGCTTGATTCTGCCGTTCATTTCGTCCAGCTTATCGAAGAGCTCCTGACCCAACCCGGAAAGGAAATCCAAGGGGATGTTGACGATACCCATAGTAGCAAGTCCGCCCAGCGCGGAGGTATTCTCAATAAGAATGGTCTTTGCGCCACCGCGGGCAGAAGCAACGGCGGCACCTACGCCAGCCATACCGCCGCCGACAACGACAACGTCATACTCACCGTAAAGGGGAGCGTATTCATTGGTAAATTCGGAAAACTTAATCATAATCTATCTCCTTGAATTGTTATTCAGCTTCGTAGGGTTCGATTGCACCGGGCTGGCAAGCGTCATAGCAGCTTCCGCAGCCGATGCACTTTTCCGCATCAATGACGGCGGAAACGTCCTCAATCAGAGTGATTGCCTTTACGGGGCACTGATACAGGCAGGTCATACAGCACTGACAGCCACCCACTACGTGGTACTTGGTTTTTGCCATAGTTTTACTCCTTTTCTTCTAATAAAGCACATTCAAACTGTGCAAATACTCTCATTACGTCCCCCCGTCCCACGTCTCTCTGAATGGAATCGGGATCGATCACTTCCCCGTGGAAGGTAGGCTTAAAAACGTCCTTCAGCTCCGTTCCCTCCGGCATTTTCTTCCCCGTCAGCTTTTCGGAAAGCTCCTGAGTAGAAAGCATATTCTCCGGCATTTTTACGGCATATTCATCGGGATCCTCTACCTGAAAAAGCTCTGCGGCATCCTCAACCTCTTTTCCGAGAAGCTGCTTTGCCAAAAATCCTGAAATCAAATTCAGATCCTCGATCGCCCACGGATGGCGGGTATCGGTAAGCTTATAGGAGAACCGATCCTTTTGATCCATTTGCACGAAGGTATTTTGCACCTTGCGGCAGTTGCGGAGGAACAGATCCTGAGGAAGCAGATTATCCAGCTTTCCGCTTGACAACAGCAGGGGCTTGGGAGCGAATAAGCTGTAGATCTCCCACATTTCCGCCTTGTGGGAGGACCCGAGCAAAAGGTTGCATCCGCAATGGCGGCGCTCCTTCTGAAGCACGTAAGAGATCTCCGCGGGATAACCGCTGGAGGAAAGGACCGCAAGCTGGGGGGCCAGTGCCGCCAAAAACAGGGTCAAGGTACCGCCGCCGGAGTTTCCGCAGGCACCGAAGCGAGCGGTGTCAAAGCGGGGATCCTTGGTCATACGGCGGATCAAAGCCACAGTTTCCATTACGATCAGACCCTGCAGGGTCAAGCCGCAATAAAAGGGTGCCACGGCATACCAATGATCGGGTGCTTTGAATTCGGCGGAACGGAAATTACGGTCGCCCTGACCGATATTATCCATCACCAGAGCGGCAATGCCGAGGCTTGCCAATCTGTGTCCCATCGCCATATAGCCTGCACTTCTGCGACCGACGTCGCCGTGACCGCAGCAAACGAAAACAAGGGGAACCTTCTCCGTGGTCTTCGGCATATACAGCGTAGAAGCACCGTAGAAATTCTCCCACGTTTCGTAACGATACTGAATGGCGTCATACCCGTCGTAAGACGTGCGCCCCGTCTCTTCCATCTCGCCCACGGTGGGAATCAGCTCCTCACGGAAGCCAAGCATGGACTTGACCTGATCAAGAATGGCTTTCCGATCCTCTTCCTTCCAGGGAGCAAAAGGCTTCTTTTCGACACGGGCGGTGGCAAAGCGTCTTTCATATTCATCAAAGGCATCCATCGTCCTTTGCCATTTTTCATTCATACGCGCAACCTCCTCTGAGAGATCTTGCCTTTATTATAAACCCCATCCAAGGTTTTCGCCATACACATTATTCTTAAAAAGTTGCACGATCTTCTATTTTCTTTCCGTTTGCTATTGCATATTCTCGAGGGATAAGTTATACTGATTTTAGAAGAAAATGGAGAAAGGAGCGGCGCATGGTTCTCCCTCTGGAACAATTGAAGTTTCACGATTTTACACTGAAAAATATCAATATCTTCCACCAAACACCTACCTACCGCATTCTGAACCCACGCCCCAACGGAAGACGGGCAAACGGCTTTCTGTATATTCTTCACGGGCATTGCAGATACGTTTTTGAGGAGGGTAGCTTTGACCTCGTCCCCGGCTCCGTGACCTACCTCCCCTCAGGCTCCAAGCACACCTTTGAGGTCCTCAGCGAAAAGATCGAATTTTACCGCATTGACTTTGATCTGGAGGTAAAGGGTGAGATTGCACGATTTTCCACACATCCCATCAAGCTGTGTCACGTAGCGGATCACGCTTGCAGTGAGGCGGTGCAGAAGCTTGCGGACGGATATGAATTTCTCCACGACAGCGTTGCCAAAACGGCGCTTCTATGTACGATCTTCCATTCTCTGGAAAAAGAGACGGCAAGTAAAAACGCCGTGAAGCTCTCCCCCGCCGTGCGCTATCTTTTGGAGCATCTGACGGAAAAGGTGAATTGCGCTCATCTGGCTTCCCTCTGTTACCTTTCCACTGCCCAGTTTTACAATCTGTTTCACGAGGAATTCGGCTGTGCGCCTCTGGAATACCGAAACACCTTGATCCTGCAAAAGGCAGAAAGCTTTTTGCGCTCCGGTTCTTTTTCCGTAACGGAGATTTCGGAGATGCTAGGCTTTGAAAGCGTTTCCCACTTCAGCCGCTTTTTCAAAAAGCACAGCGGAATCAGCCCTTCCCGATTCCAAAAAGAAAAAATGTAGAAAAAACCTTCCAAAATCGTGCCAAAAAAGACAAAAACCATTGACTTTGAAAATAATGTGTTTTATTTTATATGTAAGGAATTTTACAGGAGGCTCAAGATGTTTCAAGCAGGCTTTGCAAGAATTGATATTACTCCGCCTCTGGGAACACCCGTTGCCGGATACGGATACAAGCGAATTTCCGACCATATTCTGGATCCCCTGGAGCTGAATTGCGTTGCCTTCTCCGACGGAGAAAACAAAGGAATACTGATTTCCGCAGACGTGCTTCAGATCTCGGAGAGCCTTGCCACGAAAATTCGGGGGATGATTGCAAAAAGGCTGGATATTCCCGCCGATCACGTTTACCTGCAAGCGCTTCACCAGCACACCTCCATTCGTGTTGAAATTCGTGCTGCAGGTGCAGGACCCGATCCTGCCTATCTGGACGTCTTGTTCCGCAAATTCTGCGACGTGGCGCAAATGGCTTTGGCAGATCTTCGTGACGCCGAGCTTTTTATCTCCGAAGGGCAGACCTCGGAAGAAATCTCCTTCATCCGCCGTTTCCGTATGAAGGACGGAAGCTACAGAACCAATCCCGGCAGAGGAAAAAGTGCCGTCGTGGATCACCCCTTGGGCGAGGCGGATAACACGGTGCGGCTCCTGCGCTTCAAGCGGGAGGGCGGTGACATTGCCCTCGTCAATTTCCACTGTCACCCCGACGTGATCGGAGGCACCGGTTTTTCCGCAGATTGGCCGGGCTTTGTCAGAAGATACACGGAGGCGGCTCTGCCGGGCGTTAAATGCATTTTGGTAGGCGGTCCTCAGGGTGACTCCAATCACATCAACGTCTTCCGTGAAAAAGAGGAAGAAGAAAAGCGAAGAGGACTTTCCCACTCCTCCTTTATGGGAAAGACCATTTCCGACGTAGTGCTTGCCATCTGGGACATGGGAAGAATTGCGGAGACGGGCAAGGTTTGGGGAAAAAGCGAGATCGTTTATTCCCGCACCAATCCCAAGGATAAAAACGATCTTTTGTTCCAGCAGATCCCCACGGCACTTCTTGGCATCGGAAGCGTCGTCTTCGTCGGCTTCGGCGGAGAGCCCTTCACCAAATATGCAAAAAATGCAAGAGAAGCGGCAAAGAACCTGTACGTGGTTGCCACCTGCCTGACCAACGGTGCCGCAGGGTATCTGCCTACGGAGGAAGCCTTTGCCCAAGGCGGATACGAGGTGAACGCAGGCAAGTTTTCCCCTTGCCTGGAAAAAGACCTGACCCATCGGGCAACCGAGCTTTTAAACGAATACCAATCACTTTAACGGAGGAAAACATGTTTCAAGCGGGTTTTGCAAGAGTAGACGTTACACCGCCTTTCGGCTCCCCCTTATCCGGCTACAGCAAAAAGAGAGAGGCGGATCACATTATCGACCCCATTGAGCTGAACTGCGTCGCCTTCTCTGACGGCGAAAACAAAGCGGTCCTCATTACCGGTGACTTCACCTCGGTACGGGAAAATGCTTCCACGATGATTCGCGGACTGATCGCAAAGCGTTGCGGAATTCCTGCGGATTTCGTCTTTATGCAGGCGCTCCACCAGCACACCTCCATTACCGTAGGAACCCGTCCCATTTCCTCGGGTCGCTACTTCAAGGACGAGGCGTATCTGGATCTGCTTTGCCGCAAATACTGTGACGTAGCACAGCTTGCCATTGCAGACCTCAAGGATGCCACCGTGTCTTACGGAATCGGAGAATGCGCCGAGCAGATCTCCTTCGTACGCCGCTATCGGATGAAGGACGGCACCTGTAAGACCAATCCCGGAAGAGGAAAGGGCGATCTGGTCTCCCATCCCCTGGACGATCCGGACAACTCCGTACGCCTTTTGAGATTTACCAGAGAAGGCGCAGAGGACATTGCCCTGATCAACTTCGCCTGCCACCCCGACGTCATCGGCTATATTGATCCCACCGGATTTTCCGCAGACTGGCCCGGATATACCAGAATCCACACTGAAAAGGCGCTGGAGGGCGTAAAGGCGGTACTCGTCAACGGCTTTCAGGGCGACTCCAACCACATCAATCCCTTCCGTCCCAAGGAAGAAGAGCAAAAAAGACGTGGCGTTCCCCACTCCTCCTTTATGGGAAAGACCATTTCCGACGTGGTGGTTTCCCTTTGGGACAAGACTCACCCCTTGGAAACGGGCAAGGTTTGGGGCAACGTGGAATTGATCTACGTTCCCACCAATATGGACGGGTACGAACGCATTGAGGAATGCAAGACCCGTCTGAAAGAGATCGAGCTGGGACTCAGCGAGCCGTTTAAAAACTCCACCGACAGAGCGGAGACCAGGCGCATCGCAGGCTTTCCCGATGAGCTTCTCTACCAGCGCGTTCCCGTCAGCGTCCTTTGCATCGGCGGTGCAGGCTTCGTCGGCTTCGGCGGAGAACCTTTTACCAAATACATCAAGATGGTTCGGGAAAAGGGCGGCGATATGCTGATGTTCACCGCCTGTCAATGCAACGGCGGTCAAGGGTATCTTCCTACGGCAGAAGCGCAGGGACAGGGCGGCTACGAGGCGCGCTCCTCCCGCTTTGATCCCTGTCTGGAAAAGCAGCTGACCGATTGTACGGAAAAAAATATAAATCAATATAAATCACTTTGAAAATTGGAGGAAATAATTATGTTTCAAGCAGGTTTCGCAAGAGTTGATATCACCCCGCCCTTAGGCAGTCCCTTGGCAGGCTACGCTACCCGCCGTATTTCCGACCACGTTCTGGACCCCATCGAGTTGAACTGCGTCGCCTTCTCCGACGGAGAAAACACTGCCGTTCTCATCACCGAGGATCTTCTGTACGTAATGGAAAACGTTGCCACTCCCCTGCGCGACAGGATCGGCAAGGCTTGCGGAATTCCCGCAGACCACGTATTTATGCAGGGTCTCCACCAGCACACCTCTCTGCGCATCGGTACCCGTCCCCACGTTTGGGGTCCCGGCTTTGACGACAAGCCTTATCTGGACGTATTGTACCGCAAATTCTGCGACGTGGCTCTGCTTGCCATTCGCGATCTGAAGGACGCGCAGCTTTATCAGGCAGAAAAAGAAACCCCCGAACCCCTTTCCTTTATTCGCCGCTACCTGATGAAGGACGGCTCCGTCAAGACCAATCCCGGAAGAGGCAATCCCGACGTGGACAGACCTTTGGATCTTTCCGATAATACCGTTCGACTCCTGCGCTTCAAGCGCGAGGATGCCCCCGACATTGCCCTGGTCAACTTCTCCTGCCACCCCGACGTCATCGGCGGCACCGGCTTTTCCGCTGACTGGCCCGGCTTTGTAAGAAGATACACCGAAAAGGCACTCCCCGACGTGAAATGCATCCTGGTCAACGGCGCCCAGGGCGACTCCAACCACATCAATCCCTTCCGCGATAAGGAAGAAGAGATGAAGCGTCGCGGCTACAAGCACGCTGACTTTATGGGCAAGGTCATTTCCGACACCGCCGTTTCTCTTTGGGACAAGGTAGAGCCCATGGAAACGGGCAAGGTTTGGGGCAAGTGCGAAATGATCTATAACAAGACCAACACCCGCGGCATCGAGCGTATGGAAGAATGCCAGCGGATCCGCGCCGAGATCGCCCGCGGTGAGCGTCCTCAGTTCAAGACTGCCACCGAGATCGGTGAAAACTCCCGTATTGCAGAGATCCAGAAGGAGCTGATCTATCAGAAGGTACCCGTCAGCGTACTCTGCATCGGCAAGGCAGGCTTCGTGGGATTTGGCGGTGAACCCTTTACCCGCTACGCCACCAACGCCCGTGAGGTGGGCGCTCCCCTGTACATCATCACCGCTTGTCTTACCAACGGCGGTCAGGGTTATCTTCCCACCAAGGAAGCCTTCGACGAGGGCGGCTATGAAGCAGGCTCTTCCCGCTTCACCCCCACCCTTGAAGAAGAGGCAAAGGAATGCGCAAAGAGACTTCTGGACGAATATAAGGCTCTGTAATTAAGGAGAAGCTATGTTTCAAGCAGGTTTTGCAAGAGTTGATATTACCCCGCCCTTGGGAAGCCCCTTGGCAGGCAATTCCCAGTACCGTCCCGCAGAAAAGATCCTGGATCCCCTGGAGCTGAACTGCGTCGCCTTTTCCGACGGGGAAAGCACCGCTCTTCTCACCACGGGAGATTTTCTGTACGTGATGGAGGATGCGGCGACCCGTATCCGCAATCTGATTGCCAAGCGCTGTGACATTCCCGCAGACCACGTATTTATGCAGGGACTCCATCAGCACACCTCCCTGCGCATCGGCACCCGTCCTCACGTTTGGGGAAAGGGCTTTGACGACGAGCCGTATCTGGACGTTTTGTACCGAAAATACTGCGACGTGGCGCAGATGGCACTTGGCGATCTGAAGGATGCCACCCTTTGCATTGCAGAAAAGGAAAGCTCCGATCCCCTCTCCTTCATCCGCCGCTACCTGATGAAGGACGGAAGCTATAAAATGAATCCGGGCAGAGGAAATCCGGAGATCGTGCGCCCCATCGGTGAAGCGGACAACACCGTCCGTCTTCTCCGCATCAAGCGAGAGGAGGGTGAGGACATTGCCATCGTAGGATTTCAGTGTCACCCCGACGTCATCGGCGGCAAGGGAATCTCCGCAGACTGGCCGGGCTTTGTAAGAAGATACACGGAAGAGGCGCTTCCCGGGGTTAAATGCGTTCTCGTCAACGGATTCCAGGGTGATTCCAACCATATCAATCCCCTGCGGGATCCCGAAGAGGATAAAAAGCGTGTAGGCTACAAGCACGCAAGCTATATGGGCAAGACCATTTCCGACACCGCCGTTTCTCTTTGGGAAAAAGCCACACCCGTGGAAGCAGGTAAGGTATGGGGCAAGGTGCAAATGGCGTACGTCCCCACCAATATGCGGGGAATTGAACGGCTGGAGGAATGCAATAGGATCCGGGCGGAGATCGCCGCGGGAACCCGCGAGCCCTCCAAGGATCACACCACCAATATTGAGTGCGCCCGCATTGCGGATCTTCAGCGCGAATTGATCTATCAGAACATCCCCGTTTGCATCCTGGGTCTGGGCAAGATCGTGTTCCTCGGTCTCGGCGGAGAGCCCTTTACACGATACGCCGCCAACGCCCGCGAGGTGGGAAAGGACTTTTACGTGTTCACCGCCTGTCTGACCGGTGGCGGTCAAGGATATCTCCCCACCAAGGAAGCCTACGACCAAGGAGGCTTTGAGGCACAGACCTCCCGTTTTGATTCCTCCGTGGAAGAGGTGCTGAAGTGCAGTATGGGAGAGCTGATCGAAGAATACAAGAATTTATAAAAAAAGGAGAATGAAGTATGTTTCAAGCAGGTTTTGCAAGAGTTGATATTACCCCGCCCTTGGGAAGTCCTTTGGCAGGTAACTCCAAATACCGTCCCGCAGATCGCATCCTGGATCCCCTGGAGCTGAACTGCGTCGCTTTTTCCAACGGTGAAAACAAAGCGGTCCTCATTGCCGCAGACCTTCTTTACGTGATGGAAAACGTTGCCACCGAGCTTCGCGCAAAGATCGCCAAGCGCTGTGACATTCCCGCAGACCACGTATTTATGCAGGGACTCCATCAGCACACCTCCGTTCGGATCGGCACCCGTCCTCACGTAGGTAACATCGGTCTGAACGACCCTACCTACCTGGACGTTTTGTACCGCAAATACTGCGACGTAGCGCAGATGGCGCTTGGCGATTTGAAAGATGCCACCCTTTGCATCGCAGAAAAGGAAACGGAAAAGCCCCTGTCCTTCATCCGCCGTTTCCGTATGAAGGACGGTTCGGTAAGAACCAACCCCGGCAGAGGCAATCCCGACATCGATCACCCCTTGGGTGAGGCGGATAACACGGTGCGACTTCTCCGCTTCAAGCGTGAAGAGGCAGACGATATTGCCATCATCAACTTCTCCACCCATCCCGATACCGTAGGCGGCTGCAGGATCTCCGCAGACTGGCCCGGCAAGGCGCGCCGCTTCTCCGAAAAGAAGCTGGAGGGTGCCAAGTGTATGGTCGTCAACGGCGCAGAGGGCGATACCAACCACGTAGACGTTTCCGATCCTCAGCAGACCGTAGGCTATCAGATGTCCACCATTATGGGCAACGGCATTACCGACGTTGTGGTAGAGCTTTGGGATCAGGTCAAGGAGGTAGAGACCGGAAGGATCTGGGGTAAGGTGGAAATGAAGTACATTCCCACCAACACCAAGGGTCTGGAGGAAACCGAGAAATATCAGAAGCTCCGCGCACAGATCGCCCGCGGCGAGGTGGAAAAGCCCCGCGATATTGCAGAGCTTGGAGAGATCTACCGCATTGCAGAGCTGCAAAAGGAAATCCTCTTCCAAAAGGTTCCCGTCAGCGTTCTTTGCCTTGGCAAGGTAGGCTTCGTAGGCTTCGGCGGAGAGCCCTTTATGGAATACGCCGCAGCCGCAAGAAAAGCAGGCAAGGAGATCTACGTGGTCACCGCTTGTCTTACCAACGGCGGTCAGGGTTATCTTCCCTCCAAGGAAGCCTTTGACGAGGGCGGTTACGAAGCGAGAACCAGCCGCTTCACTCCCACTGTGGCAGAGGTTCTGCAGGGATGCGCCGCAGAGCTTTTAGAGGAATACAGAAATCTGTAAAAAAAGAATCGCGAGAAATTCTCGCGATTCTTTTTTAGTCCAGCTCGTTGGTGTGATTTGCAGTTTTGAACAGCTCCCGCCATACGTCCGTATGGGCTTCGCAGTCCAGATAATGGGCAAATTTATGATCGTCACGGGGCGTGGAATCCTCTTTGAAGGCATTTTGCAAAATCTTGGTATAAGGCACTCTCTTCATTTCACAGAAGGCGCGCCATCCCTCGATCCAGGTACCATCCAGGAGAGATGCGGATCTCTTCCGAAAGCCCTCCATAATCTCTTCCGCCCTTTCCCCTTTTGCCAGGGTGATTCCTTCCTCCAGCATCTGCAAGGGAATAAATTCGATCTCATTTGCCTTCGTATCGTACTTGACCGCTAAAGCCGTATCCCAATTGTCGTGCTTTGCAGGATAAACGAAATGGAAATTTCCCTGTCCGTAGAGGATGTGCGCTCCCTCAAAATTTTCGTACGCGCCGATGCAGTGGCTATGCTGACAAAGCACCACGTCCGCACCGTTTTTTACCATGGCGCGGCAAGCCTTCATCAGGCGGGGTGACGGATATTCGCACTGCTCCTTGCCTCCGTGATACAAAACGATCACCCGGTCTGCCGTCTCTTTTGCGCGACGAATATCCTCCATGGTATCAAAAGGATCAAAGCCGCGGCATCCGCAGCGATTCTCCAAAGCGTAGGAATACTCGTGCTCGCATACGTTCACGAAGGCGATCCTCTCACCGTCTTTTTCCACGATAAGATTCTTTCTTGCATCCGCTTCGTTTTCACCGTAGCCGGTAAGCTGCATCCCGTTCTTTTCCAGTACGCGGATGGTATTGTAAAAGCCTTTTTTGCCGAAATCGAAAATATGGTTGTTGCTCAGAGCGCAGTAATTGACGCCGATCTCCTTCAATACCTCCGCCACCTCTTCACAGCAGCGCAGACCGGGACCGAATTTTTCAATGACCTCTTCCGAATCGGTGATGGCGCACTCAAAATTCACCATATTCACGTCGTTCCCCTCAAAAAGAGAAAGGGTATCGGTAAAGAGCGCATCGATCTTCTTTTCCTGAAACAAGGGATTGGTAATTCTCGTAGGAGAAAGATCTCCCAAAAGCAGTGTTTTCATTTTCGCTTCTCCTTTTAAGCTCTGTTAGGGCAATCCAGCTCCCCAAGATAAGAGTTGTTGGCGTATTCCTCAAGCCGAACGAATGCTCCGTTTTCATAGATCGCGTGGGTAACGGAGGCGTTAGAGGGCTTGGGCATACGTTTCATTTCGGAAACGGATACTCCCGCCCAAGCGGTGCGCAATGCGTAGATGGGGGTAAAATGGGTGAAAATGCAGATGGTCTTCCCCTCGTTTTCCTTAGCGAGACGGGAAACCTCGGCTAGAATGCGGATCTGCAATTCGGCAACGCTTTCGCCGCCGGTAGGATGGGCGTTCCCAGTATCCTCCCACCAAATATCCCCCATGGGATAGGTTTTACGGATCTCGGAAAAGACCTTTCCTTCCCATTCTCCTGCGTATATCTCACGCATTTTTTCGCATTTTGTAATGGCAAGTCCCTTCTTTTCCGCCAAAGGGCAAGCAGTGTGGTAAGCGCGCTTCAGATCGCTGGAAAAAATGGCGTCAATATGGATATTCTCAAAATAGGAAGTCACCCGCTCAGCCTGCTTTCTACCCAACTCGGTCAGATCCATATCCGTATGTCCCAAAAAAAGGTCGTGCAGATTTCCTTCGCTTTGACCGTGTCGAATCAAGTAAACATGAGTCATTTTGCGCCTTCCTTTACACCGATTCTGGTAGGCTCCACCTTCATATCACCGAGAAAATCGGCGTAGCTGTAACGGACGATGCGGAATTTTTCACCGTCAAATTCCCCCTGGGTAACGGAAGAATTGGCAACGCGGGGAATATCCTTTATGTTTTCCAAGGGAACCCCTTCCCAAGCGGCGCGAAGCAGACGAATGGGAGTAGCGTGGCAGAAGATAAAAACGGTCTTCCCTTCATTCTCCCGCATAATGCGCTCTACCTCGGGAACGAAGCGCTCCTGCACCTCCTTGACGCTTTCACCGCCGGGGGTCTGAACCACGCCGATGTTGTAAAGCCAATCGTGGTATCCCGAAGCGGGATCCTCCTTCAGCTCTGCGGAAGGTCTTCCCTCCCACTCTCCCGCGAAGATCTCGCGGAGCTTGGAGCTGGTATGGATCTCAAGCCCCTTCTTTTCCGCAGTATGCTGCGCGGTCTGATACGCGCGATTCAGATCACTGGACCAGATCACGTCCACGGGAATGTCGGCAAGGTACTCACTGGTCCGCTCTGCCTGGGCGTGACCCAGCTCTGACAGATTCACGTTAATTTGTCCGGCGAAAAACTTCGCCAGATTGCTTTCACTCTGTCCGTGACGGATCAGATAAACGGTGGTTTTTTTCATATTACAGCTCTATGATCTCGCCCCAATCGGGAATATACACCCGGGTCTCGGGGGAAAGGGCGAGAATCTCCTTTCTTGCTTTTTCTGCGTGTTCCATCCTCCACATCACGTGGTCGGGTCTTCCGTTTTCATACAGATGACAAAGGAATATTTTTTTCTTTGACACTTTCAGGGCAAATTTTGCCAAAGGAAGCACGTTTTCCAGGCTTTCCACTTTTCGATTGTCGTCGCTGTACCAGATATGGGAGAAACAAACGTCTGCATTTTCAAAGGGAAATGCGGGATTTTCATAATCACGGATATCTCCGGGGAATGCCAGGGAAGGCTGATTCGGACTCGTTACGTAATATCCGTATTCCTTGACACCCTTTCCCGTAACGGGACGGAAATGACGGCTCTCAAAGGGCAGGAAGGTCAAGGGACCTACGGTGACGGGATCATCCTTTTTGGCAAGGATGATCTTTTCCTTTTTCAATCCGAAGGAAAGTGCCTTTTCCTCCAGAAAATCGGGGATCAGCCAAAGGGTATCGTTTTCTGCAAGGGCGCAGATCGTCCTCTCTTCAAAATGATCCCGATGACCGTGGGTAATGACCATCAGCTTCAGATCCTTCAGAAGCTGTGCCACCTGATGAGGCGTTTCGCTCAAAGCGTAGCAGGCGCGGAAGGCAAGATCCATCCCCCAAAAATAGCCCTCTGTATTGAAAAGATAGGAAGCGGCGTGAACCAGCCCCAAATGCGTTCCCTCTCGCTTTTCTTTTACGGAAAGAGACTGCAAAAAGCTCTGATCAAACTCGTGACGGATACGGTCGTACAGCTTTGCCGTGGGGAACAACGCTTTCTTCAAAGTCGGTACGGATCTTTCCAGTACCTCCAAGGGAGTAAATTCCTCCGTCAAGCGGGGGAAATCCGGCTCAATGTTGTAAACGCCGTAATAGCCCCAAGTCAATTTTTCCAAAATCGCCTTCAAGGGCAGATCAAAGCCGTCCAAGGGATAATGGGTGCGAAGCCCCTTCGTGGCGTGAATATGAGTATGGGTCACGTATTTCCAGAATTCATCGGAAGGGAGCGTATCGGGAGCCTCGGGAAGATTTTTCTTTACGTAATAGGCAAAATGCCCCATATCAAAGCAAATGCCCACGTTTTTCCGATCCGCAGTCTTTACCGCCTCCAGAACCAGGGCAACGCTGTCCCCCTCCGTTTTATCGGGAAGACGACGGTTGTTCTCCAAGGAGATCGTCACGGGAAGATCCTCTTTTATGATATGATCCGACAAAGCGCAAAGCAATGCGGCGTTGTCCCCCACGATAGGATGAACGGTAATATTCAATTTCTTTTGCTTCAAGGGAAAGGCCGATGCAAGGGGAGCAAAAACGTCTGCCACGCAGGTCTCAACGCTTTTTGCTTCTCCGTGAACGGTCACCTGAAAGCCTTCCTCCCAGGCAAGCTCCATTGCACGGCGAACCTGAGCGGCATCGGAATTTCTGCGGACGGTGCGAAGCTCGATGCTTTCCACACCTTCCTTTTTCAAATAATCCAGCAGGGGCTGCCGTTTTTCCTTTGCGCCATCCTCAAAAAGCGTCAAGGGCAAGGATACGCCGATCATTCCATTCACCTCCGTTTACATACTATCAATATTATACCAATATCGGAAATAATGTCAAGAAATGCATACAATATTTGACTTTTTTTACTCCTTGTGTTATACTCTCGAAAGTATTTTAAGCAAAGGAGCTTTTTATGAACATCAGAATCTTACATATGATCGAGGGCGCAAAGCAGGCGCGGGGTCTCACCGTCGTCATCGACGTATTTCGCGCCTTCACCGTGGAGACCTATCTTTCCCGTGCCAACGCCGCAAAGATCATCCCCGTAGGTGATATGCAGATCGCTTTCGACTATAAAAAGGAGCATCCCGAAAACACCGTTCTTTGCGGGGAGCGCAAGGGCATCATCATCGACGGCTTTGATTACGGCAACTCCCCCTCCCAGATCGCACCTCTCGATCTGACGGGCAAGACCGTGGTGCACACCACCAGCGCAGGTACTCAGGGAATTGCAAACGCCATCCACGCAGACGAGATCATCGGCGGTAACCTGGTTGCGGCAGAAGCCATTGCCGAATACATCCGCAGAAAGAATCCCGAGGAGGTCTCCCTGGTTTGTATGGGACTGAACTCCCTCTCCCAAACCGAGGAGGACAATCTTTGTGCCGAGTATATCAAGAGCCTTCTGGAGGGCAATCCCCTGTCTGATATGGAAGCGCGTATGGCTGATCTGAAAAACACCAGCGGCGCAAAATTCTTTGATCCCGAGCGTCAGCACATCTTCCCCGAAATGGACTTTCACCTGTGTCTGAAGCTGAACACCGTTCCCTTCATCCTTCGCTTGAAGAAGGGAGAAAACGGCGAATTGGACTATATGGAAAAGGTAGACGTTCTGTAATCATAACCACCCGTCAAACGGGTGGTTTGCACAAGGGCTAAAAGCCCATGAGACTGACCCGCGTCTAAAGGCGCGGGCTTTCTCTTTGTTCAAGCCTTAGAGTCTTTGCCACTTTGGCCACCCCTAAAGGGGTTTATTT
>JAZPZL010000191.1:0-25330 GCA_045544655.1 Eubacteriales bacterium
AGTATATGCCGGTTATGCAGCCGGTACTGTGCTTAAGCACGATGACGTTTGTGACAGTTGCCGCGTGGTAGGCGATATGGACCGGAATGGAAAAGTGGATCCGGATGATGCGATTCATCTGCTCTTTCACGCAAATTTCCCCGAGAGTTATCCCTTGCCCGGATGTGAATACGAGAAGCCCTATGAGCCTCCTGCGAATTCCGAAGCTGTTTCTCATCCTCTTGACGGAAAAAAGGTTATTTTCATCGGAAACTCGTACACATACTACGGAAAATGCGTGATCGGTAAGGATAATTCGATTCAGAGCCAGAGTGAGCGCAGTGGCGACAAGGGGTATTTCTACCAGATTGCTAAGGAAAACGGTGCTGATATTGACGTGACCAACTGGACCTATGGGAACCACTGCCTGGAGGATACCTTCGGCGGAAGCTGTGAGGCGAACCGTGGCTGTGACGGTCACGATCACTCCAAGGATCTGACCGACCGCTATTATGACTACGTAATGTTTCAGGAAAGCAGTAAGCGAATCGACGGATTTATGGAGTCGGTGGAGACGATTATGACGTTTTTCCGTGAGGCAAATCCCAACGTGAAATTTTTCTGCCTTGTCCCCCTTCGCCTTTATGAGCTGGATACCACCGAGTGCAAGCAGGTTTTGAAAAATCTGAAAGCCGTGGAAGAAATGGGCGTGACCGTTGTGGACTGGGGAAGGATCGTATACGATATATACAGCAACAACACGGAAGTTCCCGGAAGCGATATGACCTACAACCGGCATAGCTTCGTTATTTCCCAAAGCGCTTCCGACGGACATCATCAGAATATGCTGGTGGGGTATCTAACCGCACTGATGACTTGGTGCGCCGTTACCGGCGATTCCGCCGTTGGTCAGGAATACAGATTTACGGGAGATCCCACGGTCAATTCCGCTTTTGATTTTGAAAAGTTCCGCAATAGTTATTACTCTTATGGGGACGTTACCACAAATTTCGATACGGCACTGAAAAGTAAATCCGAGGTAACGGGCTTCCAGAAGCTCATTGACAAATACCTGAAAGAAAAAGGATACCGCAACTACAAATAAAAACGCAAAAAAGAAGATCGGCGAAAGCCGATCTTCTTTGTGTTTTGAGAGGGGTTATCTCTTCTTCCACTCGTCGTACTGCTCCATATAAGTCTTCTCTTCTGCGGGGAACTTACGGAGGGTGTTAACGACTTCGCCGTTGTTGTATTTGCGGCATCCAACGTCTTCGGTGGTACCCATGATGGTAACGTTGCACTGACGGGGACGAGCGCGAACGTGATCCCAGTCGATGAAGTAGATGTGAGCGAATTCACCAAGGTCAAGAACGCCGTCCTTGATGGTGATGGTTTCGCTTCTGCCGAAGAATACGGAGCGGAGGTGACCGTCGGTATTCATGGAGGTGAAGTTACCGGGCTCGTTTACGTATCTGCCGAACTGAGCGTGTACGGGACCGGGGTGACGGTACTGATGCTCTTCAGCAAAGTCGGGGATCATCTTTCTCATAATGTCGAGCAGGTCGTGCTGCAGGAACTCCAGGTCGAAGGTATCGAAGTCGTGAGAGCACTCCTGGATCATTACGGAGCAGGTGGTGTGGTGAGAAACAACGGCAACGGTACCGTTCTTCACGCCGGATTCCTCAACGATCTTATGAACGTCGATGGAAATGTCGTGGAAGGTGGGGATCCATCCTCTGGACTGCAGCTGAATCTCTTTTTGTACTACTTTAAATTCCATACTATTTTCCTCCTGAAAATAAAATTAATAACTTATTTCTGAGCCTGTTTTGCGTCCCAGGCTTCACGGACTGCGCGGATCATATCGTCAACCATCTGATATCTTGCTTCGGGAGTGGGAAGACCCACGATACCGGAGGAAGAACCGGTTGCTTCTGCGCCTGCGAAAATGTTGCGGTATACGTCGTCATAGCACTTGATTCCTGCACCCTGAAGAACCAGAATGTCGGGATTTACGTCCTTAACGGCGCGGATGGAAGCCTCTACGTACTCTTCGTCGGAAGCCTTGCCGGTACCGATGAGCTCGGTGGGCTCAGCTACGATGATGTTGGGCTCCAGATGAGCGATGGCAGCAGCCTCTGCGCAGGAGTCTGCACAAACGATGGTAGCCAGACCAACCTCGTCAGCACGCTTGATGGCGGCCTTCAGCTGGGCAACGGTAACGGGCTTCTCACAGTGGTTCAGCATAACGCCTTCTGCTCCTGCAGCCACGAGGCTTTCGGGGAGAATGTCAGCCAGACCTCTGCCGGGGGTGAGAGAATCCATGTGAGGTGCGAAAACGTGGATCTTCTCCGTTGCTTCCTTTACTCTGCGGATCTCAACGATGGGGGTGGTGAAGATGATGTCAACGTTGTACTTTTTGCTGGCAGCATCCGCAACCTTGGCGAGCTCTACTACGTCGTCGCCCCAAAGATAGTTCTTGGGACCGATCTCGAAGAAGGGTGCCTTGATGGTGATATTCTTAATCATTGGTTTTCTCCTTCCAATTATTTCTTATTCAAACGCTCACCTACCGCTCCGCCGGGATGGGTGAGGGCGAACTGCTCGTTGACAAAGCCGGTCTCTTCAATGAGAGCGGTCTGCAATGCATCGAATACGGATGCAAGGGCAACGAAGCTGGAGGTGGACTGGGAGTTGTACTTATCGGTTTCCAGATCCACGCGCATGGGGATCACGATGTCGGAGCCTTGTGCAAGGGGGGAATCCATCTTTTCCGTTACGGCAATAACGGTTGCGCCCTTGGCGTGGGCAATATTCATAATGGGGAGCAGCTCCGCAGTCTTACCGCCGCGGGATGCCAGAACCATAACGTCACCCTTCTGGATGAAGCCCATACCGCCGTGTACTGCTTCTGCAGGGGAGATGAAGCGGGCGGGGCGTTCAATGCAGCACAGGGAGTGAGCAAAGTGGGTGCAGCAGATACCGGAGTGACCGCAGCCTGCGGTGCCGATGCGCTCTGCCTTTGCCAAAGCCTCTACAGCCTTTGCAAATACGTCCCAATCCATAACTTCTTTTGCGCGGGTGATTTCAGCCGCTTCAATGTCAAATGCCTTCTGTGCGGCAATCAATGCTTCGTTTTTCAAGACTCATATACCTCGATTCCTAAAATTGAACAGATGTTTCTGATCTGTGCGCGGTTATCACCGTAGGTGATCACGTAGTGCTGACAAGCAACGTGCTGAGCAAAGTCGTCCACGTTCTCCATCTCGATCTTCAAAGAGGGGAGCTGGGGTGCGGGCTGAGCCCAACCGTACTCTTCCCACTTGGGAGGAGTGACGCCGTTTCCGTGTACGATGTGCATCATATACTTGCCGTTTTTGTAAACCAGGCGGCTCATGGTGAGTTCACCCGTCTTTACCTTGGAGATATTCAGGATACCCTGATTGAGAAGACCGAATGCGGCGGGCATTACGGTAACCTCGCCCTCAACGACCTGAGAAGGTACGTAGTCGGGAACGCCTGCCAGAACGCCGTCCTCGAAGAATTCGTAGAATTCCAGATAGAAGGGAGTTCCGCCTACCAGCTCCTTCATCATCATCAGGGTCACGCAGCCCAGGGAGTCGTTTTCGGGAACGGTGAGATAGCCGTCCTCAGCAAGGAGCATAAATACGGGAGCGGGAGGGAAGCCCATAAACTTCTTCATACCGTCCACGTCCTTCAGGGAGATGGCTTTATAATCTCTCTCTTCTGCGATCTGCTTTACGGTCAGGTAATAAGCGGCGGCGGTCTTCATCGGCTCATCGCTGCAGGGAGAAACGAAGGTCCACTTCTTGATGCGGTTTTCCACAACGTCCATGATCTCTTTTTCATCCAGCTTCTCGAATCTCTGCTGCATATCCAGCATTTCAAAGGTCTCGATTTCGGGACCGATGACCTTTTTCAGAGAAGCACCGTCGTACAGAGTGCCGTAAAGGTTCATATCGCGGTAGCCTGCCATACCAGCCTTCTGATGGCGAATGGCGCGTGCTGCAATGGCGGCCTTGCAGTAATCGGCAACTCTCTTGGAGTTGGAGGGCTTGCCGATCATATCGTAAATGTAGGTGAAGGTGAAGCCAAGATCCTCCAGCGCGGCGCGGAGACCCGTGGTACCTGCCTGATCTGCGGTGGTGACGATTCTGCCGTCCTCCATCCATCCGCACAGACCCCAAAGAACCATGGGGAGGTGACGGTAGTGCTCAGCGATCTTAATTACTGCGTGGGTGGGGATCCATCCGCCGACACAGAGAACGACTGCGTCGTAACGGTCTTTTGCAAGGGTCTCAATAGCACCCTTGATCTGTACCTCCTCATAATCGTCAGCAACGGGAATGACCTTTACAAGATCAAGACCCTCTTTTTCCAGAGCCTCTGCAGCGGCGGTGGTACGGGAAATGATGACTTCTACGGGAGTGTTGACTTCTCCGAAGCCGATAAATGCTACTTTTGCCATAGTTATTCCTCCGAAATATTCAAAAGCTGATCCAGCTTTTTGTACTTGCGATAAGCCTTGGTGTAATCCACGCCCCGGGGACTGTAGGTTTTCTTGGTCTTGACGATTCCCTTGCAGGCTTCCTCGATGGAGGAGTATGCGCCGCAGCCTACGCCTGCCATAATGGCGGTGCCGAGACACGCGGATTCCTTTTCCTGCAGGGTGGAAAGATTCAGACCCGTAACGTCCGCTTTGATCTGCGCCCAAAGGGGGCTGGTGGCACCGCCGCCGGTGATGCGGATCTCATCTGCTTCTGCGCCGATGCATTCCAGATCGTCCTTCAGGGTGAAGGCGACTGCCTCCAGAATGGCGCGGGCAAAGTGACCCTTGCCGTGTGCCAGGGTCATACCCCAGAAAGCACCGCGGGCATCAGGATTGTAAACGGGCATGGTAGAGCCGCAAAGGTGGGGCAGGAATGCCAGCCCCTCTGCACCGGGACCTGCCTTCTCTGCTTCTTCATCCAATTCGCGGAAGGAAAGCTCGGGTGCAAAGTTGTTGCGGAACCATTTCAGTGCCATACCTGCGGTAGAGCTCCAAAGAAGGGAAACGTACTTGTCGCCGATGGCGTGCAGGTGGCAGGGGATCTTGGAATTGGGATCGTAGGGAGGAATGGTATCGGTTACCACGCAGATCGCCATAATGGTACCGGTCATTTCACTGACGATGTTTTCATCCACTACGCCAACGCCCACGGCACCTGCGATCTGGTCCAAGGCACCGGTCACTACGGCAATATCACCGAAGGAGCCGATCTTGGTAGCGGAAGGATGGATTGCGGGAAGCATTGCACGGTCAACGCCGATGAAGTCCAGCATTTCCTGCCACCAATCCTTCTTGGTAATGTCCAGATAGATGGTAGAGGACTGAATGGTGGGCTCGGTGACAAACTCACCGGAGAGCGCCCAAAGGAGCCAATCCTCCAGCATAAATACTTTTTTGGTCTTTGCCCATACTTCCGGCTTGTTTCTCTGTACCCAGAGAAGCTTGCAAGCGGGCCAACCGCCGGTGCATTCAGCCTGACCGGTCACGTTGTAAATGGTTTCACCGCCGAAATGAGCCTCGATCTCTGCGGCTTCCTTTACGGCGCGGTTATCCAGCCAAACGATGGCGGGCATGGTAGGATTTCCCTCGTCATCGGTGAGGATCAGGGTCTCGCCCTGGGTGTCAATGGAAATGGCGTCGATCTTGACGCTTTCCTGAATCTTTGCAATGGCTTCCTTTGCAATGCGGATATACTCCATTGCATCAAATTCTACCAGATCACCGCGGGTATCCAGGGTATAGTCGATATTGGTTTCTGCAAGGCACGTTCCCTTTTCGTCAAAGCAGACGGCTTTGAGGGAGGTGGTGCCTACGTCGATTCCCAGTAAATTCATCCTGTTTCTCTCCTTCGGAAAAAACTAGATTCTGTGAGATAAAATCCCAACATATTCCACCTATAATTTTACCATAAACAGGTGGGAGTGTCAACAACGAAAGCGGGAAAAGTACGAGTGAAAAAGCATTTTCAGCAAAAAATGCGGAATGGGAAAGCCGTTTTTGATAAAAAAAGCTTGGGGCGGGGGGAGGAGTTGACGAAAATGGAAAAATACATTATAATAATATAAAATGTGATAAGTATTGTTTGTTGGAAGAATGCCGATATTTTGGCTTGATAGGAGAGTTTATGGCAGAGCAAAGCAAAGGGAAAAAAACGAAGGAATACAACGACCAAAGCATCACCAGTCTCAAGGGTGCGGAGCGCGTCCGTAAAAGACCGGGCGTTATTTTCGGCTCGGACGGATTGGACGGATGCTCCCACTCCTTTTTTGAGATCTTATCCAACTCCATCGATGAGGCGAGAGCAGGCTACGGCGACGCCATTTACGTGACGGTTACGAGAGATCACGTGATCACCGTGGAGGATTTCGGACGGGGTATTCCTCTGGATTGGAATGAAAAAGAAGGCAGATACAACTGGGAGCTGATCTTTTGCGAGATGTATGCGGGCGGTAAGTACGACAATGCCGCCGGAGGCGCATATCAGTATTCCCTCGGTTTGAACGGTCTGGGTGCCTGTGCCACCCAGTACAGCTCCGAATTTATGGACGTTTCGGTGCGAACCAAGTCCGCCCGCTATGAGATCCACTTTAAAAAGGGAGAAGTGGTGGGGGATCTGGTGAAAGAAGAGGAAAGCCACCGCCGTACGGGTACCACCATCCTCTGGCGCCCCGACCTGGACGTATTTACGGAAATTGCCATCCCCGAGGAATATTTTACCGACGTGATGCACCGTCAGGCGGTGGTCAACGGCGGATTGAATCTGTATTTGAAATTCCAGAAGGACGACGGCACCTGGAACGAGTATCACTACTTCTACAAAGAGGGCATTTGTGACTACGTTCGTCAGAATGCGGGGATCAACGAGCAGAACGAGGTGATTGCCGAGGAGGGCAAGGTGGGAACTCTGACTGACCTTGTGTTCTGGGAGGGCAAGAAGCGCGGCCGTGACCGTGAGGATAAAACGGAATACGACGTAGAGATCTCCGTTGCCTTTATGTTCTCCGCTCAGAAGCAGATGCTGGAATATTACCATAACTCCAGCTGGCTGGAGCACGGCGGAAGCCCCGAAAAGGCGGTGAAATCCAGCTTTTTGCGGGCAGTGGACGCGTATTTGAAAAGCTCCGGGAAATACAACAAAAACGAGGCGAAGATCACCTTCCAGGACATTGAGGACTGTCTGCTTCTGGTGACCAACTGCTTCTCCAACGAGGCGTCCTTCTCCGATCAGACCAAGAAGAAGGTGACCAATAAATTCATCGCCGATGCCATGACGGAATTTTTCGATGAAAAGCTGGAGATCTATTTTGCGGAAAATCCCGGCGAGGCGGATAAGCTTTCCCAGCAGGTTCTGATCAATAAGCGCAGCCGTGAAAATGCGGAAAGCGCGAGAGTCAACATCAAAAAGAAGCTTGCCGGCACGGTGGACGTGGTGAACCGTATTGAAAAATTTGCCAACTGCCGCTCCAAGGATAAGGACAAGCGTGAGCTTTATATCGTAGAGGGTGATTCTGCATTGGGAAGCTGTAAGCTGGGCAGAGATGCGGAATTCCAAGCCATTATCCCTGTTCGCGGAAAGACTCTGAACTGCCTCAAATGCGGCTACGACCGTATTTTCAAGAGTGAGATCATCGTGGATCTGCTTCGCATCATCGGTTGCGGTGTAGAGATCGGTAAGGGACAAAAGGGTCTTGCGGAATTCAATTACGAGAATCTGAAATGGAGCAAGATCATCATCTGTACCGATGCGGACGAGGATGGCTATCAGATCCGCACCTTGATCCTGACTATGTTCTACAGACTTCTTCCTACCCTGATCCAAAAGGGCAACGTTTATATTGCGGAATCTCCCTTGTACGAGATCACCTGCAAGGGCAAAAAGAAGGAAGGGGAGGAGGAGATCTTCTTCGCCTACGATGAAAAGGAAAAAAACAAGATCCTGGCAGAGCTGGGTGACCGCAAATATACCATTCAGCGTTCCAAGGGTCTTGGTGAAAACGAGCCGGATATGATGCGCCGCACCACCATGGATCCTGCTACCCGCCGACTCATTCGCATTATGCCCGAGGATGAATATGCCACCCGACAAATGTTTGAGGTGCTTCTGGGGGACGATCTGGACGGAAGAAAGCGCTATATTTCCGAATACGGACACCTTTACATTGATATGGCGGACGCGTATTGATGGAGTTTTATCGGACGGTACGCGGCTTTGCGGAAAGCCGCTTTACGGAAAAGAAAAGTGAGTTCATCGGTTGGGTAAAGCCCTGCGACAGCTGGGAGGAGGCGAAGGCCTTCGTGGACGAGGCACGGGAGGCATTTCCCGATGCCAGACACTACGTTTCCGCTTTTATCAATAAAGAGGGGAACATCCAGCGCTTTGACGATGACGGAGAACCCAAGGGCACGGGTGGGATCCCTATGCTGGAGGTTCTGAAAAAAGAAGAGATCACCGGACTTTGCGTGGTGGTGACCCGATATTTCGGAGGTATCCTTTTGGGGGCGGGCGGACTTGCCCGCGCCTATGCCCGCGGCGCCCGGGATGCGGTGGCGGAAGCGGGGATCTGCCGCTTTTCCAAATTTTTTAAGGGAAAGATCACCGTACCCTATCCGCTTTTTTCCAAGGTGGAATTTGAACTGAATACCAGAAATTACCGTATGACGGGAAAGGAATTTGGCGAGGGCGTGGATCTGTATCTTTTGGTTTCCGAAAAGGAAAAAGAAGACTTGGAGACGCTTTTGGGCGATCTTTCCGGGGGTAAAATGAAGCTGGAGATCGTGGGAGATACCTTTGCGGAGGATCGGGACGATGCTTGAGATCGGTTCTTATCGGTTGGAGATCTTCCCCGAAAAAACGAAAAATGAATACGAGACGTTGCCCTGCGGTGAGACGGAGGAACCAGCGGTCTGCTTTTTCCGTCACCTGATGAAAAAAGCCCCCTCGGAGGCACTTGGCTTTTTGGAGGGCTTGGGGATCGATCCCATGAAGATCAATCTTGCAAGACCCTTGACCCAGCCCGATGAAAACGGTGAGATCCTTTACCTTGCTTGCGCTCCTCTTTGTGCGCAGGTGCTGGCAGGGGGCGATACCGAGCCTCGGCAAAGTGAGGAGACCTGCGGCATCAGCGTGATCTTTCTGGGAGATCGGAATGCTTTTTCCCCCGGCTTGCCCGAGCTTTCTCAGCCTTGCGCGGAATTGCGCTTCGTGATTCCTCTTCCCTTTGACGCTACCTTTTTTGAAGAATGAAAAATGGCCCGAGAGGGTCATTTTTTTGCGTTTTTTCGAAATTTCTTAAAAAAGCAAAAGGGGGTTGACAAAATCACTCTACTGTGTTAGAGTATATATGCACTCTAACGGATTAGAGAAAGGAGATTTTGAAATGGAAACACCCAAGGTTTTTGAAAGTGAATACCGCTTTTGCCTGATTTTGTGGGAAAATGAGCCGATCAAGAGCAGTCGGCTGGTGGAGCTTTGTAAGGAGCAGCTGGGCTGGAAGCCCACCACCACCTATACGGTCATCAAGCGTTTGTCCGAGCGGGGCGTTCTGAAAAATGAAAACACCGTGGTCACCTCTCTGGTCAGCAAGGATCAGGTACAGGCGGCAGAGCTGAACGAAATGGTGGAAAAGACCTTCGAGGGTTCCTTGCCCGCCTTTATTGCCGCTTTTACCAAGCATCAAAGGATCTCCGAGGCGGAGATCGACGCGGTGCAGGAAATGATCGACCGTTTTCGGAAGGGGGGATCCTGATGACACAAGCCTTTTTGAACGCAGTGAATATGAGCATTTCCGCAGGATGGATCGTGCCGGCGGTACTGATCGTGCGGCTGTTCTTGAAAAAGGCACCCAAATGGATCACCGTGCTTCTTTGGGGAATCGTGGGGATCCGTCTGATCTGCCCCTTTACCGTGGAAAGCGTGATGAGCCTGATCCCCAGTGCGGAGACCATCAGCCCGCAGGCGTTGGTGGAGGAGCCTGCCATCAATACGGGGGTTGCCTTTTTAAATAACACGCTGAATCCCGTGATCCGCGATACGGCGATCGCCGTGGCTCCGGAGAAAAGCGTAAACGTGCTACAGCTGTTCGTGCTGGTTTTTTCCAAGATCTGGGTCGTGGGGATCGCAGGGATGCTCCTTTATACCGCTATCAGCTATTTTCGTTTGAAACGCAAGGTGGGGACGGCTGTTCTTTTGCGGGACAACGTTTATCAAAGCGAAAGCATAGCTTCTCCCTTTGTGCTGGGGCTTTTTAAGCCAAGGATCTATTTGCCTTTTTCACTGAGAGATGAGGATGCGGAATACGTGATTGCCCACGAGAGGGCGCATATCCGCCGCGGGGATCATCTTTGGAAGCCCTTTGGTTTTTTGCTTTTGGCGATCCATTGGTTCAATCCCTTGCTGTGGCTGGGGTACGTACTGCTTTGTCGGGATATTGAATTGGCTTGCGATGAAAAGGTGATCCGCGAATTTGATCGGGAACGGAAGGCGGATTATTCTCAGGCACTTTTGTCCTGCAGTGTGAATCGGCGCAGCATTGCCGCTTGCCCCCTTGCTTTCGGTGAGACTTCCGTAAAGACGAGGGTGAAGTCGGTGCTGAATTACAAAAAGCCTGCTTTTTGGATCGTTTTGGTAGCGATCCTGGCTTGTGCCGCGGTGGCACTTTGCTTTTTGACAAATCCCTTAACGAAGCCGGACGACGAGCTTTCCGTCTTTATTGATATGGAGATCGCAGGACACAACGGCGGCAAGGAAGCTTCCGAGGGGATCTTTTCCGCCGTGCATCACAAGGTGCTGGGAATGAAACGATCCTTCGATCGGGTCACGGTGTATCTGTGGTCGAGGTATCAGGAATACGCCCTCGAAAACGGTGAGATCGTAGAGAAAGCGGGATCCCACATTCCCCTTGCCATCACCGCAAAGCGCACGGGAAAGCACGGGCATTACGAGCTTGTGGAATATTGGCAGCCGCGGGACGGCTCGTATTACGTACAGGATATTCGGGAAAAATTCCCTTGGTACCTGCACGCCAAGGCGCTGGATTCTCAAAGATACGTTCGTGAACAGGAGAAATTCTGCCGTAAGGCCGCACAGGAATACTTTGCCGACGCCCTTTCTCATGTGGGAGGCGCAGATGCGCCGATCAAACTGACGAAATATTTAATCGGTAATCCTTATTTCTACGGGAAGGTTCTGGCGATCTACGATGGCCTGGTTCTGGTGGAAGCGACGAAGGATTCTAAAATGATCAAAAAGGGAGGTACGTACTACGTCAGCACCCGAGTGAAGGATTCCCAAATTCCTCTTCCCGAAATTGAAGTGGGAACGGAGCTAGCCATTGTCTTTAACGGTGAGATCCAGGAAACCTTTCCTTCGCAGATCAATACGGTCTACGCCATCTATCTTGCCACAGAGCTTGAAACTGCCGGTTCTCAAAGCGTAAAGCTTGATGGGGATGCCCTTGCGGCCCTTTCCGTTCCTCCTGCGATGGTGGTGGTCAGCAATGAGCAAAGTATTGAAGGGCAAAGGGGAACCTCTGAATGGACCTATCGGGATGAAAATGGGAAAGCGGTGACCGTCGCATCGGAGGGGGTGCATCCCTTGAACGCCAAAAAGACCATGCCTTGCATTGACCTTCTCCCTTCTTATGCATCGTTCGGAGACCCTTTGGGTGCGTATTTGGGATTCAACGTGACGGGGGTGAATCCCATCGTGCAGGTATCTGCGGACAAGGTTACGATCTTCTGCTGGAAAGAGGAAGAATGGGGAACGGGAAACACCCCGGGAGAAGAAATTTCTTTGAACGAGACCAATGGTACCTTGTTTTTTGATCTGAAGGACGGAAACTACGTATACGAGGTGACTGCCACCTGGAAGAAAAACGAAGGGTGCGGCGGAACGGCAAGCTATACCTTTTATACCCGAAAATCGGGCTTTGACCCGTCGGCTTATCCGAAGATCGGGGAAAACAGCAGGGCGAGTGAGACTTTCCTGAAAACGGAAACGGAAGCGATCCGAGAAACCTACGACAAGGGAGAATTCGTGATCACCAAGACCCACCATCGGATGGATGACGGACTGTGGGTATGGATCTCGAATGCGTATCTGTACCGATTGGAGGTGGAGGGAAAGGGTCCCGGAATGGAGAAAAATACCACCTTTCTCGTTTTGACCAACAAAAAAGACATCACCTTCGACCAGGTGTGGAAAGCGGAATTCAGCAGCAATACGGAGGACTTTTTTGATCCGAAGGAAACGGTGATCGTTGCAAGAAGGGTATCCCAATAACGAAAAAAGAACTGCTCGGTGGAGCAGTTCTTTTTTGATCAATGCTTGGGCTTGTGCATTTTCTTTCTGTGCAGATATGCGGACAGACGAAGCAAGGGAAGGGTGGAAAAGATCACCAGCAAAAGGGCGATGAAGAGGATGACGAAGACCTTGTCCTCCTTGAAAATATCGGAAATGGCTTTTGCCGCACCCTCTGCACCTTTTTCAAGGGCGGATTTTGTAGTAATGGGCTTGCCGTTCCAGGAAATGGAGAGAGGGTAGCTTTGCTCGGTGGGTTCTCCGTTGAAGGTAAAGCTCAGAGAGCCGATGTGCTTTCCGTTTTTCACATCCTTGGCGGAGATCTCCTTGGGAAGGTTTAAATTGTAATTCGGTTGGGCATCCTTGCGGAGCAGGGCGGTGATGGGCTTTTCGGCAACCACGGAGACGGTTTCCTCAGAATCGGTTACCGCAAGGCGGGCAATCTCCTGACCTTTTTTAAAGGCGGTTTGGAGAGAAAAGTTTTCGTAGGCGTAGGAAACGAGGGTGTTTGTTTCGATTTCCGCCATATTGCCCGGGTATTTTTTGTCCTTGTCCAGATTCGCTCCGAAAAGCACGGAAACGTAGGACATTCCGTCCTGCTCGCTGTAGGTGGCAAGGCATCTGCCTGCCTCGGTGGTGAAGCCGCTTTTTCCGCCCACGTAGCAGGGAAGGTGGTATTTTGCGCCTTCATTGAAGCTATTGATTGTGTGCTTTAGCTTGCGGGCGGGAAGCTTTTCGGTAGCGGGAATGGAATAGTCCCGCAGGGATACGATCTCGCGGAACAGATCGTTCTTCATCGCTTCCCGAAGAAGGATCGCGATATCCCGCGGAGAGGAATAGTGGTTAGATTGATGAAGTCCGTGGGCGTTTTCAAAATTGGTGTTTTCCATTCCCAATTTTTTTGCCGTAGCATTCATTTTTTGAACGAAAGCGGGAATATCACCGTCACCGAAGCGCTCAGCCAAAAGATCGGCAACGTCGCAGAAGGATTCGATCAAAAGTCCCGCCAAAAGGTCGTAGACGGTAAAGGTTTCTCCCACCTTCAGACCCATATGTACACCGCGGTCGTTGATGATGTAATCAAACATGGAAAGATTGGTGATGGTAATGGTTTCGTTTTTTACGTCCTCACATTCGTTGAGGACGACAAGCGCGGTCATAATTTTGGTAAGGGAGGCGGGGAACATACGGGCGTTTTCCGCTTTGGAATAAAGCACCGTCTCCGTTTCCAGATTGATGAAATAGACGCCCTGGGAATCCAGGGTAATATCGTAGATCGGGTCCTTCTGTGTCGGATCTTCTTCGGCAAAAACCGACAGAGGCGCACTGAGAAGAAGGATCAGCGCAAGGGCGAGTGAAAGGATGCGTTTCATATACAATCAATTATTCCTTCGTTACATATCGCGGGAGAGCATAAAGCCTCTCCAGGCTTCCAAAAGCTCTTTGTAGGTGGAATCGGGCAGGGGGGCGAGGGCGTTTTCAGCTTGCTTCAGATAAGAAGCGGCAAGGGCGCGGGTCTCTTCCAGACCGCGTTCCATCAGGATCTCTCTTGCACGGAGAATATCCTCGTCGTTTTTTGAGGAGCCAACAACGCGGCGCAGAAATTCCTTTTCCCCGTCGGTGGCGTTTTCGTAAGCGGTGAGAAGGAGAATGGTGGGTTTTCCCTCACGGATATCACTGCCAATGGGCTTGCCCAGAGTCTTTTCCGTGGAGGTTACGCCCAGAATATCATCCTGCAGCTGGAAGGCAAGACCGCAAAGCTCCGCAAAGCGGGCGAGGGCGGCGCAGCTCGGCAGATCGGGATCCGTTTGACGGGAGCCGATCAGGGCACCGGACAGAGCGCTGATTCCGAACAGGGCGCCGGTTTTTCCTGCCATCATAAAGGTGACTTCTTCTTTCGTCAGGCGGTAGAAGGAGCCTTCTCCGTATAAAACGCCGTTTTTGGTGTCGATGGTTTCTCCTGCGATGAGGAAGGGACCGTATTTTCCCTCCAGAAGAGAAAGGATCTTCAAGGTGACTGCGGGAGGTACGAAGCCGGAATCGGAAAGCTGTGACAGATAAGAAATTGCGGCACTGTGGAGGGCGTCGCCTGCCAGAAGTGCGGCGTCGAAACCGTACTCGGTGGCTTTCTCCTTACCGAATTCCGAAAAAGAATCGGAGATGAGCTTGTGTACGGCACTCTTTCCGCGACGGGTATCGTCGTGGTCGATCATATCGTCGTGAACCAGGGTCCAGTTGTGGTAAAGCTCCAGCGCCAGCGCACAGGGGATCGCTGCCGCTTCCGCCTCAGGACCGCCCAGCACACCTGCCGCAAGACGGCAAATGGCAGGGCGCAGACGTTTTCCGCCGCGCTCAAAGTAAACGAAGGTCCCCTCGTGAAGCTCCGCCGGGGTCAAGGCGTAGGGGGGATTCTCCCTATAATAGGAAAGGATGGCGTCGCCGCTTTCCTTCAGATAAGAAAGAAGCTTTTCCTTCATCGGCTCAGCAGGAAATCAACGTAATCCAGAACCATCTTTCTTTGACCCATAGAAAGACTCTGAAATTTTTCGTTGAACAGCTCGCCGGAGCGATAAGCACTGCCGGAAGGCTTTTTTTCTTCGGATTCCTTATATACGCCCGAGCAGAAAAGAAGATCGTCTGCGGTGATGTTTCCTGCGGCGTTCTGTGCGATTTTATTGATCAGCTTGAGCCTGGGAGAGTTTTCCTGCTGTCCCAGAGCCAGCTTTCTCATCTGGATATAGCTGATGTCGCAATCCATGGCAAACTGTCGCCAGGAGCGATCACCCTTTGCTTGCTCCAGCAGAAGGGAAAAAATACGTTTGTTGAATTTCATGTGCATCCGCCTTAAAATTTTAATACATTTCATATTATATCAGGAAAAGGGTGCTTCGGCAAGAAAAAAACACAAACTTTTGTGAATAAAATAAAAATTTATTGTGTAATGAAATAGTTTGTGCAGTTATAAAAACTGAGAATTGTGTGTTTAAAATATATAACGCACTTCAAAAAATGTAGATAAACACTGATGTTTTTGTATCTGATAATAATCTTTTTCACAGATTTTGTACAAGTTGCATAAATTGTATTTTGCATTTTTGGGGAATAAAACTCTTTTCATAACGGGAGAAATTTGCTAAAATACATTCGTTTGATTATGCAGAGAAATTTCTGCGCATATTTTTAGGAGGAAAAAATGGCTAGTGTATCTTTGAAGCATATTTTTAAGAAGTACCCCGGCGGTGTTACTGCGGTAACCGACTTCTGCCTGGAGATCAAGGACAAGGAATTTATCATTCTGGTAGGTCCTTCCGGTTGCGGTAAGTCCACCACTCTTCGTATGGTAGCAGGTCTGGAAGAGATCACCGAGGGTGAGCTTTTCATCGGTGACAGACTGGTTAACGACGTTGCACCTAAGGATAGAGATATCGCGATGGTGTTCCAGAACTACGCTCTGTACCCCCATATGTCCGTGTTTGATAACATGGCGTTCGGTCTGAAGCTCCGCAAGGTTCCCAAGGAAGAGATCAAGAGAAGAGTTGAAGAAGCAGCTCGTATCCTTGACATCGCTCACCTGCTCGACCGTAAGCCCAAGGCTCTGTCCGGTGGTCAGAGACAGCGTGTTGCTCTGGGTCGTGCAATCGTTCGTGTGCCTAAGGTGTTCCTGCTTGACGAGCCTCTGTCCAACCTGGACGCAAAGCTCCGTGCATCCATGAGAACCGAGCTTACCAAGCTCCACCAGAAGCTGCAGACGACCTTTATCTACGTAACCCACGACCAGACTGAGGCTATGACCATGGCTTCCAGAATCGTCGTTATGAAGGACGGTATCATCCAGCAGGTTGATACTCCTCAAAACCTGTACGATCTCCCCGTAAACCTGTTCGTAGCAGGCTTTATCGGTACTCCTCAGATGAACTTCATCAACGGTAAGCTCATCAAGAAGAGAGGCGAGGACGGCATTTACTTCACCTTCGGTGAAAGCAATGAGTTCAAGCTTCCCGAGGAGAAGGCTGAGGATGAGGAAGTTCAGAAGTACGTTGGCAAGGAAGTGATCGCAGGTATCCGTTCCGAGGCGATCCACGACGAGCCTATGTATCTCTCCCAGTTCTCCGAATGGGTGATCGATGCAGGCGTTGACGTAACTGAGCTTATGGGTGCTGAGATCTTCCTGTACCTGAACAGCCAGGAGACCAACTTCATCGCAAGAGTATCTCCCCGTTCCAAGGCTAAGGTTGGCGATTCCATCAAGGTTGCTTTCGATATCAACAGAATGCATCTGTTCGATAAGGACACCGAGATCTGCATCTGCCACTAATTCAAGGCATCATTTCACCCGACGCAACCGCGTCGGGTGTTTTTTTGCATTTTTCTTTCTTTTTTTCGGTAAAAAGTGCATTTTTCCTTGATTTTTTCGACGTGCTGTGATAAAATAGCCGAGTTATTTTGAAGAAGAAAGGTTTTTCGTTATGGACAAAAAGAAAAACGGTTTTGCCAGCGGATTGGGATTCGTTCTGGCGGCTGCAGGCTCGGCGGTAGGGCTGGGCAATCTTTGGGGCTTCCCCTATAAGACGCAGGAGTACGGCGGTGCCGCCTTCGTTCTGGTTTATATTGCTTGCGTGCTTTTGATCGGCGCAGTTACCATGGTCTGTGAGATCTTTATCGGAAGACGGGCTCAGGCTAACCCCGTTACCGCCTTTAAAAAGATCCATAAGAACGTGGGCTGGTTTGGCGTCCTTGCCATTCTGATCCCCGGTTTTATCGCTTGTTATTACTCTGTGCTTGGCGGATATACCGTGCGCTTTGCGGTAAATTCCTTCCGCGGAAATGCAGGTACGATGGATTCCTTCGCTGCCAACGGCTGGCTGGTGACCCTTTTCACCGCCATCTTTATCGCATTGGCGCTGTTTGTGGTTATGGCGGGAGTCAAGGGCGGTATTGAAAAGGCAGCCAAGATCCTGATGCCCGCATTGTTCGTTTTGCTTTTTGGTACTGCGATCTTTTCTCTTTGTTTGGGTGAAGGCGTAGGCGAGGGACTTGCCTTTTACCTGAAGCCCGATTTCTCCAAGCTTGGGGGAACGCATATCCTTGCGGCAATGGGTCAGGCTTTTTATTCTCTTTCTTTGGGAATGGGCGCTATGATCGTTTACGGCTCCTATACCGGAAAGGAGATCAGCCTTGTAAAATCCACCGGTATGATCTGCCTGTTTGATACTATGGTAGCCCTGCTCGCCGGCTTTGCCATTTTCCCCGCTTTGTATCACTACAAGGCAACGGCGGGCGTGATGCCTCAGGATATTGCAGGCTCCAAATTGATGTTCAAGACCCTTCCTATGGTGTTTGAATCCTTAGGATTTGTTGGTAAGGTCGTCAGCTTTTTGTTTTTTGCTATGGTCGTGATCGCAGCACTTACCTCCGTGATCTCACTCCTTGAGGTGGTCTGCCAGTTTGTGATCCAGAAATTCCGTGTATCCCGCAAAAAAGCAGTTGGGATCCTTGCTTTGATCTGCTTTGCCGTTTCCGTTCCCGTGGGTATTTCCGCAGGTCAGGATATGGCCTCTCCCGATGCCATTAAGGTCTTCGGTATGGATCTGCTCAGCTTTTTCGATACGGTGACCAACACGGTGCTGATGCCGGTTTGTGCTTTCTTCAGCTGTATTGCCATCGGCTGGCTGATGGGACCGAAAAAGGCAGTTGCGGAAATGGAAGGGGAAGGGCAGAGACTTGGCTTCTTCCGCCCGGTATTTATCTTTATGGTAAAGTGGGTAACGCCTCTTCTCATTCTTGCCATTGAGATCCTGGGTGTGTACGAGCTGATCTTCCCTCAGGGAGGCTTCTCCGCAAACGGACTGGGGATTGCCATCTCCTCTTACGCCCTTCTTGCGGTGGGTGTCATCGTTTACTTTGTATTCTTCAGAAACAGCAACACCGGTACCAACGAAGACGAAAAATAAATCAAAAATACCGTTTGCATCGGCAAACGGTATTTTTTGCAAAAAAGAATCACGGAGCCGAAGCTCCGTGATTTTGTTTGTTTTGAATTACTTCAGGTTTGCCTTGAGGGTCTCCAGCTGAGTCTTGAGCTCTGCGGGGAGACGGTCAAACTTCTTGAAGTACTCTTCAACGTCTGCCGCATACTCGGTCCAAGCATCCTTATCTACGGTGAGGATGGATTTGAGAACCTCGATATCCATATCCAGATCGGTCAGATCAATGTCTTCGGGTCTGGGAATGTAACCGATTGCAGTCTCGGCAGCATCAGCCTTGCCCTCGCAACGGTCGATGATCCAGTTGAGGACTCTCATATTGTCACCGAAGCCGGGCCATACGAAGTTGCCTTCGTCGTCGGTACGGAACCAGTTAACGTTAAAGATCTTGGGAGCCTTGTCACCCAGCTTTTCACCCATATCGAGCCAATGCTGGAAGTAGTCACCCATATTGTAGCCACAGAAGGGAAGCATAGCCATAGGATCGTGACGAACCACGCCGACTGCACCGGCAGCTGCTGCGGTAGTCTCGGAAGCCATGGTAGCACCTACGAATACACCGTTCTTCCAATCCTTGGACTGGTAAACCAGGGGAGCCAGCTTTGCACGTCTGCCGCCGAATACGATTGCGGAGATGGGCACGCCTGCACCCTTGTCAAACTCCTCGGAAATGCAGGGGCAGTTCACAGCGGGAGCGGTGAAACGGGAGTTGGGATGTGCGGCGCAGGTGGTCTTGTCTGCCTTGTCGAACTTTGCAGGACCCCAGGGGTTGCCCTTCCAGTCGATGGCGTTTTCGGGCAGGTTCTTGTTGAGACCTTCCCACCATACGGTGTTGTCATTCAGATCCAGAGCCACGTTGGTGAAGATGGTGTTCTTCTTGGTGGACTCAAGAGCGTTGAAGTTGGACTTCTCGTTGGTACCGGGAGCAACGCCGAAGAAGCCGTTCTCGGGGTTGATGGCGTAGAGTCTGCCGTCAGCACCGATTCTCATCCATGCAATGTCGTCGCCAACGGTCCAAACCTTGTAGCCCTTCTCCTGCAGATACTTGGGAGGAATGAGCATTGCCAGGTTGGTCTTACCGCAAGCAGAGGGGAATGCGGCGGCGATGTATTTTACTTCGCCCTTGGGATTCTCAAGACCGAGGATGAGCATATGCTCTGCCATCCAGCCTTCCTTCCAGCCCTGATAGGAAGCGATACGGAGTGCGAAGCACTTCTTACCAAGCAGTACGTTTCCGCCGTAAGCGGAGTTTACGGAAATGATGGTGTTATCCTCGGGGAACTGGCAGATATATCTCTTTTCGGGATCAACGTCACACTTTGCGTGCAGACCGCGTACCCAGTCGTTGGAATCGCCGAGAACCTCCAGAACCTTGGTGCCTACACGGGTCATGATCGCCATGTTGAGTACAACGTAGATGGAGTCGGTAACTTCGATACCTGCTTTTGCAAGAGGAGAACCGATGGGACCCATAGAGAAGGGGATGATATACATAGTTCTGCCCTGATAGGTGCCGCGTGCGATGTTGTAGAGCTTCTCATACATCTCGGCGGGAGCGCACCAGTTGTTGGTGGGGCCTGCATCCTCCTTAACGGTGGTGCAGATAAAGGTTCTGTCTTCTACACGGGCTACGTCGTTGGGACGGGTTCTGTGAAGGTAGCATCCGGGGAGCTTTGCTTCGTTGAGCTTCAGCATTTCGCCGGTGGCGCAAGCCTCCTCGCGGAGTTCCTCAAGCTGAGCCTCTTCGCCGGTGATCCAGACGATCTTGTCGGGATTGAGAAGAGCTTTCATCTCCTCGATCCACTTGGTTACGGTTGCATTGGTGGTCATGATTTGAGTTCCTTTCTCTGGTTTTGTTCAAATTCAAATCTATTATACTAAAATATAAAAAAATTCGCAAGAGGTGAAAGACAGAAAAACGAAAAAATACGCTTTTTTTCTCAAAACTTACGAAAAATAACAAAAGAACGGTCCTTGTTTATCTTTTTTCAAAAAAAGACTTCATATTCAAAAGAAAATTAAAAACCGAGGGTGCTATATTTATTCAACCAATTTTTTCACTTCTGCCGTAACCGGGGCGAAAAGAAAAAAATTCCTTTTTTCACAAAAAAATCACAAAAAGGTTTGAAAAGGTACAGATTGTATAGTATAATACATAATAGATTGCTATATTTATGGCAGAAAGGATGCACTATGACACAACAAAAACCACTGCGGATTTCCATTCTCCCCGGCGTTCATTTGAATTTCGTGGAGAACGATCGCTATAAAACCAATTTTATCACCTTTGATTTTCTGACTTCCCTGAATCGGGTGAATGCTTCTTACAACACGGTGCTTGCCCGCGTTTTGACCCGTGGCTGTGAAAAGTACCCCAGCCAGCTGACGCTGAATCGGGCATTGGACGAGCTGTACGACGCCTCCCTTTCATCGGATTCTTTGAAGGTGGGAGAGTGGCATACCCTTTCCGTTTCTCTGGCTCTTCTGGACAATGCTTTTACCTTTGGCGGTGAGGATCTTTCCGGAGAAGGGCTTGCTCTTCTGGAAGAGGTGATCTTCCGTCCCTATCTTCCCGAGGGCGTCTTTTGCGAGGAATACGTAAAGGGGGAAAAGAAACAGGCACTGCTTGAGATCGCCTCCCTTGTAAACAACAAAGCGAGATACGCCAGATCGAGAATGATCGAGCATATGTGTAAGCTGGAGCCTTATTCCACCTGCGCCATCGGTACGCGGGGAGAGATCGGCAAGATCACGGCGGAAAGCCTTGCCGCTTATTATAAGGAATTTTTAAAGACCTCTCAGATCGAGATCTTCTTCGTGGGACGCTTTGATCGGGAGAAGGTACAAAAGCAGGTGGAGAAAATGTTTGCTTCCTGCGAGCGTGCCTTTGCGCCCTTGCCGCCGCTCTCCATCCGCACCAAGGCACGGACGGTGAAGGAGATCACCGAGACGATGGATATTACCCAGGCAAATCTGGTAATGGGATTCCGCACCGCCTCCACCATTTACGATCCCACCTGGCGCGCCATGAGCCTTTACAACGCGGTTCTGGGCGGGTCTCTTACCTCCAAGCTGTTTTGCGTTTTGCGGGAAAAAATGAGCCTATGCTATTCCATTTCCTCTACGCCTGACGCACTGAAGGGAATTATGACCATTTACGCTGGGATCGCTCCCGAGAAGCGGGAGGTTGCCATTTCCGAGGCTCTCAATCAGATGGAGGAGATCCGCAAGGGAAATATTACTCCCGAGGAATTGGAGAACGCGCGAGGCGCCCTGATCCATTCTCTCCGCGGTCTTCGGGACAATCCCGCAGTTTTGGCGGATTGGTATTTGCCCCGCATTCTTACCGGAAACTTCCAGACGCCCGATGAGATCATTGCCGAGCTTCAGGCACTGACCGCGGAGGACGTGGTGAAGGTTTCCGAAAATATTACCTTGGATACGATCTATACCCTGACGGGAAAGGAGGAAGCGTGATGCGTTTTTATACTACGGAAAACCAACGTTTACAGGAAAAATATTATCGCGGAAAGCATTCCTCCGGTCTTGAAGTGGTGATCGTTCCCAAGGCGCACAAAAAAGCGTTTGCTTTGTTCGGTACCCGCTACGGATCGGTGCATCGCACCTTTAAGACGGACCGTGATGCGGATTTTGTGACCGTGCCTGACGGAATTGCCCATTTTCTGGAGCATAAGCTGTTCGAGAATGAGGACGGCAGTGATACATTTGCGCATTTTGCCGCGCTGGGCGCCAGCTGTAACGCCTTCACCTCTACGGAAATGACCGCGTATCTTTTCTCCGCTACGGATAAGTATTACGAGAATCTTTCCGTTTTGCTCAGCTTCGTGACGAGGCCCTATTTTACTCCCGAAACGGTGGAGAAGGAAATGGGCATCATCGGGCAGGAGATCCGTATGTGCTACGACGAGCCATTCCATCAGCTTTATTACGGATTGCTTGACGCCCTTTTCGTCAATCACAACGTAAAGGTGGACATCGCGGGAACGGAGGAGACCATTTCTCATATTACCAGCGATATTTTGTACCGTTGCTACAACACCTTCTACAATCTGAACAATATGCTTCTGGTTCTTTGCGGACCCTGGGATAAGGCGAAGGTAAGAAAGGTATTGGACGAAACGCTTCAAAAGAGTGAGCCCGTTCGGATCCAGACCCGTTTTCCCTCCGAGCCCAAGCGTGTGAACAGGAAAAAGGTGGTTAAGGAATTCCCCGTGGGAACGCCCCTTTTTGCAGTGGGAATGAAAGAGGACGACCTGAAAAAGAGAAGGACCCCCGAGGAGATCCTGAAGCAGCAGGCGCAGCACGAAATTCTGTCGGATATGCTTTTCGGAAAATCCGGAGTGCTTTACAACGAGCTGTACGACAAGGGCTTGATCGGTGACCGCTTCTCTCTGGAATACAATCTTTCTCAAAGCTACGGCTACCTTTTGATCTTCGGTGAAAGCAGCCGTCCCGAATCGGTCTATAAAAGGATACGGGAAACGGTAAAGCAGGCGGCACAGCTGATCACCCCCGAGGATTTTGAGCGCAGTCGCAAGGCGGTTTACGCCCGTGCGGTGCAGGATTGGAATTCCACCACGGAAATTGCCGAAAACTTTATGGACTTTGCATTCTCCGGTACGGATATGCTGTCGTACCCCGATACGGTGGCAGACGTTACCTTTGAGGATATCAGGAAGCGCATTGCAGCTTCTTACAACCCGAGCCGACTGGTTCTGTCGGTAGTGAAAAGACCGAAGGAGGAAAAAAGATGATTACTGCGAATACGACCATCGTATCCTTTCCCGAATTGGGATGGGGTCCCTGGACCATTAACCGTTTTTTGGTGGAGGATCTGTTTGGAAAATTCAGCATTGCCTGGTACGGCGTGATCATTTGCTGTGCAATGATCCTTGCCTGCACCATTATTCTGCGCAATGCGGTGAAAAAGGAAAAGCTGAACGGCGATTCCTTTCTCGATTATTTTATTTTTACCATTCCCATCGGAGTGGTCGGCGCAAGAGCCATGTACGTTCTGGCGAAGCTGGAGGAATACGAAAGCTTTTCCGATATGATCGCCATTTGGAACGGCGGTCTTGCCATTTACGGCGGCGTTCTGGCGGGCATTGCCACGGTTTTGGTGATTGCCAGGATCAAGAAAAACAATCCCTTGATGGTATTTGACGCCATCGTTCCCGGTCTTCTCATTGCCCAGTCTCTTGGCCGTTGGGGTAATTTTATCAACGGCGAGGCTTACGGTGAGACGGTGACCCACGCCATGCCCTGGGGCATGGTGGTAAACGGTGTGGGCCCGGTACATCCTACGTTTTTGTATGAGTCCATTATGACCTTTATCGGTTTCTGTCTGGCTCAGTTTCTGATCTACCGTTTCAAAAAATCCGACGGTCAGGTATTTGCTTTTTATCTGATCTGGTACGGTGCTTCCAGAACCCTTATCGAGGGGCTGCGCGTGGATTCCTTGATGATCGGTCCGCTGCGCCTGGCTCAGTGCATCGGTCTTGCCTCCTGTCTGGCGGGCATTGCTCTCTTCGTGATCCTGGGTCTGTACGGAAAGCCCCGCGCCGCATTGGCAGCGGGAGAAGCCGAAGAAAAGACCGGAGAAGCTCCCGCAGAAGAAGCTCACGCAGAAGAAGCTCCCGCAGAAGAAACTCCTGCCGAGGAAACTCCTGCGGAAGAAGCTCACGCAGAAGAAACTCCTGCCGAGGAAGCTCCTACCGAGGAAGCTCCTGTGGAAGAGGGGGAGAAAAAGCCCAAAAAGGCAAAAAAAGAGAAAAAAAGTAAAAAGAAAAAGGCAGATAAGGTAACGGAAGAAGCTTCCGAAGAAGCGCAGGAGGAAAACAATGGCGATCAGAATTGACGGAAAAATGACCTCTGTGAAGCGCAGAGAAAAAATGCTTGCGGAAACGGAAGCACTGATTCGTGAAAGCGGCGTACGTCCCGGACTTGCCGTGATTCTGGTAGGGGATGATCCCGCCTCCGCCATTTACGTAAGGAATAAGAAAAAGGGCTGTGAGGAGCTGGGATTTCTGTCCCGCGAATACCGCCTTCCCGCCGAGACCTCAGAGGAGGAGCTGCTTTCCTTGATCGACCGTCTCAACGAGGACGGTGAGATCCACGGCATTCTGGTTCAGCTTCCCGTACCCAAGCACATTGACGACAAAAAGGTGATCGCCCGCATTGCGCCCGAAAAGGACGTGGATGCCTTCGGCTATGAAAACGTAGGAAGAATCATGACCGGAGATTTTGACTTCGTTCCTTGTACGCCTGCGGGAATTATGGTGCTTCTGGAGGAGTACGGAATCGATCCCGCGGGAAAGCGTGCGGTGGTTATCGGAAGAAGCAACATCGTGGGAAAGCCGATGGCAATGCTTTTGCTTCATAAGAATGCAACCGTGACCGTTTGCCATTCCAGAACGCAGAATCTTGCGGAGATCTGCCGCGAGGCGGATATTCTGGTTGCCGCCGTGGGCAAGGCGAATTTCGTAACGGAAGATATGGTAAAGCCCGGCGCGGTGGTGATCGACGTGGGTATGAACCGTGACGAAAACGGACTTTGCGGCGACGTTGCCTTTGCTCAGGTGGAACCGAAGGCGTCCTACATTACCCCCGTTCCCGGCGGCGTGGGTCCCATGACCATTACCATGCTGCTGCAAAATACGCTGACCAGCGCCCGTAAAGCGGCGCAGTCCAAATAAGGAGAATTATGAAAAAAACTTTAGCCTTTACGGCGTTTCTGCTGACCCTGGCTCTCATGCTTTCCGCTTGCGGACAGAAGGAGAAGAAAACGGTCACCGAAACTGCCGAAGAAACCGCAACGGAAGCCTTTCAGGGAATGACGGATGCGGATCGCGCATATTTGAAAACCTATCTTTCCGATTATGCGGAAGGGAAATTGGTGGGCGAAAAGCTTTTTGATTATCAGCTGTTTGAGGAATTTGTAAAGCCCTTTGAATACAAGGGTCTGCCTTACCCCCTGGC